>DATBAU010000140.1:0-3589 GCA_036271355.1 Rudaea sp. | reverse complement strand
CTTGCTCGACACGCTCGGCATCGCGACGACAGCCGTCCTCGGTTTCTCGATGGGCGGCGCCGTCGCGATCGAAATGGCGCTCACACAACCCGCACGCGTATCGAAACTCATCGTGTGCAACGCCCTCGCGAACTACCGGATGGATACGCCGCGCAAATGGTTCGAAGCAAAAACGCAACTCGGGCTCGTGCATCTGCTCGGCTTGAAACGAACGGCGCGCTTCATCGCGCGACGTCTGTTCCCGCACGACGATCAGGAACCGAAACGCCAGCGCGTGATTGATGTGCTCGGCGCCAATCCGAAACGCGCGTACCTGCAATCGATCCGCGCGCTGATCGGCTGGAGCGCGATCGACCGGCTATCGCAGCTCGCGTGCGAAACGCTGATCATCGCCGCCGAAAACGACTACACGCCGCTCGCCGAAAAGCACATCGAAGCCGCGCGTTTTCCACGCGCCGAAGTCGTCGTCATCGAGAACTCGCGCCACGGCACGCCGTTCGACGCCACCGAGCGATTCAACGCACTCGTCCTCGAATTTCTGGCCCGCTGAACACCGCGCAAAAGCAGGCAGCGAATGGCACATTGTCATGGCTGGAGCCTTGGGCTAGGCTCGCCGGTCATCCTTTTTTGCTGCGGAGAATCGCATGTCGTTCACGTCCTCGGTCGCCAAGCCGCTCGCGCTGGCCCTGCTGCTCGCCTGTACCGGCTTGAGCGCGCAGGAACAGACACCGCCGAAGTTCGACACCGTCGATCTGACGTATGAAAAATTCCAGCTCGAAAACGGCCTGACCGTCGTCGTGCACGAAGACCACAAGGCGCCCGTCGTGCACGTTGCGGTGTGGTACCACATCGGCTCGGCCGACGAACCCACGGGCAAAACCGGGTTCGCGCATCTCTTCGAGCATCTGATGTTCTCCGGTTCGGAGAATCACAAGACCGGTTATTTCAAACCGTTCGAACTCGTTGGCGCCACCGACCAGAACGGAACGACCTGGAACGACCGCACCAACTATTTCGAAACCGTGCCGACCACCGCGCTCGACATGGCGCTTTGGATGGAGTCCGACCGCATGGGTCATCTGCTCGGCGCGATCGGCCAGAAGGAACTCGACACGCAACGCGGTGTGGTGCAGAACGAAAAGCGCCAGGACGAAAACCAACCGTACGGCCGCGTCGAGGAAAATATTCAGGTCAATGCGTTCCCCGCGAACCATCCGTATCACCACGACACGATCGGCTCGATGAAGGATTTGAACGCCGCGTCCCTCGCGGACGTGAAGCAATGGTTCACCGATCACTACGGCGCGGCGAACACGACGCTCGTTCTCGCCGGCGACATCACACCCGCCGTCGCGCGCCAGAAGGCCGAAAAATACTTCGGCGACATTCCGGCCGGCGCGCCGGTCGCGCGTCAGCAACCGTGGGTTTATCAGCGCACCGATTCGACGCGCGGCGAAATGGTCGATCAAGTCGCGCAGGTTCGCATCTACCGCGAATGGAACGTGCCGCAGCTCGGCGATGCGGACGGCCCGCTGCTCAGTCTTGCCGCGACCGTGCTCGGCGAAGGCAAAACGTCGCGCCTGTACAACCGACTTGTATACAAAGATAAAATTGCGGACGACGTTGAAGTTGGTATCGAAAATTTTGCGCTCGCGAGCATGTTCCAGCTGCAGGTCGACGTGAAGAAAGGCGTGGATCCGGCCAAGGTCGAAGCCGCCATCGCTGACGAGTGGGCGAAATTCCTGAAAGAAGGTCCGACGCAGGACGAACTCGATCGTGCAAAAGCGCGCCGTCGCGCGCAGTTCGTGCGCAGCGTGGAAAAAGTTGCCGCGCAAGCGCGAATCCTGGCGGAAGGTCAGGTGTACCGGAACGATCCAGGCGCGTACAAGATCGATCAGCAGCGCATGGAAGCGGCCACGCCCGCGACGGTTCTCGCCGCTGCGCAAAAGTGGATTTCGAAAGGCGACTACACGCTTACCGTGAAACCCGGCACGCCGGATCCGAACAAGGATGAAGCCGAAGCCGAAGGCATCGCGTCCGCGCCCGGCGCGCCGAAACCGGTGATGCCCGAGAAGCGTGTCTACACGACCGTGAAGAGCGGCGTCGATCGCAGCAAGGGCGTGCCCGAAGTCAACGCGTTCCCCGATCTCAACTTCCCGACGTTGCAGCACGGCAAGCTGAAGAACGGCATTGAAGTCGTGCTCGGCGAACGCCGCGCGATTCCGGTCGTGCAACTGAAGCTGCTGTTCCCCGGCGGCTACGCGGCCGATCACGGACGCAAACTCGGCACCGCCAGTTTCACCACCAGCATGCTCGACGAAGGCACCAAGACGCTCGACTCGCTCGAGATCGCGCGCCGCCGCGAACGTCTCGGTGCCGCGCTCGCGACCGGCTGTGATCTCGACATCTGCAGCGCGAGTCTGAATTCGCTGAAGTCGCAACTGACGCCGTCGCTCGCGCTGCTCGCGGATGTCGTGCGCAATCCCGCCTTCCGCGACGAAGACGTCGCGCGTATTCGCGGCCAGTGGCTCGCCGGCATCGCGCAGGAAAAAACCGAACCGACCGGCCTCGCGCTGCGCACCTTGCCGCCGCTGATTTACGGCAAGGGCAATCCGTATGCGATCCCGTTTACAGGCAGCGGAACGGAAAGCGCGATCAAGTCGCTCACGACCGACGACATGCACAAGTTCGTCGCCGATTACATCCGTCCCGACAACGTGAAGATCATCGTCGCCGGCGACACGACGCTCGCGGAAATCATCCCGCAACTCGACGCCGCATTCGGCGACTGGACCGCGCCATCGACGAAAGTGCCGGCCGTCAATCTCGCGAAAGTGGAAGCGCCGGCGAAATCGACCGTGTACATGCTCGATCGTCCCGGTTCGCAGCAGTCGCTGATCATCGCCGGCATCGTCGCGCCGTCGACGACGGCGCCGAACAATCTCGAAATCACGACGATGACGCAGGCGTTCGGCGGTTTGTTCTCATCGCGCCTCAACATGAATCTGCGCGAAGACAAGCATTGGGCGTACGGCGCGTTTTCGTTCTCGCCGAACGCGGTCGGTCAGCGCATCTTCCTGATGTACGCGCCGGTGCAAACCGACAAGACGGGACCCGCCACTGCCGAAGTGCAGAAGGAAGCGAACGATCTCGTCGGCAGCAAACCGCTTACCGAAGAAGAGATCACGAAGGTGAAGAACGGCGACATGCGCGCGATGCCCGGTCAATATGAAAGCGCCGGCGCCGTGCTCGGTGCGATGCAGTCGATCGTCGTCTATCACCGACCGGACGATTACGTGCAGACGTTCAAGCATCGCGTCGAAGCGCAGAAGAACGCGGACATTCAGAACGCCGCGAAAGAAGTGGTGCATCCGAATGAGTTGACATGGGTGATCGTCGGCGATCGCAAGCAGATCGAACAACCTGTCCGCGCGCTGAATCTGGGTACGGTGCAAGTGCTCGATGCCGACGGCAACGTAGTGCATTGACGATTCATTCGCGCTAGGGTGACCGCAAGCATTCTTTGCGGTCATCCGATATGAAATTGCGCTACGTTTTTCTCGTCTCCGCCACGCTCGCCGGCGTGCAG
>DATBAU010000139.1:0-5956 GCA_036271355.1 Rudaea sp. | reverse complement strand
GAACGCGCGTTTTTCGGGCTGGAACAATTCGTACGGCGTGAGATTGATTTGTCGCGCGTCGACTTCGGCTTCCGCGAAATCAGGGTTCACCGTGACGACCGCCGTCATTTCCGGACCGATGCCGTAACGCACGTCAAAGCCCGTCTGCGCGGCGCCGTGACCAATGTTGGAATCGCGCGCGAGCACATACGGCGAGAATTGCCAGCCCGTTGCCGGCTGCAACGATTGCAAATTCGACAACGCGCCGGTGCGCGACAGATCGGTGACTGCGGCGTCGAGCGAGATGCCGCTCCACTGCAGGCTGAGTTGATCGCGCGGAACATACCGCGCGACGTTCATGCGCCAGGCCTTGCTGTCGCGCGGGAATCGCAAGCTGCGCGCGTCGATGGCGATAAACGCCGTCCATCCGTTAGCGCGATGGTGCACCGTGGCGCGCCAATCGCCGTTCCAATCGTAGTCGGTCATGATCGCCGCGGGGGATATGAGCCCGTCGCTGCGAACACCCGCCGTATTCACATCGAACTCATACGCGGTTCGATGATGGCCGAATGTATCCAGCACGACCGAGACGTGATCGTCGTAACTTTGATCGGCGTCAAACACGACCGCGTGCGCGATCGCGCTCTCAGGATTCGGATCGGCGCACTCCACGCGGATGTATACGTGCGTGCGCGAAACAAGGACGCGCACTTCGGTTCCGAATGATGTGTGCTCGCCGGGTTTTGGCGCGCGCTGCACGAGCGACTGCGCGTTCGCGCTCGTCCACGTCTCGGCGTCGACGGGACTTTCAGCTTCGTCCCAGACGATCGGCGCGGCGACGATTTCCTGCGCCGCTGCGATGTTGGTCGTCGCCGCCGTCGCGATGACCAAACCGGTCCATGAAGCGATGGCGTGATAACGCGTCACGAACATTCACTCGGTCGCCATCGGCAGAAATACGGTGACGACTTCGTCGAAAACACGATCGCCGCCGCGACAGCCCCGATACGCGTGGTCGCGCGGATCCTCTTCGGTACAGACGGCGCTGCAATCTCCTGCGATGATCATCTCGCAGCGCGAAATGCCGGCGCGTTCGGAAGGATCGCTGCACAGACGCTTGTCGCGAACCGGACTCGTACGCGGTCCGCCGCGTCCGCGACAGACGAAGGTGGTCGGCGGATCGGCGAAGATGTCGCCGTAGAACGCCGCTTCCTGAAATGCGAAGTCGCGACGTTCGGTTTCGCTGACGGTTGCGCGGAGGTTCGCGTTGTCGCCGCGCATCGATATCAGAACGTGAACGCCGAGTACGTTGACGAAACCGAGTACACAGGCGCTGACCCAGCGTTTGCCCGCGTCGTCCAGCGCGGCGTGTTTCCATTGCGGCGCGAGTCCGAACGCGCCATCGAGACGATCGGACGTGCCGTCGTGCGCGACGTCGATCGAGCTGCCCGCTGGCAACGCGCAACGGACGATATACTTGAGCCAGTCGCGGCCCCATGCAGTCGATTCGAGACCGCTGTGGCTACGCAAGACGTTTTCGTCATTCGAACTCGACGGCGTCTCGGCGAACGACCCGTGAATGCAGGCGAAGAAAAACAACGAACCAACGATTATCCGGAAGCGATGCATCGGTATGACTCCGACAGCGCGCCATCGACTCACCACGACGGCGGAGCAGCCGCTCCGCCGTCCCCCTGACGCGATTTTTACTGCAGCGGTTGCGCAGCCAACGCGATCAGCTCGCGGCTGGCGATGGTGCGGTCGGCACCGTTGAAACCGATTCCGTTGAAGCCGATTCCGTTGAAGCCGATTCCGTTGAAACCGATTCCATTGAAACCGATACCGTTAAATCCAATTCCGTTGAAACCGATACCGTTCAGATTTATGCCATTGAGCGAAAACCCATTGAGGTTCAAGCCGTTCAATGAGAACCCGTTGAGATTGATGCCGTTGAGCGAAAAACCGTTTTCCGCGGTCGCCGCACTCGCCGACGAAGCCGCCATCGCGCACAAACTCGCAAACGCAAAGACTTTCAAACTGCGTAAAGCTTTCATGACAAACACCCCTTGACTGGCGATGAATCCGCTTGTCATCCCTGAACCGCAGGTTCGATTTTTTTTGATCGGAGCTTTCCCGCCTCGACCACCGGGTATGAGATATACGCGCCTATTTCGGGTCCAAACGGACATCCAAAGGACATCAGTCGGACAATGGGCAGGATTTGTCTTTTAGATGTCGCGTTGACGCGCGTGACGACGCTGAGCTTCCGCGCCGCGCGGGTTTTGGCTACTGTAGGCGCCTGCCTGCGAGAACTCTCATGCGTATTCGTCTGATCTTCGTTGCGTGCGTGCTATCGATACTGTCGGGTTGCGGCAGCGGTCGGCTTCATCCGATCAATCCGCCGAACGCCAGCATCCAGCAGCTTGACGTGTTGCCGGACGGACGCTGGAAAATCCAGATCCGTCTGGAAAACTTCAGCGACAAGACGGTGCATTACACCAACGTCAAGGCATCGCTTCGCGTCGGCGGCGAACCGGCGACGGACATTTCGCTCAACGCGGACATGGACGTGCCCGGCGAAAATGCCGACACCATCGATACCGCGTTCACGCCGTCGGCCGCGGCCGCGAAAGCGTTGGCGACCGACGTGAAACTTCCCGGCGGTGCGTCCTACGAATTGAAAGGCACGATCACCATTCCGGCCGCCGACAAAGATTTCAAGTTCGAGCACAAGAGCCGGCTTTCGCCGGTGCCGGGAATCGCCAACCAGTACCGGTAATCCGGTACGGATAATCGTCGGGATATCGCCATGAGCCTGTACAAAGCGCCGCTCGCGGACATGCGCTTCGCGCTGTTCGATGTGCTCGGAGCCGAGAAGCATTACGCGCGCTTGCCGGGCGGCGAAACCGCCACGCGCGACATCCTCGACGCGGTGCTCGACGAAGCGGCGAAATTTGCCGAGCAGGTACTGGCGCCGCTCAACGCCGTCGGCGACGAGGAAGGCTGTCGCTTCGACAAAGCAACGGCGAGCGTGACGACGCCGAAAGGTTTCAAGCAAGCCTACGATCAGTACATCGCCGGCGGATGGGGTGGACTTACCGCGCCGGAAAATTACGGCGGGCAGCATCTGCCCGAATCGATCGGCGCGCCGTTGAAGGAAATGATCGACTCGGCGAATCTCTCGTGGGGTACGTATCCGCTGCTTTCGCACGGCGCGACCGAAGCGTTGAAACAGCACGGCGAGGAATGGCAGCGCGAAGTGTTTCTCAAGCCGATCGTCGAAGGTCGCTGGACGGGCACGATGTGCCTCACCGAACCGCATTGCGGCTCGGATCTCGGCTTGCTCAAGACGAAAGCCGAACCGAATAGCGACGGTACGTATCGCGTCACTGGCACCAAGATTTTCATCACCGCGGGCGAACACGATCTCACCGAAAATATCGTGCATCTCGTGCTCGCGCGATTGCCCGACGCGCCGGCCGGCACCAAAGGCATTTCGCTGTTCATCGTGCCGAAGTATAAAACGGGCAAAAGTGGACAAATGGGTGAACGCAATTCGCTCGCGTGCGGATCGATCGAGCACAAGATGGGCATCAAGGGCTCGGCGACGTGTGTGATGAATTTCGATGGCGCCGAAGGTTGGCTCATTGGTCAGCCGAATCGCGGCCTGATGGCGATGTTCACCATGATGAACACGGCGCGGCTGGCGGTTGGCTTGCAAGGTCTCGCGCTGATCGAGCGCGCTTACCAGAACAGCCTCGCGTACGCGCGCACGCGGTTGCAAATGCGCGCGCTGTCGGGCGCGAAATTTCCCGACAAACCCGCTGATCCGTTGATCGTGCATCCAGATATCCGCCGCATGCTGCTCACGCAGAAAGCGTTCGCCGAAGGTGGCCGCGTGCTCGGTTATTACGCGGCGATGCTCGTCGATGTGGTCGAGCGCGCGCGTGATGCGGACGAGCGCAAGCGCGCGGACGAATCGCTGTCGTTCATCATTCCGATCGTCAAGGCGTTGCTGACGGAAGCATCGGTCGAATGCACGAATCTGGCGTTGCAGATTTACGGCGGCCACGGCTACATCCACGAAACCGGCGTCGAGCAATTCGCGCGCGACGCACGCATCACGACCATCTACGAAGGTACGACGCAAATCCAGGCGCTGGATTTGTTGGGCCGAAAAATCCTGCAGACGCAGGGCGTCGGCTTGCGCCATTTCCTCGAAGAGATAAGCGCGTTCTGCCACGACAATGCGCAAAACGCAGCGCTCGTCGAATTCGTCGCGCCGCTCGCGATAGCGACAAAAGAATGGGCCGACTTGACGCAGGAGATCGGCAAACGCGCGCTCGCCAACGCGGACGAAATTGGCGCGGCAGCCGTCGATTATCTGTACTTCGCGGGCTACGTTGCTCTCGCCTATTTCTGGGCGCGCAGTGTCGCCACGGCCGATGCCATCGCGGCCAGCGATGACGTCAAACAGTCTAAACGTTCGACAGCGCGCTTCTATTTCGCGCGCATCTTGCCGCGCACCCAAACGCATGCCGCGATCGCGCGCGCCGGATTGGACAGCCTGCTGGGAATGCCGGACGCGCAATTCGGCTGACGGGGTTTTCTCGACGCCCGCGATTTCCTAAAATGGTCGCGGATCGGGCCAAAAAAAATCCCATGAGCGACGACGAAACCGCGTTTCCGATTCACGTTCGACTCGCACACGCCGACGACGACGAGTTCGTCCTTTCGCTCGCGACGCGATTCGTCGATTTCGAGTTGCCTGCATGGCGCAAACGCAACGAAACGCTGAATGGTATTCGTGAGGATCTCGCGCGGCATTTGCGTGAATTGCCGGCGGCATCGCACTTGTTCGTCGCCGAAGATGACGAAGGAGAGCGTCTGGGTTTTCTTCATCTGCAGACACAGACGGATTTCTTCACCGGCGCGCTGAATTGCCATATCAGCGATATTGTGACGTCGCCCGATTGTGAAGGAAGCGGCGTTGGGTCGGAGTTGATCGCGCATGCGGAGCGGTGGGCGAAGGAGCATCGCTGTCGTCATCTGACGTTGTCGGTGTTTCCTGGCAACGAGCGGGCGCGTGGGTTTTATGAGCGGCGTGGGTTTGGGACTGAGCTGTTGCGGATGGCGAAGATTGTCAAATAGCGCGCGAATGGTTGGGTGACTTTGCTTTTGTTGTGATGACGCAGAAGCTTCCGCTGCTAGCAGCGGGTAACTTTTTGTCGGGTGACAAAAAGTCACCAAAAAACTCCTTTTAGGATCTGAGCAACCACTCAGGCAACGCCCTAGCAAGATTGTTGGGCTTTCACACACAAGGTGCGGTGCCGCGCACGGTCCAGGAAAGCTCGCTCTCAAGTAACTCGGCACGCGTCTGCTAAGTGGCGTCGTCGAACTTCTTGCTGTCTGTCTTCTTTTGATCTTGCGGGCAGAGCTCGGCGGTCAGCGTTGTTGGATGCGACACGACCCCACTCCTGAGTTCGAACGACGAGCTCCCAGCCTGTACGACGGTTCTTGAGTGGAGGCTCAGATTTAAAAGGTGTTTCTTGGGTTACTTTCTTTGCACCAGCAAAGAAAGTGACTCGCTGCTCGCAGCGAAAGCTCTAAACCCGGCGCCGTGATTAATTGGCGACAAAAACTCCGACCAAGTGCGCCGACGTCCGAGGTAACACAGAAAGGTTTTCGGCCGGAAACTTTATTTCGCAAAAAACATCAAGCGCGCTTTTTATCCGAAATGAACCATGCACCCTGCCGGGGTTCCGCAGCCACCGCCTGCACGCTGCGCACGACGGCAACGGCTTTGCGGTAGATCTCGCGCAGATCGCGGTCGTCTGTTTCGACCGTGAGATGAATCGTCTGCGTCAGCCACTTGGCGATGTAACGCATGCGGACGATCGCGCTTTCGGACGACAACTGGCGGTCGTTCGTGATCGCGTTCAACGTTTCGAAATCGCGCTCGGACTTGACGACGTCT
>DATBAU010000138.1:0-1966 GCA_036271355.1 Rudaea sp. | reverse complement strand
TGGATCGAACACAAGTGACTAACTGCTGAGCTAGACTGCGCGGACACGCTCGTGCGGTAAAGCTAACGGCAGCCGCGCACAGAGTCAAACAACGCGAAGGTCGCTCATGGTCGAAGGAAATCTGCTGTACGCCCAGTCCGGTGGCGTCACCGCCGTCATCAACGCCACGGCCTGCGCGGTGATCCAGACCTGTCGCCGCAAACGCGTCGGCGTCTACGCGGCGCGCAACGGCATTATCGGCGCGCTGCGCGAGGAACTGATCGATCTGGCGAAAGAAGACGCGGCCGATATCGCTGCACTGCGTCACACGCCGGGCGGCGCGTTCGGCTCGTGCCGGTTCAAGCTGAAATCGCCGGAAACCAACCGCGCGCACTACGATCGGCTGATCGCGGTGCTGCGTGCGCACGACATCCGCTACTTTTTATACAACGGTGGCAACGATTCGGCGGATACGTCGCTGAAGATTTCCGAATTGTGCAAGTCGATCGGCTATCCGCTTCATGTGATCGGCGTGCCGAAGACGGTGGACAACGATTTGCCGGTCACCGATTCGTGCCCCGGATTCGGATCGGTGGCGAAGTACACAGCGGTGTCGGTGCTCGAGGCGAGTCTCGATGTCGAGTCGATGTGTGAATCATCGACCAAAGTATTCGTCATGGAAGTGATGGGCCGGCATGCGGGATGGATCGCGGCCGCCGCCGGACTCGCGGGAAAGAAAGCGGACGATCCGCCGCACATCATTTTGTTTCCCGAAGTGCCGTTCGACGAAACGAGGTTTTTCGCGAAGGTGAAAGAGACCGTCGAGCGTGTCGGCTATTGCACGGTGGTGGTGTCGGAAGGCCTCAAGAATTCGGACGGAAAGTTTCTTGCCGAAGCGGGAACGGTCGATGCGTTCGGACACACGCAACTCGGCGGCGTCGGTCCGTTGATCGCGCAGAAGGTGAAGGAAAAACTCGGCTACAAGTTCCACTGGGCAGTGCCGGATTATCTGCAGCGTTCGGCGCGGCATCTCGCTTCGAAAAGCGATGCGGAACAGGCCTACGCGGTCGGCAAGGCGGCCGTCGAATACGCGCTCGCCGGCAAGACAGGCGTGATGCCGGTGATCAAGCGCACGGCGAGCACGCCGTTCAAATGGAAGATCGTCGAAGTGCCGATCACGCAGGTGGCGAACGTCGAAAAGAAATTGCCGGCGAATTACATTTCGTCCGATGGTTTCTCGATCACGCCGGCGGCGCGCCGTTATTTCGAGCCGCTGATTCGCGGGCAGGATACGCCGCCGTACGATGCGATCTCGGGATTGCCGAAATACGCGAAGTTGAAACGCAAATTGCTGCGCAAGAAATTGCCGGCGTATTCGATCGCGGACAAATAGATTTTATTTTTCCAGCGAGGCGGGCATGCCGTGCGCACGTTCGCCTCGCGACCGCGCGACGAGAAACGGCCGTTCGACGAAGTGCTGCGAAAGCCAGCTCACGAGCAAGATTCCCGGCGCGAACAAAAGCGTGTTGCGGAGCAACGCGATCCCATCGCCCCACGCCGGCCAGCCGAAATATTGCGCGGCTTTGAGCAGCGGGTAATGCCACAGGTAAAGGCTGTAGCTGATCAGACCAAGCCACGCGATCGGCCGTGCATCGAGCCGATGCGGCGTCACTGCCGCGCCGAGAACGATGGCGCCGAATGACAAACCCATCCAAGTGAAATACAGCAACGTCCACAGCAGTTTCGGTTCGTCGATGAAATTGCCGACGAAGTGAAATGCAGCCATTGCGCCGACGATGCCGAGCACACCGGCGACGACGAGCCAGCGCGCCGTCTTCGTCGAAACCGGATAGCGCAGATAAATCCACGCGCCGACGATGCCGTAGAAAAATTCGTCGAGCCGTGCGGGCAATTGCATGATGCGGCCGTAATCCACCCATTCCGACCACGCGACATCGCCGAGCGCCCGCACGCAGGCGTAGCGGAA
>DATBAU010000137.1:0-10248 GCA_036271355.1 Rudaea sp. | reverse complement strand
GCCGCGATCGCCCGTCGCCCATCATCGCCGCCGCACTCCAGCTATTGGTTTTCGGATCGTAGCGTTCGGCCGTTTGCAGTTTGACGTTGTCCTGTTCGCCGCCGGCAACCAGCACGCTGCCGTCCTGCAACAACGTCATGGAGTGTTTGGCGCGCGCGGCGGTCATGGTTCCGGCCGCGACCCAGATACCCGACGCGGGAAGATAGCGTTCGGCACTCGCGAGCGAGTTGCCGTCGCTGTCGAAACCGCCCGACAACAACACGCTGCCGTCGGACAGCAACGCCACGGACTGGTTGTAACGCGCCGTCGTCAGCGATCCCGTCAGCGACCACGTGTTGGCGGCTGGATCGAAACGCTCGGCGCTCGCCAGCAACTGACCGTTGCTGTCCAGCCCGCCGGCCACGAGCACGCTGCCGTCGGACAACAATGTGGATTTGTATATTTGTCGCGCGACATTGAGCGCGCCCGTGGATGTCCAATGCGCGACGCTCGCATCCGACCGTTCGCAACTCGCCAGCGAATTGCCCGCGCTATCGGATCCGCCGGCGACCAGCAGCGTTCCGTCCATCAGCAAGGTGGTGGTGTGCACGTAACGCGGCGTTCCGAGCGACGCGCCCAACGACCATGCGGCCACCGTGGGATCGAAGCGTTCGACGCTCGCCAACGGCATAGCACTGCTGTTCGCACCGCCCACGATCAGAATTTTGCCGTCGGCGATCAACGTCGCCGTGTGTCCGGCGCGCGCAACCGCGAGAGCGCCCGCGGACGACCACTGGTTGGTTATAGGCGAAAAGCGCTCGGCGGAACTTAAAGCTCCGCCATTGAAACCGCCGGTGACGAGCACCGAACCGTCTTCCAGCAACGATGCGGTATGCGTGCCGCGCGCGGAAGCCATAGGCGACACCGTCGTCGACGAGCCTGTCACCGGGTTGAAGCGTTCCGCATCCGCTAGACCGACGCCGCCCGCGAGCAACACGGTGCCGTCGGCGAGCAGGGTCGCCGTGTGCGCGTAGCGCGGGGTATTGAGGGTGCCGGCAGGTGTCCAGTTTTTTGTCGAAGGATCGTACGATTCAATGACCGTACCGCCGCCGTTGCCGCCGGCGATCACCACCGTCCCATTGGTGAGCAGCGTCGCGGTGTGATCGTAACGCGCCGTTACGAACGAACCGGTCGGCGTAAATGCATTCGTGTTTGGATCGTAAATCTCCGCGCTTTTGAGCGTGCCGAAACCCGGACCGACACCGCCCGCGACCAGCACCGTGCCATCCTCGAGCAATGTTGCCGTGTGGTTGTAGCGTGCCGTGCTCATTCCACCCGGAACGGTCGTCCATGTGTTTGCGGACGGATCGAAGCGTTCGGCACTGTTGAGTACCGAACCGTTGTAGCCGCCGGTGACGAGCACCGTGCCATCACGCAGCAGCGTTGCGGCGAATTGATAGCGGCCTGTCGACAACGAGGCCGTCGCGTTCCACGTATTTGTCGCAGGCTCGTAGCGCTCTGTGCTCGACAGTGGATTGCTACTGTCGTATCCACCGATGGTCAACACCGATCCGTCGGTCAGCAGCACGGTCGCCTGGGTTTCTCGCGCGGTCGTCAGCGGCGCGGCACTCACGAAGGGTTGTGCTTGCGCCGACACCAGCGGGAGCAGCAAAAAGATCATCCAGAAAATAATTCTAGGGTAGCCGCATTTGCTTGAGTGCATGGTGGGCCTCGATGAAAAGAGCGGCGTCGCGGATTCGCGAAACCGGAATGCCGGCTCGCGTAATGCTTGAAGAAATCCCCATTCGGCCATCAGCATATTCTAGCGCTTGAGCTGGCCGCAATCGGACGAAGGTTCACAGTGTTCCGACGGTTAAAGCATTCGTATCCCACGCCGATAACGCGGGAACACGACACGGTTGCCCGCCATGCGCATACTGCTAATCGACACCGACGAAAAACGCGCCGACGCGCTCGAAATCAGCATCGCGAGCCGCCAGCCCGACTGGCGTTTGAGCTATGCCGACACGTCCGCCACCGCGCTGACGATGATGGCGTCCGACGATTTCGACGTCGTCGTCGCCGTCAATTCGACGGAAGTCCGCGCTGTCGCGATATTGCGCATGGCGACGAAAATCATTCCATCCGCGCTGCGCATCGCCGTCGCCGAAAACGCACTGTCGACGCAAGCGCTGATCAACGCGGGTGTTGCGCACCGCGCCGAACAGGCGCCGTTGTTGCCCGAACAACTTGTCGCGGCGATCACGCAGGCCGGCCAGCTCGAATCGCTGCTGAGCAACGAAGGGTTGCGCAAACGCATCGCGAGCATCGACCGTTTGCCACCCGCGCCTGGACTCGCGATGGAACTCATGCGCGACAATGCCGAAGGCACCGCGTGCATGGCGACCGTCGCGCAACGGTTGCGTGGCGATCCGGTTTTTTCCGCGAAGCTGCTGCAGCTCAGCAACTCGTCGTACTACACGCGCGGCGCGCCGGTGTTGCAGATCGAACGCGCGCTGATGCGTCTGGGCATGGACGCGGTCACCAATCTCGTGCTGATCCTCGAGATGCCGGGCGGCATGTCCGCCGATGCGCAAACGCGCGCGGCGTGCGCGTCGCATCTTGCGAAAAAAATCATGAGCGACATGCAGAAGACGGCGCTGAGTTCGACTGCCTCGACGGCGGCGACGCTCGCCGACATCGGCCAGGCGCTTCCGCTGCGTCGTCGTCAGGAAAACGTGACGATCAACACGCGCAAGGCGGACGAGGTGATGTGCGAAGTACCGATCGAATCGGCGGCGGGCGCGTATCTGCTGTCGCGCTGGGGATTGCCGTTGCAGATCGTCGAAGCGGTGGCGTACCGGCACAAACCGGCGCTTGGGTCGGAAGAAGAATTCGGCGTCGTCGCGGGCGTCCACGTGGCGTGCGCGCTGGCGAAGGACACGCCGGTCGACGAAGAACTGATTCAGCGTTACGACATCGCCGAGCATCTGCGCCAATGGCGCGCGGAAGCGGAACGTTTCAATGCGCGTCCGCAGCGGCCGCCGGCGCGATCGGCGGCGGCCTGAACGACGTTCAGTGCATGTCGAAAATTTCGACGATGCGCGCGTTCTGGATCTTGAAGCGGATCGTTTTCGAATCGACCGTGTAGTAGTAATAGTCGCCGACGTGATTGCCGCGGCTGTCGTCGATTTCCGCCTTGCGTGAAGGCTGGCCGAGGGCGTCGATCACCGCGCTTTCCGCATCGTTGATGCGCAGCGTCTTGCCGCCGCTTTCGAATATGTTGGCGGCGAACGCCGGCGTGCATGCCAGCATCAGCGCCATCAGAAATCCCCTGTACTTCATGTCGACCTCGCGTCGCGGGCAGCGAAGTCCGTTTCTCCCGCTGATCTACGCTTGCACCATACTGCGGCGCCTCCGCGACCGCAATCCCGCGCCGCGATTCGGCGTCAGTGCTTGCCCCACGCGACTTGCACGCCGAACAGCAGCATGCGATCGATGCCCGGTTCGTAATAGCGACCGTTGCTTTCGTTGACGATGATCGAACCGACGTAGCTTTTATCCAGAATATTGTTCAGCCGTATAAACGTATTGACGTCGGCATGACCGGCGATGAAACGGTAGCCGACCGACGCATTGAGCAAGCCGTAGCCCGGCGCGAATTCGGAATTGAGATCGTTCGCCGCAGCGTTGCTGGCCGCGTCGGTTTCCAGCGATGCGTTCCAGCCGTCGCTGCCATCCCATTTCAAGGCGGCGTAGAAATCCGATTTCGGAACGCCCGGAATGCGCGCACCGGCGGCGACCGGCGTGTTCGGCGTCGTGCACGTCGACGCGGCGGGACACGTGAGAAACGGCGATTCGAAATTCGCTTCCAGATACGTGTACGACGTCTCGACGCGCCACTGTTCGGAAATCGGATAGTGCACGTGCGCTTCGACGCCGCGTCGACGCGCCTGGTCGATGTTCTGATACGTAGTTCGTCCGCCGCTCGATGTTTCCACCGCGAGTTCATGACGCGTGTCGGCCTGGAAAAGCGCGATGTCGAATTCACCGCCCGCGCCGAATCGGAATTTCGATCCGACTTCGCCGTTGCGGCTGCGCGCTGGCACCAGTGCGAAATTGATGCCGGAACTGCCGTCGGGGCGATAACCGAGTTCGTTGAACGTCGGCGTTTCGAATGCGTCGCCGTACGACGCGTAAAGATTCCAGTCGTCGGCCGCCTTGAACAGCAGACCGGCGACCGGCGTCGTAGCACCGTAGCTCACGTTGCCGCTGTCGTCGCCATTCGTCGTAGTGATATAGCGATCGGTCGAATCGAAACGCACGTCGCTGTGGCGCGCGCCGGCGCTGAGCGACCAGCGATCGGCGAAATCCCATTTGCCTTGCAGGTATTGATCGAAATCGGATTCGTTGTCCTGTTCGTCGCGGCGCAAATCGCCCTGCACGCCGAGAATCGATCCGACGAAATTGTTGTAGCCCAGCCGATGCTGGCGCTGCTGGTCGTAACTCGTGCCGACCGTCAACTCGAACGGGCGGCCGGCGAGCATGTCGTGATACGACCAGCGCAGATCGCTGCCGCCGTAGTTTCCGTCGAGATCGATCACGCCGCCGGGACTGGTCGGACGCTGCTGCGTGGCGATCGGAATCGACTGGAATTGCTGCACATCGCGTTCGCCGTAATAGACGAGCGCGCGCACGCTTTGCGTTGACGACAGCGTCTGATCGTAGATCGCGCCGCCTTGTTCCTGATGCACGCTTTTGCGCGTGTCGAACTGCACGGCGACCGGCTGTGGCTGGCGCGGATTCGCGTTGAATTGGGCACGCGTCAGGCCGAGCGGATCGTCGGCGTTCGGCAGCGAAACGGTGTTGGCGAGCAGCGTCAGCTTGCCGCCGTTTCCGACATCGTAGTTGACTTTCGCGTTGCCGTTCTCGCGCTCGGCGCGAGCATGCGCACGATAGTTGTCGGTATAAAAGTGCGAAAAATCCACATTGTAGCCAAGCTCGTCGGTGCCGCCGCGCACGTTGGCCGCGGCGCGATACGTGCCGTAATAGCCGCCGTCGAACGCGCCGCGAAACTCGGGCTGGCCTTGGCCGTCCGCGGTGAAAATCTGGATCACGCCGCCGGAGGAGTTTCCGTACAGCGCGGAAAACGGTCCGCGCAACACTTCGATGCGATCGCCCGAGTCGAGGCTGAAAGCGGAAACCTGGCCTTGTCCATCCGGCGCGGTCGCCGGAATTCCATCCTGATAAATGCGCACGCCGCGCACGCCGAATGTCGAGCGTGCGCCGAAACCGCGAATCGAAATCTGTTCGTCCTGCGCGTAGTTCTGGCGATCGCGCGCGATGAGTCCGGGCACGCCTTGCAGATATTCCGACGGATTGATGCCGGGCGTGTTCGCATCCGGATCCTGCAACGAAATCGAATCGATGGAAGCGGGCAGATCGAACGCGGATTGACTCGTGCGCGTCGCTGTGACGACGACGGTATTCAGGCGCGGATCGGCGTCCGCATCCGCGAATGCCGGCGCGGAAAGCGTGGCGAACAACGCCGCGGCGAGCGGTTGCAATGCAGGGAAATGACGCACGCGTTTCGTCCCCAAAAGTTCGCGCGATTGTGTCACGCAACGCGCGTGGGCGACCTCACGATTTTCGCTAGCTTTATTTCGGCGTACGGATGAAGACACCCCACGGCAGACCACCGACCGGAATCGATTTCATCGTTTTGAGCGACGCCGTATCGATCACGCTCACCGCGTTGCTGCGTCCGTCGGCCGTATACAACTTCGATCCATCCGGTGTCATTCCCATGTTCCACGAACGCTTGCCGACTTTCGCGGTGCCGATCACTTTGTTTGTCGCGACGTCGATCACGGATACCGTTCCTTCGCCGCCGTTCGCGACGAACATGCGTTTTCCGTCCTTGCTCGCGATCACGTCAGCCGGACGCGTGCCGGTCGGGATCGACGTGGTGACTTTCTTCGCGACGAGATCGACGACATCGACGCCGTTCGTCGTTTCCTGGACCACGTACGCGATCTTTTTGCCGGGAACTAGTGCAACGCCACGCGGATGGCCCGACGTCGGAATCTTCGCGATCGATTTTCCGGCGGCGAGATCAATCACGTCGATGTCGTTCGAATTCTCGTTGGCGGTGATCAGCCATTTTTGATCCGGCGTGAACACGCAATGCTCCGGATTCTGTCCTTGCGTCTTGATCTTCTTCGTTACTTTTTGCGAAGCGACATCGACGAACGTGACGACGTTGTCGTCCTCCACGCACACCGCGATCGTTTTGCCGTCCGGGGAAAGCGACGCACCTTCGGGACTTTGTCCAACCGCGATCGTCTGCTTGATCTCGCCCGACGCAAGATCGACGACGACCAGCGAATTGCCTTTCGCATCGACGACGAACGCGTTCTTCTCCGCCGGATCGGTGACGACCGCCTGGATCTTCTCGCCGATCTTGCCTTTTTCCGGCACGGTTTTGATCACCGTGTCCGAGCCGGTATCGATGATCGAAATCGTGCCGATCTCCTGATTGCCGACATAGGCTTTCGGCGCGGCGACGGTGGTCGCGGCAGCAGCGAGCGAGAGCGCGGCGATGACGATGCGTTTCATGCGAACCTTCCTGATGTCGTCGTTGGCGAAGCGGACGGCGAGTGTAGTTCCTTGGCGTGATGCGCGCGACAAACGTGAACGCGAAATTCGATACAGACAAGGCACACCGAGTTGCGGTAAAAGATGCGCGCTGCAATTCGGAAAAGCCGCCATCCATGGTTTCGTCAGATCATCGTTTGCGCACGGCCGTTCTCGTCGCGCTATCGATCGGTGCGAATGTCGCGTTCGCGGATGCGAGCGACAACACGGAAGAACTCAACACGATCCACGTCATCGCCATCGCGCCGGAACAAGGTGCGACGTTGCCGGAGAACCTCGTGCCGTACAACGTGCAGAGTGCGACGTCGGAGGATTTCGAGCGCTCACAGGTCCTCGACGTCACCGATTACCTGAACCGGCACGCGGCCGGCGTGACGATCAATTCGGCGCAAGACAATCCGCTGCAGCCCGATGTGAATTTCCGCGGATTCACCGCGACGCCACTGCTCGGCGGTTCGGAGGGCATTTCGGTTTACGTCGACGGCGTGCGCGTCAACGAAGTATTCGGCGACACGGTCAATTGGGATTTGATTCCGGAAGAAGCGATGTCGCGCGTCACGTTGTTGTCCGGCGCGAATCCGATTTTCGGATTGAACTCACTCGGCGGTTCGATCCAGATACAGACCAAAAACGGATTCACCGATCCGGGCAATCATTTCGAGGCCTACGCCGGTTCGTTCGGACGCAGTGAGACGACGATCTCCAGCGGCGCCAACAACGGCGAGTGGGGCTATTACGTGCTCGCCAATCATTTCGAGGAAGATGGCTGGCGCGATCTGTCGAACTCGAACGCCACTTCGTTCCTCGGCACGCTGAGCTGGCGCGGCGCGGACGCGAGTTTCGATCTGCATGTGAATCATGCCGAAACCAAACTGACCGGCAACGGCGCGCAGTCGATCCAGGTACTGGAGCTGGCGCCGAAAAGTGTGTTCACCGCGCCGGACCGTACGCAGAATTTCTACACCGGCATCACCGCGAACGGAATGTATAAATTCAACGACGATTTTTCGATCAGCGCGACGCTGTTCGGCCGTCAGGTGAATTCGCGTTCGTACAACGGAGACGACACTGACTTCGATACATGCGACGACAACGACGAAATTCTATGCAACGACAACGGCAATCCGGTGCTCGATCAGAACGGCAACGCGGTTCCGTCCAGTTACAACGCCATCAACAACATCGGCGTGCGCAAGCAGCGCAGCGTCGGCGGTTCGCTGCAAGTCGTATGGAAACAGGATTGGTGGAACATGAAAAACCAGTTCGTCGCCGGCATCGATTACGACGATGGGCGCGTGAATTACAGTTCCGTTCTGGAAGCGTCGTACCTGGTGCCGTGTCCGGGCGATCCGAACTATTGTTTCGTCACCGCTGCAAATACCGGCGTTCTGATCCCGGACGAAGCACTCGCCGTGCACATCAGTGACGTCAATCAGGGTATTTATTTCACCGACACGCTGTCGGTGACCGACCAACTCGCGTTCACGCTGTCCGGCCGCTACAACCACACGCACACCGTCATCAACGACACCAGCGGCGAGAATCCCGATCTCGACGGCAATCACTCGTTCAACCGTTTCAATCCGGCGCTCGGCATGACGTATCAGTTCAGCAGCGCGGTCAATTTTTACGCAGGCTACAACGAGTCGACGCGCGCTCCCACGCCGGTGGAACTCACCTGCGCCAGCCCGGACGCGCCGTGTAAATTGCCGAACGATTTCGTCGCCGATCCGGATTTGAAACAGGTTGTTGCGCGCAGCGTCGAAGCGGGTTTTCGCGGTGTGATCGACACATCGTGGCAAGGTGCCGTGCACTGGCAGGCGGGCGTGTTCCGAACGCGCAATCAGAACGACATCATCTTTCAGGCCACCGGCGGCGCGCAGTCGAACGAGGGTTTCTACGCGAACGTCGGCGATACACGGCGTCAGGGTTTCGAGGCGTCGCTCAACGGAAAAATCTTCGATAGCCGGCTCGACTGGTACGCCAACGTCGCGCATGTCGACGCGACGTTCCAGACGCCGTTCACCGAGAACAGCGCGAACAATCCGAACGTCGACGATGATGGACTCATTCAAGTCAACAAGGGCGATACGATTTCCGGCATTCCGCGCAACTCGGCCAAGATCGGACTTGATTACCACGTCACCACGGCGCTGAGCCTCGGCGGGGATTTCGTCTACAACTCCTCGCAATATCTACGCGGCGACGAATCCAATCTGCTTCCGCAAATCGGCGGATACGGCGTCTTCAATCTGCGCGGCTCGTATCGCGTCACCGACCACATCGCCTTGTTCGCGCGCGTCGAA
Source organism: Rudaea sp. (assembly GCA_036271355.1). Taxonomy (GTDB): domain Bacteria; phylum Pseudomonadota; class Gammaproteobacteria; order Xanthomonadales; family Rhodanobacteraceae; genus Rudaea. The sequence continues at coordinate 1,306 of DATBAU010000137.1, read as the reverse complement.
AACGTGTTCGACAAACACTATTACAACTTCGGCATTCTGGGCGACGCGACCGACATTTTCCCCGATTTCACCGATCCGCGTTTCCTGAGTCCGGGCATGCCGCGCGGTGAATGGGCGGGCGTTAGTATCGACTTCTGATTTCCGGTTGATAGGTGTTCCGCGAAAGCGGAAATCCGGCGTAGACTCGTCCACCCCGACGAAGCCATGTGCGATCGATGTCGAATCTGGAAACCATTTCCGAGCAGCGCAGCTTCGGCGGCGTGCAAGGTTTTTACAGGCACACGTCGACTGTGAATAACGGCACGATGAAGTTCGCGGTGTACAAACCGCCGCAAGCAGAAAATCGACGCGTGCCAGTGTTGTACTACCTCGCCGGACTCACTTGCACGGAAGAAACGTTCGTCATCAAAGGCGGCGCGCAGCGGATGGCTTCGCAACTCGGCATCATGCTCGTTGCGCCGGATACGAGTCCGCGCAATACCGGCATCGACGGCGAAGCAGCCGATTGGGAATTCGGCGCAGGCGCAGGTTTTTATCTGGACGCGACGCAACCGCCGTGGTCGAAATTCTTCAACATGTATTCGTACGTGACGAAAGAATTGCCGCAGATCGTCGGCGCGCATTTCCCCGCCGAGATGACACGCGAAAGCATTTTCGGCCATTCGATGGGCGGACATGGCGCGTTGACCATCGCGCTGAAAAACGCATTGCGTTATAAATCGGTGTCGGCGTTCGCGCCGATCGTCGCGCCGTCGCAGGTACGCTGGGGCCAGAAAGCGTTGCCGCGCTATCTCGGCGACGATCGAAAAACGTGGGCGGATTACGATGCGACGTCACTGTTGTCGCGCGGCACGTTTCCCGGCGAAATCCTGATCGATCAAGGCGACGCCGACAAATTCCTGAAGGACGAATTGCGCCCGGAAATTTTCGTCGATGCCGCTAAGAAAGCCGGACAGAAACTGAAACTGCGCATGCAGCCCGGTTACGATCACAGCTATTACTTCATCAGCACGTTTATGGACGATCACCTGAAACATCACGCGACCGCCTTGCACGCGTGACGGAAAACCAAGTTCGGAGGGAGTTTCAATTCATGAAAACCAGAGCAGCTGTGGCGTGGGAAGCGGGTAAGCCGCTGAGCATCGAGGAAGTCGATCTCGAAGGGCCGAAAGCGGGCGAAGTGCTCGTGAAAATCGTGGCGACCGGCGTGTGTCACACCGATGCATTCACGCTGTCGGGCGCCGATCCGGAAGGACAATTTCCCGTCATCCTCGGTCACGAAGGCGGCGGCATCGTGCAGGAAATC
>DATBAU010000136.1:0-5225 GCA_036271355.1 Rudaea sp. | reverse complement strand
CACCATCGGACGATCGGGTTCCGGACGCACGGCCGAGCGGATGTCGTGATGACTCATGGCAACCTTCGTAAGATATCGGTAACGAGAACGCGACATTTTGCCAGAGCGCGCCTGCTAATGTGTGCGCGACGAAGGAGGTGTTGCATGAAGGCCATCGGACTGACCCGCTTTTTGCCGCTCGACGATGCGGATTCGCTGAAGGAATTCGACGTTCCGGCGCCCATTGCGCAAGCGCGCGACCTGCTCGTGCGCGTGAAGGCGATTTCCGTGAATCCCGTCGATGCCAAAGTGCGCTCGACCGCGAAAGACACCTTGTCCGCGCCGAAAATCCTCGGCTACGACGCCGCCGGTGTGGTCGAAGCCGTCGGAAGCGACGTCACCCTGTTCAAGCCCGGCGACGAAGTGTTCTATGCAGGCGACATCACACGTCCCGGCACGAACGCCGAATTGCATGTGGTCGACGAACGCATCGTCGGCCGGCGACCCGCGTCGCTCGACTTCGCCGAATCCGCCGCACTCCCGCTCACCAGCATGACGGCGTGGGAGTTGATGTTCGAACGGATGCACATCGACGTGAACGGCGCCGACCGCGGCAAACGTTTGTTGATTCTGTCGGGCGCTGGCGGCGTCGGATCGATGGCGATCCAGCTCGCGAAACTGGCCGGACTTGTCGTGATCGCCACCGCATCGCGCGCGGAGACGCAGGAGTGGTGCAAGACTTTGGGCGCCGACTATGTGATCGATCATCGCAAACCGATCAAGGATCAATTGAAGTCGCTGGAGTTCGAGCGTGTCGATTTCATCGTGAACCTCGTCGACACCGACGGTTATTGGCAATTGATGGGCGAACTCATCGCGCCGCAAGGACATATCGGCTGCATCGTCGAACCGAAGAAAGATGTTTATGTCGGCAATCCGTTGAAGGATGCGAGTGTTGGGATTCATTGGGAAAGTATGTTCACGCGGTCGCGCCACAAGACGGCCGATATGATCGAGCAGCACAAGATTCTCGATCGGGTGGCGGATTTGGTTGATGCTGGGAAAATTCGAAGTACGTTGTTCAAGACGTTTCGTCCGATCAACGCGGAGAATTTGCGCGAGGCGCATAAGTTGATTGAGTCGGGGAAGTCGATTGGCAAAATGGCGCTGGATGGTTGGTTGTGATTTTTAGATCACTAGCTTCCGCTGCAAGCGGTTGGTTGGGATTTTTAGATCAAGGGCTTCCGCTCGGAACGAGCGGGTAACTTTTTGCTAAACGACAAAAAGTCACCAAAAAACGTTTGTTTTCTCCCATAGACTGCTGTTCGCGATCGGACATCCCTGATCCGTGCGCGAACCGCGCGCTTCCTGCGCGCGATCACCGTCGCTACAAGCCTGCGCGCGACCGGTATCAAGCTTCTTGAGACTCTTAACTGCACAAAGCCAAGGGCGGTGAGGCTTAAGAGCAAGATCTCTTTCTCTCTCTTGCTTTTACAGACCCTCCGCGAGAGCACGGCGTGCACTGATCTTTTACAAGAAGCTTCATACCGGTCACATTCACGCTTGGAGCGAGGGTGATCGCGCGCAGGGATGCGCGCGGTCCGCAGTCAGCAGCACGGACGTGCTGTCTGCGGACAACAGACTCCGAGAACAATCAAAAACGTTTTTTGGTGACTTTTTGCCGTTAAGCAAAAAGTTACCCGCCGCTTGCGGCGGAAGCCTTTGCTCCAAACAAACACAACACCCAAAACTCAGCGTCTCAATAACTGAGATCACCAGACAAGAAACTCGCACCCTCCCCTCCATCGGAGGACAATGCCATCATGTCGATAGAACATTTCCACCCGGCCGTCTCCGCCTGGTTCGCAACCGCATTTCCGGAACCCACCGCTCCGCAGCTCCAAGCGTGGCCCGCGATCAAAGCCGGCCGCAACACGCTAATCGCCGCGCCAACCGGCTCCGGCAAAACGCTCTCCGCCTTCCTCGCCGCGATCGACGATCTCATCCGCCGCGGCATCGAGTCCCCATTGCCCGACGAAACCACCGTCGTCTACATCTCGCCGCTGAAAGCACTTTCCAACGACATCCGCATCAACCTCGAAGCGCCGATCGCGGGCATCCGCGACAAACTCCTCGAGATGGGTTTGCCCGACGTCGAAATCCGCACCGCGGTGCGCACCGGCGACACGACACAATCCGACCGCGCCGAAATGCGCCGCCGTTCGCCGCACATCGTTGTGACGACGCCGGAATCGCTCTACATCCTGCTCGGCTCGCAATCCGGCCGCGCGATGCTCGCCTCGACGCGCACGGTCATCGTCGACGAAATCCACGCCATCGCCGCGAGCAAACGCGGCGCGCATTTGGCGCTGTCGCTCGAGCGTCTCGAAGCATTGTGCGAACGCCGCTTCACGCGAATCGGATTGTCGGCGACGCAGAAACCCATCAGCGAAGTCGCGAAATTCCTGATGGGCGGCGACGCCGAACAAGGCTGCGAGATCGTCGATATCGGCTATTCGCGCAAACGCGATCTCGCCATCGAAGTGCCGGCCGCGCCGCTGCAAGCGGTGATGTCCGGCGACGTATGGGAACAGGTCTACGCGCGCATCGCCGAACTGGTGCAGCAACATCGCACGACGCTGATTTTCGTCAACACGCGGCGAATGGCCGAACGCGCCGCGCGTCACTTGACCGAAAAACTCGGCAAGGACGCCGTGAGCTCGCATCACGGCAGCTTGTCGCGCGAGTTGCGTCTCGCCGCCGAACAACGTTTGAAGCGCGGCGAGTTGCGCGCGCTGGTGGCAACGTCGTCGCTCGAACTAGGCATCGACATCGGCGATGTTGATCTGGTTTGCCAGATCAGTTCGCCGCGTTCGATCTCGGCGTTTCTGCAGCGCGTCGGCCGTTCGGGCCACGCTGTTGTCGGCACGCCGAAAGGACGTTTGTTTCCGCAATCGCGCGACGATTTGATCGAATGCGCCGCGTTGCTCGACAGCGTGCGTCGCGGCGAACTCGACGAATTGCGCGTCGAAAAAAATGCGCTCGACGTACTCGCGCAACAGATCGTGGCCGAAGTATCGTGCCGCGAATGGAGCGAGCAGGCGCTGTTCGATCTGTGCAAACGCAGCTATCCGTTCGCCGAACTGAATCGCGACGTGTTCACCGACATCCTGCGCATGCTCGCCGAGGGCTATACGACGCGGCGTGGTCCGCGTTCGGCGTATCTACATCGCGACGCGGTGAACGGTGTGTTGCGTGCCCGCAAAGGCGCGCGGCTCACCGCAATCACGTCCGGCGGCGCGATTCCCGACACCGCCGATTACGAAGTGATGCTCGAACCGCAATCGCAACGCGTCGGCACCGTGCACGAGGATTTCGCCGTCGAAAGTCTCGCGGGCGACGTGTTCCAGCTCGGCAATTCGTCGTATCGAATTTTGCGCGTCGAAGCCGGCCGCGTTCGCGTCGAAGATGCAGCCGGACAACCGCCGACGATTCCGTTCTGGCTCGGCGAAGCGCCAGGGCGCACGGATGAACTTTCGTTCGCCGTTTCGCGCTTGCGCACCGAAGTGTCGGATCGCTTGGAAGACAGCACCGACGCCGCACGTAGCTGGTTGCGCGATGAAGTCTCGTTGACCGATTCGGCTGCTCAACAAATCGTCGACTATCTCGGCGGCGCCAAAGCCGCGCTCGGAATCCTGCCGACGCAAACCGATCTGGCGATGGAACGTTTCTTCGACGAATCCGGCGGCATGCAGCTCGTCATCCACACGCCGTATGGCAGCCGATTGAATCGCGCGTGGGGTCTCGCGTTGCGCAAACGTTTTTGCCGCTCGTTCAATTTCGAACTGCAAGCCGCCGCGACGGAAGACGCGATCGTGCTGTCGCTGTCGACGAGCCACAGCTTTCCACTCGACGATGTCACGCGCTATCTGCACTCGAATACGGTATGTACGGTTCTCACGCAAGCGTTGCTCGATGCACCGATGTTCGGCGTGCGCTGGCGCTGGAACGCGACGACTGCGCTCGCGCTGCCGCGTTTCCAGGGCGGTTCGAAAGTGCCGCCGCAATTGCAGCGCATGAAATCGGAAGATTTGCTCGCGACGGTTTTTCCAGATCAAGTCGCGTGTCTCGAAAACATCGTCGGCGAACGGCAAATTCCGGAGCATCCGCTGGTCGCGCAAACGCTGCACGATTGTCTATACGAAGCGATGGATCTCGCCGCGCTCGAAAAATTACTGCGTCGAATCGAATCGGGCGACGTGCGTTTCGTCTGCCGCGATCTGACCGCGCCCTCGCCGCTCGCCGCCGAAGTGCTGACAGCGCGCCCCTACGCGTATCTCGACGACGCACCGCTCGAGGAACGCCGCACGCAAGCGGTGATGAGTCGTCAATGGGGTGACGTCAATTCGACCGACGATTTCGGCAAGCTCGACGCGGATGCGATCCTCGCCGTGCGCGACGAAGCATGGCCGCAAGCGCGCGGCGCCGACGAACTGCACGACGCGCTGATGGTGCTCGGGTTCGTCACGCATTCCGAAATCAATTCGAATGCATGGACCGGATTTCTCGATGAACTGATTGCGCAACGCCGAGCGACGCAACTGCAAAACGACGCACTGATCTGGATCGCCGCGGAACGCATTCCGCAATTCCACGCAATCTACGCCGAAACCACATTCGATCCGCCCATCACCGCGCCGGAGGAATTCACGCGCGTCGCGTGGACGCGTGAAACGGCCCTCGCCGAAATCGTGCGCGGGCGGATGACGGGGCTCGGTCCCGGCATTGTCGATACGATCGCCGCATCGCTGCAGCTACCGGCGAGCGACATCGATCTCGCACTCGTCGCGCTCGAAACCGAAGGCTACGTGATGCGCGGCCATTTCACGCCAGGCACGAACGAACTCGAATGGTGCGAACGGCATTTGCTCGCACGCATTCATCGTTACACGGTCAATCGACTGCGCCGCGAGATCGAACCGGTCGCGCCGCGCGATTTCATGCGCTTCCTGTTCGAGTGGCAACGCGCCGCGCCCGGCGCGCAAGTCAGCGGACCGGACGCGCTCGCCGGCATCCTCGCGCAACTCGAAGGCTACGAAGCGGCAGCATCCGCGTGGGAAAACGAATTGCTGCCGCTGCGCGTCGCCGGTTACGAAATTTCGTGGCTCGACGATTTGTGTCTGGCCGGACGCGTCGTTTGGTCGCGCATGCAGGAACGCAAGTCGAACAGCGAACGCTCCGGCGGT
>DATBAU010000135.1:0-8551 GCA_036271355.1 Rudaea sp. | reverse complement strand
TCCGGGAGCGTACAAATCGGCGCGTAAACGTTTACTGGGTGGACAACGGAGGGGGTTAGCGCGTCCGTCAGCGAGAGGCGGAAGCGTGCGGTTCGCGCGGCGCTATCGCGCAGAGTGAATTGATGAAGCAGCAGGAAGATATCGCGGGCACGCCGGGTCAAACGCCGGCGGCGTCCGCGCCTCGCAAGTACAGGTCGGGATGGGGCTTGTCGGTGTCGCTCGCGCTGGTGTTTTTCCTGGCGGGCGTCGCGGTGTGGCGTTCGCTCGTTCCGATCGAAGCCGATCGGCGTCATTTGCAGACGCAGAAAGCCGGCGTTTCGCTGGTCGCGGCGGTGGGCGGCAAGTTGCGCGGACAGCTCAACGCGTCGCTGCGCCAGACCGAGCGTCTCGGCCGCGCAGACACCTCGCGCGCCGAATTCGAACGTGACGCCAAACTTTTCCTGCGCGATTTTCCGGGCGTTCTCGCCATACGTTATTCGCGGGCCGATGCGACGTACGACGTCGCGCGCAGCGACGCCGATGCCACCGCGCTCTTCCGCGCGCTCGACATCGTGAGTTTCGATCCGAAACCGTCGCGCATCCCGAGTTACTCGCAAGCACTGTCGACGGCGGCAACGATCGCCGGACGCACCGTTTACTTCGAGACGTTTTCGCACCTCGTCGACGGTCAGCCGATCACGATGACGACGGCGCTCGACGCGCAAAGCTGGCTCGGCGAACCGCTGGCCGCCGAAATCAACTACGTCGCAGGCGTATTCGACGGCGATCACGCGGTGCTCGATCCATCGCACATCGCCGCGAATCGAACCGATGCCGAGCATTTTCCGATCGAGGGTGCCGGCCGGCCGTGGTCGCTCGTCGTCGCGCCCGGCGCGGTGGTGATCGCGGCGGGTGCGACGTATCTGCCGACACTGGTATTAGTGGCACCGGCGCTGCTCGCACTGATCGTCGGCATCGCGGCGCAACTGGCGATGTTGGCGCGCGAACGCAAAGTATTGGTCATGAGCGCGGCACATCGTCTCGCCGAACAGGATGAGCGCCGGCGCGACGCCGAGATGGCGCGCGACGTCGCGCACCGCGATCTCGGCGCGATCCTGGAAAGTATTACCGACGGCTTCATCATCCTCGATCGGGACTTCCGTTACGTCTATGTCAACGGTCTCGCCGCTTCGCTCGCGAGCGAAGCCGCAACCGACATCATCGGACGCCCGATGTGGTACGTGTTCCCTGATTTCGCCACGACCGGCGGCGCCGAACTTCTGCGCGACGCGATGCGCGAACGCAAAAGCATTTCTTTCGAGCGCCAGCGACCCGACGGACGCTACTTCGCCGTGCGCGCGTATCCACATCGCGATGGATTGGCGCTGTACTTCCACGATATCTCCGCGCAACGAAAAGTTGCCGATCGCCTGCGCAAAAGCGAAACGCTGCTCAAGCTCGCGCAATCGATCGCCAGCATCGGCAGTTTCACTTATAACGTGGGCACGCAGGACGAACACTGGTCCGACCAGATGTTCGCCCTGCTCGATCTCGGAAGCGACGAGGATCGTCGCGGCCGGCGATTCATGCATTTCGTCGAAGCCGACGATCGCGTCCGGCTCGCCGAAACCGAAGCGCAACTCGGCGCTGAGATTTCCGAGAAGGAAGTGCGTTTGCACGTCACGAGCGCGCGCGGCGAGCGGCGCGCCGTCATCACGCGCATGCGCCTCGAACGCGACGGAGAAGGTCATTCCTCCGTTGTCGTCGGAACGGTGCAAGACATCACCAATCTCGAAACCGCCGAAGCCGCGCGAGCATCGGCGCTCGCGCAGAGTCGTCAGCAATCGGCGAAATTCCGTGCGCTGAATCGGGCGATGCTGCTGATCAGCGCGAAGCTCGGCCATCCGGATTTGCATCAGGTGCTGGTCGAAGAACTTCGCGACACTGTGCGCGCGCACATCGGCGTGCTGCAGTTCGATTCGGATGCGCAACCCGTGATTTCACTGTCTGACAAATACACCGACTGGCCGCAAGCGGCGAACGTGATGTCGTCACTGCACGCACTCGCGCAAAACGGACGCGCGAATAAACCGATCCGGCTTTCGCAGCACGAACTCTCCGGTCATCCGGTCTGGTCGGCGCTCGAAGTGCTGCCCGCCGATCACGCGCCGTTGCGCGGCGTGCTGTCGATTCCACTGTATGACCGGCGCGGCGAACGGCTCGGATTTCTGCAAGCGTGCGATCGTCAGGAAAGCGAATTCACTGCCGACGACGAAGCGGTGGCGATCCAGTTCGCGCAGATCGCTTCCGTTGCGATCGGTTGGGCACGCCTGATCGACGACTTGCGCAAAACGCAAACCGATCTGTCGCACCAACTCGAGGAAGTCGATCGCAGCCGCCGTCTGCTCACGGAAGCCGAACGCGTCGCGAAGCTCGGTTCGTGGGAAATCGAACCGCCTTTGTCGCATCCGTTGCGCATCAAACTTTCCGAGGAAGCCGCGCGCATTGTCGAGCGCGAAACGGCGGTCACGTTCGAGGAACTCGCCGCGAACGCGCCGTCGGATGACGCGGAAATGCTGCGCCAGCGCGTCGCCGATCTGGTCGCCGGACATTCGCAAATGCTCGACGCGGAATTCCGATTGCGCACCAGCGTCGGCCAGAAACGCTTGCACGTGAAAGCGCAGATGAAGCGCGATCGCGGCAATCTCGCGCATGTGATCGGAAGCTTGCAGGACGTCACGCAGCAGCGCCTGGACGCCGAACAGGATCGGCTCAACGCGATCGCTTTCGCCGGCATCGCGGCGGGTATTCCGTTGGAGGATTCACTCGCGAACGTCATTGCGATGTACGAAAGCCGCTTCCCCGATGGCATCTGTTCGATCCTTCTCTACGATCCGCAAAAAGGATTGCGAACCGGATCGGCATCTGGTTTGCCCGACGCGTACAACGCCGCGATCAACGGATTGGCCGCTGGCGCGAAGATGGGCAGTTGCGGCACGGCGATTTTCCGCCGCGAGCGCGTCATCGTCACCGACACGCAGACCGATCCACTATGGGCCGACTTCGCGCCGCTTGCCGCGCAGCACGGGCTCGCGGCGTGCTGGTCGACGCCGATTTTCGACGGCGCGCGCAACGTCGTCGGCACGTTCGCCGTGTACTACCGTCAAACGCGTGCGCCAACGCGCGAAGAACTCGAATGCGTCGACCGCGCAACGTCGGTGGCAGCGGTCGCGATCAGCGCGCAACGTTCGCGTCAGCAGATCGAAGACCGCGAACAACGCTTCCGTTCGCTGTTCACCTACGTGCCCGACGCGGTATTCGGTCTCGATATGGATGGCAATATCGTCGACTGCAATCAGGCCGCCGTGGAGATGACCGGCTTCACGCGTGAGCGGCTCGTGCACAGTCCGATGTCGGTCACAGTGGTGTCGGAACTGCACGAACAACTGGCGTCGCACATCGCGTTGGCCGCATCGGGCGCGCCGCAGGAGATCGAACTCGAACGCGTGCGGCCCGACGGTTCGCGTTACACGACGGTCTCGACGAAAACGCCGATCGTCGTCGACGGCGCGCTGGTCGGCATCTTCGCCATCGTGCGCGACGTGACGCTCGAGCGCGTCAACCGCATCGCACTCGAGGAAGCATTGCGCACTGTGAAAGGACACAACCGCGAACTGGAGGAATTCGCCTTCGTCGCCTCGCACGATCTACAGGAGCCGCTGCGCAAAGTTCGCGCGTTCGGCGATCGATTGCGCATGCATCTTGATTCGCGCGCGGATTCGGAAAGTCTCGACTACATCGAACGCATGCGCGCCGCGGCCGAACGCATGCAGCGTTTGATCGACGATCTTCTGGCGTATTCGCGCGTCGCCAAACGCGGGCACGCATTGCGGCGCATCGAATTGAACGACGTGCTCGCCGGCGTGCTGACGGATCTGGAAACGAGCATCGAACAGAAGAATGCGCAGATCATCCATTCTCCCCTGCCCGGCATCGACGGCGACGAAACGCAGATGCGTCAGTTGCTGCAAAACCTTATTTCCAATGCGCTGAAATTCGTGCGCGAGGATCGTCCGCCGCGCATCACGATTCGCGGCGAAGTGTTCCGTCCGGACAGCGGATTCGACCGCCGGCCTTGGGTGCGCCTCGTCATTGCCGACAACGGAATCGGCTTCGACAACAAATATGCCGAACGCATCTTTGGCGCATTCCAGCGATTGCATGGTCAGCGCGAATATTCCGGCTCGGGCATCGGCCTGGCCATCGTCCGGCGCATCGCCGAACGCCATGGCGGACATATCCGCGCGCACGGTGCGCCGGGCGAAGGTGCTACCTTCGTGATCGAGATGCCACAACAAGGCCACGACGTGGAAGCCAAGAACGCGGTCGAGGAAGCGGCCGAGGTATCCGCGCCATGAGCGCGCGTCCGCTCGCACCCGTGCTCATGGCCGACGACGACGTCGACGATTGCTCGCTCGCGACCGACGCGTTCAAGATGGCGCATGTCGGCAATCCATTGCGCTGTCTCAGTGACGGGGAAAAGCTCATCGATTATCTGCGCGAATGCCTCGCACGCGACATGGCCACCGCCTGCTTTCCGGCGCTGATCCTGCTCGATCTCAACATGCCGCGCATGGATGGACGCGAAACGCTGCAGGTGCTCAAGGCCGATCCGGCCACGCGCGACATTCCGGTTGTGGTGTGGACGACCTCGCGCTCGGAAGACGACGTACGCCGCGCGCGCGCCGCCGGTTGCGACGACTACATCATCAAGCCGTCGTCGTTCACCGAGATGGTTGGCATCGTGCGCAATCTCGGCGATCGCTGGCTCGCCGGCAACGAGGCGGCGACGTGAGACAAACCATCCGCGTGCTTCTCGTCGACGACGACGAAGACGACATCATTCTCGTGCGCGGCATGTTCCGCGAGATCGCCGATTTCGAGACGCAGGTCGAATGGGAATCGGATTTCGCCGCTGCGCTCGCACGCGTGATGCGAGAAACGCATGACATCTATCTCGTCGACTACCGCATCGGCGCGGATACAGGCGTCGACTGGATCCATCGTATTCGCGCGCTCGGCGTGAATGCGCCGGTGATCCTTCTCACCGGCCAAGGCAGTTATCAGGTCGATATGGAGGCGATGCAGGCCGGCGCGGCGGATTACCTGATCAAGGGCCGTATCGACGCGACGCAGCTCGGGCGTTCGATCCGCTATGCACTGGACCGTTCGCGTTATCTGAGCGACATCGCCGAAAGCGAGACGCGATACCGCCAGCTTTTCGAGCATCTGCCGATGCCGTTGTGGGCGTTCGATCGCGAGACATTGCATTTCGTCGCGGTCAACGAAGCGGCCGTCAAGCACTACGGTTATTCGCGCGACGAATTCCTCAACATGACGATCCTCGATATCCGTCCGGCGGAAGAGGCCGCGCAACTGCGCAATCACATAAGCGGGCCGGCGCACGGTTATTCGCCGGCGAATGCCTGGAAGCACCTCAAGAAAGACGGCACCGTCATCGACGTCGATGTCACATCCCACGACGTCGACATCGGTGGGCGCGCATGTCGCCTCGTGCTCGCGCGTGACGTCACCAACGAACGCGAGACCGAAGCGCGCGCACAGCTTCTCTCTCGTGCCTTCGATTCGAGCACCAGCGGCATGATGATCACCGACGCGCGCGCGAAGGATCGCCCGATCACCTATATCAATTCCGCGCTGATGAACATGTCCGGCTACACGCAGGAGGAAGTGGTCGGACGCAACGCCGTGTTCATCGCCGACATGGAAACCGAAGCCGATACCGTTCAGGCGTTCCGCGCAGCCATCGCGCGCAAGGCAGGCTACGAAGCCGTTATGCGCTGCCGCCACAAGGACGGCCGGGTTTTCTGGGCGCAGATCACGTTGTCGCCGGTTTTCTTCGGCGGCGAAACGACGCACTTCATCATCGTCGCCACCGACCTCACCGAACAGCGCCGTCACGAAGCCGAACTGACGTTTCTCGCGCGGCACGATCCGGTCACGGGCCTCATGCGTTTCAACGGCGCGGAGGAAACCATCCAGCCGCTGATCGATGCGAGCGCGCAGACCGGCGACAGGCTGGCTGTGTTCCATGTCGATATCGATAGATTTCAGGGCGTCAACGACAGCGTCGGTTATCGCGCCGCCGATGAAGTGCTGCATACGATTGGCCAACGTTTGCTCTACATCGCGGGCGACCACGGCCGCGTGTGGCGCGCCGGGGGCGACGAATTCATTATGGCGGTGCGCTTCAAGGCCGAACAGGAAAACCCGGCGCGCATCGCCGAATCGGTGCGTGAGTGGGCCGAGATGCCGCTCGATCTGCCATCGGGCAAGTTGTATCTGACAGCGAGCGTCGGCGTCGCGGTGTATCCAGACAACGCAAACACGGCATCCGATCTCGTGCAGTGCACCGACGCCGCGTTGCGCCGCGCGAAACGTCTCGGCCGCAATGCAGCGCTGAGTTTCGCCGAAGGCCACATGGACGAAGTGCGCGACCGCATCGCCTTTCGCGGCCGTTTGCGCAGCGCCATCGCGAACAATGAGATGGTGTTGCACTACCAGCCGCAAATCCGCGCGCGCGACGGCTACATCGTCGGCATGGAAGCGCTGGTGCGATGGTCCACGAGCGATCACGGTCTGCTGGCGCCCGCGCGTTTCATTCCGCTGGCCGAAGATTTGGGCGTGATCGTCGAACTCGGTCGATGGGTGCTGCGCGAAGCGTGTCAGCAGGCGCGGCGCTGGAAAGACCAAGGACTCGGCGAAATCCGTATGGCGGTCAACGTGTCTGCGCTGCAGCTCCATCGCGTGTCGTTCCTCGACGAAGTGTGCGAAGCGCTCGACGACGCGAATCTCCCGGCGAGCATGCTCGAACTGGAACTCACCGAAACGGCGTTGATGGAGAACATCGATCGCACGCATGAAATCCTGCACGGCTTGTGCGATCTCGGCGTCAGTATTTCGCTCGACGATTTCGGCATCGGCTATTCGTGTTTGAGCCAGTTGCGCCGTTTTCCGATCGATCGGTTGAAAATCGACAAAAGTTTCGTCGACAGCATTTCATCCGACAGCGGCGGCGGCGCGATCACGCGCGCGATCATCGCGATGGGTCACGAACTGCATTTGCAGGTACTCGCCGAAGGCGTGGAGACCGAAGCGCAGCTCGGCTATCTCGTGCAGAATCACGTCGACGAATTCCAGGGTTTTTTGTTTAGCCGTCCGTTGCCGGCGGAGGAAGCGACCGCCAGTCTTCGACGCCGCTATGTCGAAACGACGCTGTTGCAGCCGACAACACGCCCCAAGCGCGAAATGTTGCTGGTCGACGACGAGGAAAATGTGCTGCGCGCGTTGTCGCGCGTCCTGCGCCGCGATGGCTACACGATCCACACCGCGACGAGTGCGGCGGACGGTTTGCAGGTTCTCGCGACGCAGCGCATCCAGGTGATCGTGTCCGATCAGCGCATGCCGGGCACGAGCGGTGTGGAATTCTTGAGCCGCGTGAAAGAGATGTATCCCGACACGGTGCGCATCATCTTGTCCGGCTACACGGATCTCGCCACGGTCACCGACGCGATCAATCGCGGCGCGATCTACAAATTCCTGACGAAGCCGTGGAACGACGACGAAATCCGCCAGCAAGTGGAGGAAGCGTTCCGTCGCCACACCACGATCACGAACGGCGCGACGGCGTAAAACTCAGGCGTGCGGCTCGACCCTGATGCCGCCGTCGTCGTCGCGTTCGATCTGCGTGATACCGGGACATTCCGCTTCCAGGCGCGTCGTCGCCAGCGCCGAACGCGCTTCGCCTTTTCGGCGCGAACGCAGCACCTCGTCGATGGTGGCGCGGAGTTGATCGTCGTTCCACGGTTTGTCGAGGAAGCGCACGATGCGCGCGTCGTTGATCGCCGCGATGAGCGCTTCGCGTTCGGCGTGCGCCGACATCATCAGCCGGCGTGCGGCAGGATTGATCTCGATGGCGCGCTGCAGGAACGCCACGCCGTCCATCTCGGGCATGCGGTAGTCGGTGATGACGACATCGAAATCCTGTTCTTCCATCCGTTCGAGCGCTTTCGACGCGGACGTGAATGTCTCGACCACGAGAGGACCTTGTTCGTCTTTCGGCCGCGCATTCAGAATGCAGCGCCGAAGCGCCTTGAGAATGTTCGGTTCGTCGTCGACGAGCAGGATGTACGGCATGAACATGGCCTCGCTACGTCGACGCGGCCTCGCGCGCCGGACGGTGAACGGGAATATATATCTTAAACAGGGTGCCCTGCCCTAACGTACTGCTCACTTCGATGCGGCCGCCGTGTTTTTTCACGATGCCGTACGAAATGGACAATCCAAGACCGGTTCCCGCACCGACGGTTTTCGTCGTGAAGAACGGATCGAAGATACGCGGCAGGACGTCTTCGTCGATCCCGGCGCCGTCGTCGCCGATCGCGACACACGCTTCCGGACCTTCGAGCGACGTCGTGACCGTGATCACGCCGTTCTGCTCGATGGCCTGACCGGCGTTGACGAGTACGTTGAGGAACACCTGATTGAGTTC
>DATBAU010000134.1:0-12077 GCA_036271355.1 Rudaea sp. | reverse complement strand
AGGTCGTTCACCTTGAGCTTGCTCGATTCGAAGTTGCGCACGCGCAGGCTCACGCCGCGCTTGCTGTAGAACGGGTTCGTCCAGCGCGGACCGGAGTCGCGCACCGTGCCGACGTAGCGGCCGAAGAACTGCAGCACTTTGCCTTCGTTCGGCGCGACGGTGAAGAAACCGCCGAGCGCAATGAGAATGGCGACGAACAGGATTGCGGTCACCACGATGGCCCACACGGTGCGGTTCTGCACGGCGTTGATGAACCATGCCGCGTCGCCGAACAGCAGGACGATCAGGATGATCAGCGCCGGGATGCCGGAAGGGGCGGCGTAGGTGCGTTCGTTCATGGAAATCTCCGCTCGAATGATTCCGGCGATTTGCCGGTGCGCGATATTGATATCAGAACGATATCACTTTGTAAATAGGCCGTGAGGCTCGTGTTCGTTAGTCATTCGCGCGAAGTGGAAACCAGCGGCTTTGCTTTTTACGTTCTTAAGAGCAAAAGCTTCCGCTGCAAGCAGCGGGTAACTTTTTGCTGGACGGCAAAAAGTCACCAAAAAACGTCTTCTGTTTTTCGCGCAGGGTTTGTCAGCGGACAGCACATCCGTGTGCTGGCCGCTGACCCGCGCTCCCGGCGCGGGTTGAGTGCTTGAGTACGCTGGCTAGAGCAGAGCGGAGTTATGGACTCGTGTTTACGGTGAGCGGGGCGATGGAATCGATTTTCATGCGGCCGAGAGAATCTAGTCCTGCGAAGAAACGCCAGGGATCGCCGTCGCCGACCGACAATGCGATGTGGCCGGCGTCGAATCCCATTAACGCGGCGTCGAAACTTTGCCATTTGCCGTCGATCCACGCTTGCGCCCATGCGTGCGGAACGAACACGTGATCGACGCCGGCATAATGGTTCGTGTAGGCGAGGCCGTCGACGACGCGCGTCGGTATGCCGACCGAACGGCCGAGCGCGGCGAGCAGGACGGCGTGTTCGGTGCAATCGCCTTCCGGATTTTTCGCTACTTCCAGCGCGGATGCATAACCAACACTCAGGTTCTTGTTGCGGATGAATCCGCGCACGAACGTTTCGAGATTCTGCATTTCGGCGAGCGGTTGTTTCGCGTCGCCAATGCCCTGCTGTGCAAGTTTGCGCACTTCGGGTGCGTCGCTTTGCAGCCAGGAATTCGGTTGTGAATCGGCGGCGACGGGTTTGCTTTCGGTGTCCAGCGGCGATGCGCTCGTGATGGGCGCGATGCGCAGATCGAATCCATTGGCCGATTTCGTGACGTGTTGTTCGTCCGTCGAGGCGAACGAAAGTTCGGCGGATTTTTCCGTCGGGCTGACATGGATCACGATGCCGCGATGCAGATCGTCCGGCGTAAGTCCGGCGGGCGAGGGTGCGAGCGCGTGCGTGAGGATGTCCGTGGATTGATTCGGCGCCTGCGCGCATTTTTGCGAGCACGCCAACATTGTCAGGTCGTAGCCCATGAGTTGCATCGTCAGTTTTTTCGCGTCCTGATCAGCGTCGACCCATGCGATCGTCGTCGTCGGCGCGCCCTGCATCTTCACGAGTTGCTCGATGCGCACGAGCTTGCGCGCGCCATCCGGCAGATCGACGCGTTCGGAATTGCCCACCGTTGTCACGACGTCGACCGCGTCCATGCTTTCGGCCTGGAACGCGAGTTCCGTGTAGTGCTCGCCGGGTTTCAGCGCCGTCTTGCTTTCCGCCAGACGTAAACCTTCCGACAACAGCGCGCCTTTCGGCCAGTCGATCGTGCGCTTCTGCTCGCTGCCGCCGACTTCGGTGACCACGTCGCACCTGTCGCCGTGAATGACGCCCGTCACCACGTTTTCGATGCCCGAGATCGAACTGCGCGACTCGAATTTCAGCGGCTTGCCGTCCAGCGTTTCAACATCGGTTTCGCGGCTCGACAATCCGACCTTGATGCCCGTTCGCGACAGTTCGACGACGAGTTCCTGCGACGAAATCACACGATCGGCTTCCACGCGACGCGTCAAGTGCATGCTGCCGATCTTGCGACCGTCGAGCAGAACGGTCATCCACGTGTCGTCGGACGGCTTGGCGTACGAAGTGACGCTCGCGGCCAGCAGCGCGAGCATGAAAAAGAGGCGCATAGGAAAACTCGAATGGGTTCGGGAAGCCGCGCACAAGCATAGCCGAAGCATGGTTGAGCCGGGCTAAAATAGGGCGTGACTATCGGGGGATGCATGAAACCATTCGGCACGCCGAACACCGACACCGCCATCCGGCTGATGCTGCTCGGTTCGGGCGAACTCGGCAAAGAAGTGGCCATCGAAGCGCAGCGTTTTTCGGTGGAAGTGATCGCGGTCGATCGTTACGCGAACGCACCGGCGATGCAGGTCGCGCATCGCAGTCACGTGATCGACATGCTCGATGGCGCCGCGCTGCGCAAACTGATCGAACAAGAAAAACCCGATCTGGTCGTGCCGGAAATAGAGGCGATCCATACGCCGACGTTGATCGAATTGGAAAAGGAAGGTTTGCGCGTTATTCCGACCGCGCGCGCCGCGCGATTGACGATGGATCGCGAAGGTATTCGTCGGCTCGCCGCCGAAGAACTGAAGTTGCCGACATCACCGTATCGCTTTTGCGATACGCGCGAGGAGTTCGATGCCGCCATCGCGGCAGTCGGCATCCCGTGCGTGGTGAAGCCGGTAATGAGTTCGTCGGGGAAAGGGCAGAGCACGATTAAATCGAAGGCTGACATCGATCACGCCTGGGACTACTCGCAACAAGGTGGTCGCGCGGGCAAAGGGCGCGTGATCGTCGAAGGATTCGTGGCGTTCGATTACGAAATTACGCTGCTCACCGTTCGCCATCGCGACGGCACGAGTTTCTGCGCGCCGATCGGTCATCTGCAGATCGACGGCGACTACCGCGAATCGTGGCAGCCGCAACCGATGTCGGAGACAGCGCTGAAACGCGCACAGGAAATTTCACGCGCGATTACGGACGCGCTCGGCGGAACCGGATTGTTCGGCGTCGAATTGTTCGTCAGCGGCGAGGAGGTGATTTTTTCGGAAGTAAGCCCGCGTCCGCACGATACCGGATTGGTGACGCTCATCTCGCAGGATTTATCGGAGTTCGCACTGCACGTGCGCGCAATATTGGATTTGCCGATCCCGGTCATCCGTCAACTCGGACCGAGCGCATCGTGCGCGGTGCTCGCAGAAGGCCAGGGCAATCGGCCGCGTTATCACGGCGTCGCCGACGCACTACAGCAGCCCGACACGATGCTGCGTCTGTTCGGCAAGCCCGAAGTGAAGGGCAAGCGGCGCATGGCGGTGACGCTCGCGCGCGGCGAATCGATCGACGTTGCGCGCGAGAAAGCGCGACTTGCGGCGGAAAAAATTCGTATAGAACTTTAGGGTTGAGCCGGCATCCGTTTCCAGCCATCGCTGCCGAGGATTTCGAGTGGGCGGAAACGTGTTTTGTAATCCATCTTCGGATGAAGTTCGATCCAGAAGCCCAAGTATACATATGGAATATTGCGCTTTTTTGCGATTTCCACCTGCTGCAGGATAGCGTACGTACCTAATCCGCGCGACGCGAGTTGCGGATCGTAGAAGGTGTACACGGCCGACAATCCCGCTTGCGCGAAATCGGTGACGGCGATGCCGACCAGACGTCCGTCCAGTCGGAATTCGATGAAACGCGTCGGACTCCACGCGGTGTAGAGGAATCGGCCGAAATCCTCGAAGTCGGGATTGTCCATGCCGCCTTCGTGATGACGCAGATCGAGATAACGTCGATACAACTCGAAATATTCGTCGCGGAATTCGGCGCGGACGACATCGACGGTGATGTCGGCATTGCGCTTCATGCAGCGGCGCTGGCTGCGATCGGGCACGAAATCGACAACGGGAATGCGCGCGGCGATGCAGGCGCGGCACGCGCCGCAATGCGGTCGGTAGACGTGTCCGCCGGCGCGGCGAAAACCTTTCGCCAGCGCGGCTTCGTAAATGTTCGGCAGGTGCTCGCATGCCGGATCGATCACCAGGTTTTGCGCGGTGCGATCGGCGTAGTAGCCGCACGGGTGCGGCAACGTCTGGAACAGCCGGACGAGCTCGGACCTCATGTCTGAAGTCTACCGCGAAATCCCGTTGAGAAAACGTCGTCTAGAAGACGTGGAACGCGTGGAGCAGGATCAGGATCACGATGACGCCGAGCAGGCCGAGCCGGACATACATTCCGAGCGCGTTGCGCGCATGATCGCCGCGCGGGGCGCGCGAACGGGCGAGTTCATCGGAAAACCGCACCGCGGGCGCGATGCCGGCTTCGCGCAGGAGCGCGCGTGCTTTGGGCTGGTCTTCGGCTTTCACGACCCACACTTGTGGCCATTCGCTCGAATCCGAGCGCGCGCTATAGCTCGATCGCTTGTAGTCGCGACCGGCCCACGAGCGGTGATTGGTCAAACGTGTCTCGATGCCTTGCTCGTTCAGCAGTGTGACGATGCGCTCGACATTTTCCACACGTGGAGAAGTATAAATTTGTCTCATGCGGAAGGATCAGGCGTGGTGTTCGGGCAATATTCGAATCATACCTTCTTGCGCGGTGGATGCGACGAGTCGTCCATCCAGACTGTAGATGAGTCCGCGATTGAGACCGCGCGCGCCTTGCGCGGTCGGGCTGTCGCACGAATACAGCAGCCATTCGTCGACGCGAAACGGACGATGGAACCACAACGCGTGATCGAGACTCGCCATCTGCACGTTGTGCTGCAGATACGAAATGCCGTGCGGAAGCGTCGCCGTGCCGATGAGATGAAAATCCGACGCGTAGGCGAGCATGGCGCGGTGCATCGTTGCGTCGTTGGGTGCGCGATCGATCAGCTTGAACCAGATTTGCTGATACGGCGGACGCTTCTCGGGTTTGAGTTCGTTGCGCGGATGCACGTAGCGGAATTCGAACGCGCCACGCCGCGCGAGCCAGCGCTGCAGCTTCACGGGAAGTTTCGCGAGTTCATCCGGCGCGACCGGTCCGGGTTCCGGCAAATCCTCGGGCTTCGGCACGTCGGGCATGTGCATCTGATGCTCGACGCCGTCTTCGTGAATCTGGAACGATGCCGAAAAATTGAAGATCGGCTGGCCGTGCTGGATCGCAACGACGCGACGCACGGAAAAACTTTTGCCGTCGCGTGCGCGGTCGACGTCGTACACGATCGGCGCTTCGACATCGCCCGCGCGCAGGAAATACGCGTGCAGCGAATGCACCACGCGCTCGAGTTCGACGGTGCGCTGCGCCGCCGACAACGCTTGACCGAGCACTTGTCCGCCGAACACGAAGCGCGTGCCGATGTCGCGGCTCTGGCCACGGAACAGGTTTTCTTCGATGCGTTCGAGCGACAGCAGGTCGATCAGTTCGCCGACGATGGGACTGGACACGAGAATCTCCGCTGGGACGCGGCGATTATAACGGTCATTGCGGCGGGATCAGACGTTCCAGACCACTGGCAGGCACGACGTCGTTCCACGGAAACAACGGGCCGGGATCCTGCCGGCGTCGCAACATGATCGACGGATCGTCGCTCGCCGGTTCGAGGCGTCGATCCAGATCTTCGTGACCAGCGATAAATTTCAGATTCGGAAAATCGTTCTTGAGTTGGCGCAATAACGCGAGTAGCGAATCGATCTGCGTTTTCGTATAGGGCGTCGTGAACGCCTGATGTTTGCTGTCGCCCCAATACGGATAGCGGCCGACGTTCGAAATCTCGATGCCGACCGAACGCGAATTCCAGCCGTAGGTGTGATTGGCGATGCGATCTGGCCCGACGAATTTGTACGTCGTTCCATCGGTGTCGATGTAGTAGTGCCCACTGTTGCCAGTACCTTTCGCCGGATAGTGCACGCGCTCGCCGAATTCGCGCGTCATCTTCATGTCGGGCAATTCGGTGCAATGGATGACGACGAGATCGACGGATTTCAGATCGCGACGATCGAGTTGCGATTCGTACGGCAACGGCCAATCGTGGATGGCGAGATCGAGCGGCATGCGCGGAGTGTCGCATGCGATAATCGCGTTATGAAGCCTTTCCTCATTCTTTCGCACGGCCTGGAAAGCGGGCCGGACGCGACGAAGGTCACCGCGCTCGCGAAAATCGCGGAATCTCTTGGATTCGAATCCGTGCGTCCGGATTTCCGCGATCTCGACGCCACGCGCGACGTGCGCCGCATCGACGATCGCATCACGCGCGTGATCGAACAGGCGCCGAAAGATGCGCCCGTTGTGCTGGCGGGATCGAGCATAGGTGCGTTCGCGTCCGCGCTGGCGTCGACGCAAATGAATTGCGTCGGACTTTTCCTGATCGCGTTGCCGGTCGCCATTCCGAAATACGCGCGTCGATTCGACGTTCGCCGCGTTCCAACCGCGCTCGTGCACGGGTGGGACGACGAGATTTGCCCGGTCGACGACGCGATTGCTTTCGCACGAAAACGCGGCGACGCGATCACGCTCGTGCGCGACGATCATCGTCTCGGCGCGCACGTCGATTTCATCGCGGACGTATTCGCGCAATTCCTTCAGCAATTCGCCTGACGTGCGCGACTTTTTTGCCAGTTGTCCGAAAGGACTCGAATACCTTCTTGTCGACGAACTGAAATCACTCGGCGCGACCCATCCGCACGAAGCCTTGGCCGGCGTTTATTTTCACGGCGAACTCGCAATCGGTTATCGCGCATGTTTGTGGTCGCGATTGGCGAGCCGCGTTTTCATGCCGATTGCGGAATTCGCGGTCGAAGACGGCGATCAGCTTTACGAAGGCGCGAAGGCGATCGCGTGGAGCGAACATTTCGCCGACGGCAGCACGTTCGCCATCGATGCGGTTGGCAGCACGCGCGGTGTCACGCACAGCCAGTACGCCGGATTGCGCGTGAAAGACGCCATCGTCGATCAGTTCCGCGAAGTCAGCGGCGAGCGGCCTGATGTCGATACGCAAAATCCCGATCTGCGCATCAACCTCGCGCTGCGCAGAGGCAAGGCGATCGTCAGCATCGATCTGTCCGGCGCGCCCTTGCATCAGCGCGGGTATCGCGAAGGCACGGGACTCGCGCCGCTCAAGGAAAATCTCGCCGCCGCCATGTTGTTGCGCGCGGGTTGGCCTGCAATTTACGCATCCGGCGGCGGACTCGTCGATCCGTTGTGCGGTTCCGGCACGCTCGTTATCGAAGCGGCGATGATGGCGGCGGGCGTTGCGCCGGGGCTACGCCGCGAACGATTCGGCTTCGCAGGCTGGAAAGGCCACGATGCCGCATTGTGGAAAATGCAGCGCGATGAAGCGCAAGCGCGTGCGACGGAAGGATTGCAGCAATTGCGTTCGGTCTTTTTCGGTTTCGATCAGGATGCGCGCGTACTGAACGAAGCGAAAGGCAATGCGCAGCACGCGCAACTGTCTGGATTCATGCAGTTCGGACGACAATCGCTGGAACATCTGCATAGTCCGCACGAACTCGAAAATCCGGGGCTCGTCATCTGCAATCCGCCGTACGGCGAACGGTTGAACGTCGACGAAAACCTCGGCGAGTTGTATCGCTTGCTCGGCGCAAAACTGAAATCGGAATTTCCCGGATGGCGCGCGAGCGTGATCACGTCGGACGACGCGCTGGGCCGCGCGATTGGTCTGCACGCCGAGAAGAAGTACAAACTCTACAACGGCGCGCTCGAATGCACGTTGTTCAACTACGATCTCACGCCGCGCAGCGAACCGCGTGAAGTGAAGCCGCTGTCCGCGGGTGGACAGATGGTGAAAAACCGTATCGACAAAAACTTTCGTCATCTGCACAAGCGCGCGAATCGCGAAGGCATCGAATGCTGGCGCGTGTACGACGCCGATCTTCCGGAATACGCAGCGGCCATCGACATCTACGCCGATTGTTTGCACGTGCAGGAATATCAAGCGCCGTCGAATATCGACGAGAACATCGCGCGAACACGCCTGCGCGAACTCACGCGCGCGGCGGGCGAGGTTCTGGAAATCCCGCGCGAACGCATCGCGGTGAAAACACGCAGTCGCGGCAAGGGCGGCGAAAAGTACGGCCGCTTCGACGAACGTCACGAATTCATGCAGGTGCAGGAAAGCGGACTCACCTTTGAGGTGAATTTGTGGGACTACCTCGATACCGGTCTATTTCTCGATCACAGACCGTTACGCGCTCGCGTGCGAATGCTCGCGAAGGATCAGCGTTTCCTCAATCTGTTCGCTTACACCGGAAGCGTCAGCGTTTACGCCGCGGCGGGCGGCGCGCGCGAAACGACCAGCGTCGATCTGTCGGCGACGTATCTCGAATGGGCATCGCGCAATCTCGCGCTCAACGGTTACATGGACGAGCGGCAGCACAAACTCGTGCGCGACGATGCGATGTCGTTTCTGCGAAATCGGTCGGCGATGTACGACTTGATTTTCGTCGATCCGCCGACGTTCTCGAATTCGAAACGCACCGAAGATTTCGATGTGCAACGCGATCACGTCGCGTTGTTGAATCTGTGCGGCGAACGTCTGATGTCCGGCGGACTGATTTTGTTCTCGAACAATTTCCGTCGCTTCAAACTCGACGAACCGGCGCTGGAAAAATTCGCGATCAAGGAAATCACGCGCGAAACGATTCCTTTCGATTTCGAGCGAAACACGCGAATTCACCGCGCTTGGGAACTGCGTCATCGCTGACCTGTCGATCGCTTCACACTTCGCGAAAAAACCTGCTGAATCAACGCCAACTGCGCTGGAAAACTTCAGTGGATATTCATTGCGTTTGACCGAAACTACACCTGCGACGAAAACAGTCGTAACTTGAATCTGGAGACGAACATGAAATCCACCATTCGCGGTCTTCGCTCGTTAGCTCTCGGCCTGTGCGTCGCCGCCGGTGCGTTGGCGGCACCGGCTGCGTTTGCACGTGATCACGTCAGCGTCGGCATCGGATTGCCGGGCGTCAGCGTGGGCTACCACAGTGGCTGGCATGGACGCGGCAACTACTTCGTCGGGGTAGGCGGCTATCGTCCGTACTACTACGGCGGATATTACGGCGGCTACTATCCGGGCTATTACGCGCCGGCGCCGGTTTACTACGGCCCTGCGGCGTATGGCAGTTGCTATGCGCGTGCGTTCTATGACGCCCGCGGTTACTACCACCCGGGTTATCACTACTCGTGCTGATTGCGTAGCAATCACGAATAGCTGGACCCAGACGAGCCTCGCCGCGCTTCACGCCGGCGAGGCTTTTTTATTGCGGGCGGCTTTGTTGTGTGGCGTTGCCGTTGGGCACTATCATGCCGGTTGAGTTTTCAAGGACTTGCGCATGCCTTCGCCCAACCGGCCTGAAGACCGGAAGCTTGCCGAATCGGATACCTGGACGTTCTTTCGTCAATGGCTGAAGAATCCGCTGGCGATGGCGGCGCTGTCGCCGTCGGGGCAACAACTCACACGTCAGATGATCGCCGAGCTGCCGCACGGTACGCGGCGCGTGGTCGAGCTCGGCGGCGGTACCGGCGTGTTCACGCGCGCGCTGATCGCGCACGGCATCGTTCCGGATGACCTGCTCGTCCTCGAACTCAACGATGCCTTGTTCGAACACTTGCGTGGACGTTTTCCGAAAGCCCACGTCGTGTGCGGCGACGCGCGCGAACTGAAACAGATCGCCACCGACGACGGATTTCTCGGACGCGGCATGGCCGACGTCGTGATCAGCGGCCTGGGGCTGCTCTCGATGAGCCGCCCGATGCAGAGCGACATTCTTCGTTCCGCGTTCGACGTGCTCACGCCCGACGGCCGTCTCGTGCAGTTCACGTACGGACCGAAGTCGCCCGTTTCGCGCGACATACTCGCCGATCTCGAACTTTCCGTGCGTCGTGGCGGATTCGCCTGGTGGAACGTGCCGCCCGCGACGGTATACGTGTATACCCGCAACCGCTCGCGCGGTATTCACGCCGTTCGCACGAAAAAGTGAAGTTGATTCGACGCTAGCCACTTCAATTTGCCGGCAAGGACATATCGATGAAGAAAAATGATTCCAAGGACATGGACAACGGGCGCCGTCGCTTCTTCGGCATCGCGAGTGGCGCGATCGGCGCAGCGGTTATGGCTGGATCGTTGTCGCGCGTTGCGCATGCGGACGATTTGCCGCATCTGGATCCCGCCGATCCCACCGCGCAAGCGCTCAAGTTCACCGAAGACGCAACCAAGGCCGGGCCGCCGCATCAGGACGGACAAGCCTGCGCCACATGCAACTTCTTCGGCGGCGGAACCGGTTACGCATCGTGCCAATTGTTCCCGGGAAAATCGGTGAACGCGAAAGCCTGGTGCGCGGGTTACGCGAAAAAAGCCTGATCGAAAACGGTTCAATTTCGCTCGCGCGCAAGCACTTCACTCAGCGCAGCGACGGCATGGTTTTCCAGCGCGTATGCGCGAACGTCGTTTAGCGACGATTCGGCAAGCCGCGTCAGCACGGTGCCCGGCCGAACTTCGATGAAGTGCCGCACGCCACGCTCGTACAGCGCGATCATGATCTCGTGCCAGCGCACGGGATGTGTCACGTTTTCCGCGAGATCGTCGAGCACGCCCCGCGCATCGGCGACCAATCGCGCCGTGCGGTTCGAGGCATAGGGAATACGCGGCGCGCGCACCTCAACAGTCGCCAATATCTCGCGCATCCGTGGCACCACGCTTGCCATCAGCGGAGAATGCGATGGAACGGCGACAGCGAGACGAATCGCATTGCTCGCACCGTTCTGGCGCGCTCGCTCGATCAGCGCATCCAAATCCGCATCCGCGCCCGACACCGCGAACTGGCGCTGCGCATTGCGATTGGTCAGATACAACTGCGCGCCGTTATCGCACGCCTCGTCGATCCACATTTGCAACGTGCGTTCCGGAATGCCGACGAACCCGGCCATGCCGAATCCGCGCGGCTGTGCGGCGGCCATCGCGCGTCCGCGCACGTCGACGAGTTTCAGCGCGCTCGCAAACTCGATCGAATCCGCCGCGACGGCCGCTGCGAATGCGCCGACCGAATGCCCGGCGACGAAGTCGGCGCGGATGCCCGCGGCATCGAGTGATCGCATATCGGCGACGGCGGCGATGAGCAACGCCAACTGCGTCGCTTCGGTGCGCACCAATGCGTCCGCGGAATCCAGGCTGGCAACGTCGCGTTCGAGCACGCGCCCAGCTTCGTCGAGTGTGCGTGATCCGATCGCATCATCGCGTAGTCGTGTCAGCATGCCGGGCCGCTGCGATCCCTGACCGGGAAACAGCAGCGCGAGCGAACTCACCACGCGAACGCGCCGAGTTGCGGACCGTTCATCGTCTTGATCAGAACGCGCTGCGGCGAAACGAGCCATTCGTCGAGCGCGGCGGAACCGCACGTGGCTTCGATGGCGGTGTCGATGCGCGGACCGAGCACGGCGACCGCATCGCGGAACGCTTGCAGATGATGCGCGAGGTGATCCGCCGTCGGACGGACGATCAGGTCGAGATCACTGGTTTCGGAAACGGTCGGCGTGTCGGTCGCCAGTTCGAAGCCGACGCTTCCACCCGGACCCCACGTCAGCGACAGATCGGCCGCTGCACGCGCGACGTACTCCATGGCACGGAAGATCGGCAGCGTGCGACGTGATGTCGTTTGCCACGCAGCCGCCTGCGCCAGCGCTTCAGGCGTGATCACCGCATCGATCGCCGACGCGTGAACGTGCGCCGCGAAGCGCTGATCGCGCGTATGTCCGCGCACGCCGACTGGAACGCGGTCGCCGCGCAACGAATCGCGTCGGACGACGACAACGTTCGCGCGTTCCAACGATGCCGCCATCCATGCCGGCGCGTCGTCGGCGATGACGGTCGCGCCACCCTTCAGGCGCAGCAAATCATGCGGTCGCATCCCACTGCGCCTCCAGCAGTTGTCGAACGCGCCGCGACAACGCGCGCGAAGATTTCGCCGCATCGTTGTCGAGACGATCGTGCGGCGCACGCGGATGCGCGCGCAGCGCCGCGATCGTATCGTGCAGCACCGCGCGGATTCGATCGACGTCACTCGGCGTCGGTGCTTCCGCATTCTCCACGACAACGACG
>DATBAU010000133.1:0-8137 GCA_036271355.1 Rudaea sp. | reverse complement strand
TTGTTGCGCGGCGCGCAGGTCGATGCGGTGTTCGTCAGCAATCGTCGCGCGGCGATGACGCGCCAGATGTTCTGGGTGACCGTGAAGCGTTACGCGCAACAGGTCGGCATCGACGGCAAGCGCATTTCACCGCACGTGCTGCGCCATTGTTTCGCGACGCATCTGCTCAATCACGGCGCCGATCTGCGCGCGCTGCAGATGCTGCTGGGCCACAGTTCGCTGTCGACTACGCAGATTTACACGCTGGTCGCGCGCGAAGCCTTGAAAAGGCT
The DNA here is from genome assembly GCA_036271355.1 of Rudaea sp. Classification (GTDB taxonomy): domain Bacteria; phylum Pseudomonadota; class Gammaproteobacteria; order Xanthomonadales; family Rhodanobacteraceae; genus Rudaea. Next base: position 7,865 of record DATBAU010000133.1, on the reverse strand, counting down.
GCATGAGAAGCACCATCCAAGAGGATGACTGCCGGTCAATTCGCGCCCGGCGGTTCCGAGGTTTCGCACGGCATGCGACAATGCACGATTCCGCTGTTCCCGCCGGTCTTACTGGCGGCTTTCACTGAGGTTTCTTCATGCTCAAGTTTTTGACTTCCGCGGCACTTCTGTTCGGCGCTTTCGCTGCGCAGGCCGCGGACGATCCCACCCAGACGATCACCGACGCGCTACACAAGGTCGCGCCGCAGGCGACGATCCAGTCGATCGCCGAATCGACCGTGCCCGGCTTCTACAGCGTCGTCACGGACGGCCACGTCATCCTCATGAGCGGCGACGGCAAATATCTGATCGAAGGCCACGTGTACGACATCAACGCGCGCGTCGACATGATGCAGGAAGGCATGACGGAGGCGCGCAAAGTCGGCCTGGCCAAGATTCCGAAAGACAAGAAACTCATTTTCGCACCGCCGAATCCGAAATACACGGTGACCGTGTTCACCGACGTGGATTGCCCGTTCTGCCGCCAGTTCCACAAGCAGATCGCCGAATACAACAAGCTCGGCATCGCGGTCGAATACGTGCTTTACCCGCTGTCGATCCATCCGGGCTCGGACAAGAAAGCGCAAACCGTGTGGTGCGAAAAAGACCGCAACTCGGCGTACACGAATGCAATGAATGGACAGTCGTTGCCGCCGAAAACCTGCAGCAATCCGATCGCCGAAACCGGCAACATCGCCGCTACGATGGGCATCAGCGGCACGCCGGCGATCATCACCAGCGACGGCGCACAGCTCGGCGGCTACGTCGCGCCGGATCAACTGCTGCAGGAACTCCAGAATCTGCAGAAGAAAAAGCCCGCCACCGCGCAATGAACCAATCGTGTCCGCGCCGGTCTATGCCGCAGGGACAGAATCGAGAACGATCATGATCAAGAAATTCCTGACCGCCGCCGCGCTTGTCGCCGCGACTTTCACCGCCTTCGCCGCTGACGATGGCGAAAAAGCCGCGCGCGATGCGATCCATTCGCTGCTGCCGCTCGCGATCGTCGATCAGGTGGTGAAGTCCGACCTGCCGGGTTTCTACGAAGTGATCATCAGCGGCCAGATCGTCTACGTCACGCAAGACGGCAAATACCTGCTGCAGGGCACGCTTTACGACGTGCCGAACAAGAAAGATCTAACCGCGTCCCGCATCGCCACCATCCGCGCGCAAGCCATCGCGAAGCTTCCGGCCAGCAAGGAAATGATTTTCGCGCCGGCGAATCCGAAATACACCGTCACCGTCTTCACCGATGTCGATTGTCCGTATTGCCGCCAGTTCCACAAGCAGATCGACGAATTCAATCGCGCCGGCATCGCCGTCCACTACGTGCTGTATCCGCTCGACATCCATCCCGGCGCCGACAAGAAAGCCGCCGCCGTGTGGTGCGCAGACGATCGCAACTCCGCCTACACCGCCGCCATGAACGGCAAGGATCCGGGTAAGGGCACGTGCAGCAATCCGGTGGCCGAAACGAAAGCGCTCGGCGTCGCGCTCGGTATCAATGCCACACCGACCATCATCGCCGACGACGGTTCCTCGATTGACAGCACGACGGCGATGTCGCCGGTTGCGCTTGCCGCCGCGCTGGAAAAGAAATCTGCGGCGAAGGCCGAGAAACCGGTAGCGACGCGCTAGTCGGAGTTCCTGCAGAAAAGGGCCATTGATTCGCCGCCGCGAATCCGCACATCTGCAACCTGTTAGAATGGTCGCCTCCTCCCGCACGCGCTGACGCGCCCGCCATGATCGTTTTCGATGGGCTTCCGGCCCTTTCGGCGTTCCGCCTTGAGCGGATCAATCGCGAGTTTCATCGTCTCGAACTGCGCAGCAAGCTGGTCGCCGCGTGGAACGTGTATTTCGTCGAAGTCGAGCCGAACGCCGTGCTCGATCGCGAACGCCTGTGCGATGTGCTGCGCGCGAATCCGAGCGAAGCGAAACCAGCCGATTTGTGGGCGGTGCCGCGGCTCGGGACGATTTCGCCGTGGTCGTCGAAGGCGACGGACATTCTGCGCGGATGCAATTTCCCGGTGAAGCGCGCCGAACATGGCGTCGCTTACGTGATCGAAAAATTGCCGAGCGCCGATTCTGCCGCGTGGCAAAAACTCGTCGCGACGCTGCACGATCCGATGACGCAGTCGGTGCTCGCGTCACTCGATCAGGCCGACACGCTGTTCGCGACCGGTGCACCATCGCCGCTGGTTCGCATCGAACTCGGCGACGACGCGGTCACCGCGTTGAGCGACGCGAACCGTCGATTGGGCCTTGCGCTCGCGCCGGATGAAATCGAATATCTCGCCGCGCGCTACGGCGAATTGAAGCGCGATCCGAGCGACGCCGAACTGATGATGTTCGCGCAGGCGAATTCCGAGCATTGCCGTCACAAAGTGTTCAACGCGGATTGGACGATCGACGGCGCGCCGCAGGACAAATCGCTGTTCGCGATGATCAAGAACACGCACGCGGTGTCGCCGCAGCACACGCTGTCGGCATACAGCGACAACGCGGCGGTGATCGAAGGCAACACCGGCGCGCGTTTTTTCGCCGACGCGCAAAGTGGCAAATTTTCGGCCGTAAAGGAAGAAATTCCGTTCGCGATAAAAGTCGAAACGCACAATCATCCGACCGCGATTTCCCCGTTTCCCGGCGCGTCGACCGGCGCGGGCGGCGAAATCCGTGATGAAGGTGCGACAGGGCGTGGCGGCAAACCCAAAGCGGGTTTGACCGGTTTCACCACGTCGTACCTGCGCATTCCCGACATGCCGCGACCGTGGGAAAAAGATCGTCCGCTGCCGCCGCGCATGGCGACGGCGTTCGAGATCATGCGCGACGGCCCGATCGGCGCCGCCGCGTTCAACAACGAATTCGGACGTCCCTGTTTGGGCGGCTATTTCCGCACGTTCGAAGCCGAATGCGGCGAAAGCACCGTGCGTCGCGGTTACGACAAACCGATCATGATCGCCGGCGGTCTCGCCAACCTGCGCGCGCCGGATGTGATCAAACGACATCTGCAAGCGGGCGACGCGGTGATCGTGCTGGGCGGTCCGGCGATGCTGATCGGACTCGGCGGCGGCGCGGCGTCGTCGGTCGCGGGCGGCGACAGTTCGGCGGAACTCGACTTCGCCTCCGTACAGCGCGACAACGCCGAAATGGAACGCCGCTGTCAGCAAGTGATCGATGCTTGCTGGGCGCGCGGCGAACACAATCCGATCGTCAGCGTTCACGACGTCGGCGCCGGTGGATTGTCGAACGCGATTCCGGAATTGCTCAACGATTCCGGCGTTGGCGGCGCGATCGAATTGCGCAAGATTCCGTCGGCCGATCCGCAGTTGTCGCCGATGCAGATCTGGTGCAACGAAGCGCAGGAACGTTACGTTGTTGGTCTGCGGCCGGACGACGTCGCCGAATTCCAGGCAGCATGCGTGCGCGAGCGTTGTCCGTTCGCCGTCGTCGGCGTCGTGACCGCCGAACGAAAACTGTTGTTGAGCGATTCGCAATTCCCGAATTCCGACGCGCGGCATTTCGCGATCGATCTGCCGATGGATGTGCTGTTCGGCAAACCGCCGAAAATGCATCGCAACACGCAGCGCAAAACCAAGCGCATGGATCTCGTGCCCGATCTTGACGGCATCCTGCTCGAAGCCGCGATGAAGCGCGTGCTGCGTCAACCTGCGGTCGGCAGCAAATCGTTCCTGATCACGATCGGCGATCGAACGATCGGCGGTTTATGTTCGCGCGATCCGATGGTCGGCCCTTGGCAAGTGCCGGTGGCCGATTGCGCCGTGACACTGAGCGATTTCGAGGGCTACGCCGGCGAAGCGATGGCGATGGGGGAACGCACGCCGCTCGCGGTGTTGTCCGCGCCCGCATCGGCGCGCATGGCGGTGGGCGAGGCCATCACGAATCTGGCGTCCGCGGCGATCGGCGACATCGGCGAAATCAAGTTGTCGGCGAACTGGATGGCAGCCGTCAGCGCGCCGGGCGAAGACGCGAAACTGTTCGATGCGGTGCAAGCGGTGGGCATGCAACTTTGTCCACAATTAAACATTTCCATTCCGGTCGGCAAGGATTCGCTGTCGATGCAGACGGTGTGGCAGCAGGACGGGCGCGCGCACAAGACGGTGGCGCCGGTTTCGTTGATCGTCACCGCGTTCGCGCGCACGACCGATGCGCGCAAAGCACTCACGCCGCAATTGCGCGTCGATCAGGGCGAAACCGAATTGTGGCTGATCGATCTCGGCGCGGGACGCAATCGTCTCGGCGGATCGGCGCTCGCGCAGGTCTACAACCGCGGCGGTGGATTGCCGCCGGACATCGATGAACCGGAATCGCTCAAACATTTTTTCGCGGCGATCCAGGAAGCGAACGCGAAGAATCTGCTGCTCGCGTATCACGATCGCGCCGACGGCGGCGCCATCGTCACGCTGATCGAGATGGCGTTCGCGGGACATTGCGGCATCGACATCGAACTCAGCGGATGGGCCGACAACACGCTATCGGCGTTGTTCAGCGAAGAACTCGGCGCCGTGGTGCAAATTCGCAAACAGAATCGCGACGCATTTCTCTCGCTGCTCGAAAATCACGAGATCAAATCGCTCGCGCATTTCTGCGGCAATCCGCACCAGCGCAAGCGCGTGAAGCTGTGGCTCAACGACGAGTCGATGGCGCGCTGGCCGTGGAGCGATCTGATGAAGGCGTGGTCGGAGACGAGCCACGCGATGCAGACGCGCCGCGACAATCCGCAAACCGCCGACAGCGAATATAAATGGCGTTGCGATGACGACGATCGCGGCATCACGCCGCGTCTGCTGTTTAATCCGTCGGACGACATCGCCGCGTCGCACGTCGCGCTCGGTTCGCGTCAGAAAATCGCGATCCTGCGCGATCAAGGCGTGAATGGACAGGTGGAGATGGCCGCCGCGTTCACGCGCGCGGGCTTTGACGCGCACGATGTGCACATGACCGATCTTCAATCCGGCCGCTACAAACTCAACGACTTCGCCGGCTTCGCCGCGTGCGGCGGATTTTCGTACGGCGACGTGCTCGGCGCGGGCCGTGGCTGGGCGACATCGATCCTGTTCAATCCGAAACTGCGCGATCAATTCCAGGCGTTCTTCGAGGATCCGACGAAGTTCGCACTCGGCGTGTGCAACGGCTGCCAGATGATGGCGGCGTTGAAGGACATCATTCCGGGCGCGGAACGCTGGCCGAGTTTCGAGCGCAATGTTTCCGAACAATACGAAGCGCGATTGGCGACGCTGGAGATTGCGGAGTCGCCCTCGATTTTCTTCGCGGGCATGGCGGGCTCGTACATTCCGGTGGCGGTCGCGCACGGCGAAGGCCGCGCGGTATTCAACGAACGCGGCGACGTGAAGAAGGTGGGCGTCGCGGCGCGCTTCGTCGACAACGAGGGCCGCGTGACGGAAAGCTATCCGCTCAATCCGAACGGTTCGCCGAAAGGCATCGCCGGTCTCACCGCAGCGAACGGACGCGTCACGGTGATGATGCCGCATCCCGAACGCGTGTTCCGCAGCGCGCAGATGTCGTGGGCGCCGAAGGAATGGGGTGAGGACTCGCCATGGATGCGCATGTTCCGCAACGCGCGCGTCTGGGCATGTTGAGTGCGGTCTCGCCGCTGAAACGATTTTTGCTGGCGGCCGTGCTGTGGTTGCCGCTCGCGTTCTTCCTCTGGTTCTGGTTCGCCGCACCGTTGTGCTGGCCGGTGATCGCGCTGGCGAAATCGATCTTGCCGCACGTGTGGCCGTCGTTGTTCACGGGCGCGTCGCAAGGTGCCGATTTGATCGATGCGCAAGGGCACATCCTCGCGCATCCCGGATATCTGATGCAGATTTCCGGCAACGTGCTGGTCAATGCGGCACCGGTCGGGCAACCGCCGAAGTTCGGATTTCTGGAGCCCGTCGTCAATCCGATGATCTATGGCTATTCGCTGCCGCTGTTCGCCGGTCTCGTGCTTGCAACGCCGCTGCGGCGGATGCAGCGCTTCGTGCAGATCGTCGTCGGCGGATTCGTCATCGTCGTTTCGCAAACGTTTGGCGTGATCGGCGAAAGCCTGAAATCGGTCACGATCGATGCCGGCGCCGAGGGGTTGAAAGCCGCGCAGCAGGCCGGATTGCCCCTCAATCTGATTGCGCTTTGGTACCAGTTCGGTTATCTGATCCTGCCCGCGCTGGTGCCGGCGGTGCTGTGGATTGTGTTAAACCGCCCGTTCATCGAAAGCCTCATCAATCCCGACATGGCAGCCGACCGAGCGGAACCTGTGCCAGAAGTTGGGGTCGAAACGCCACAGTCAGGGGTTAGCTGAGTTTATGGTCGCCGTTCCCACCGAAAATCCGATGGAGCCGTTTGGCCCCAGTCATCTCGACGAGCGCCTGTGCGATTTTCTCGTCGAACACGGCCGCCTGAAGGAAACCGATCTCGTCCGCGCGCGCCGTTTGCACGACGAAAACGCGGAAGGCAATCTCATTCCATTGTTGACGCGGCTCGGACTCGTTTCCGAGCGCGACATGGGTGAAGCGCTGGCTGAGCTGCTACATCTGCCGCTACTGAGCGTGAAGGAATGTCCCGAAGCGCCGCCGCCGAACGTTGCGATGTCGGTGCGGTTCCTCAAGCAATATCACGTCGTGCCGATCGGCGAGGACGACAACAACGTCACGCTGCTGATGGCCGATCCGGCGGACACGTATCCGCGCCAGGCCGTTGAGCTCGCGAGTGGAAAGGGTGTCGAAGTCAAAGTCGGATTCCGTTCCGAAATCGACGATCTGATCGAACGCTATTACGGCTCCGGTCGTTCGGCGATGGGCACCATCGTCGAAAACCTCACCGACGAACAGGGTCGCGGCGAAGACGACATCGAACACCTGCGCGATCTCGCGTCGGAAGCGCCGGTCATTCGATTGGTGAACCTGGTCATCCAGCGCGCCGTCGAACAACGCGCGTCGGATATTCACATCGAGCCGTTCGAAAACCGACTGAAAGTTCGCTACCGCGTCGACGGTGTTTTGCAGGAAGTGGAATCACCGCCGGCCGCATCGACCGCCGCCGTTATTTCGCGCGTGAAGATCATGGCGAAACTCAACATCGCCGAGCGCCGCTTGCCGCAGGACGGACGCATCATGTTGCGCGTGCAAGGCAAGGAACTCGACTTGCGCGTTTCCACCGTGCCGACATCGTTCGGTGAATCGGTGGTGATGCGTATTCTCGATCGCGAATCGGTCGTGTTCGATTTCCACACGCTCGGTTTCACCGACGAATTCCTGCCGAAGTTCAACAAGGTTCTCGAACTGCCGCATGGCATCATGCTCGTGACGGGTCCGACCGGTTCGGGAAAGACGACGACGCTTTACACCGCGCTGTCGAAACTCAATACACCGGACGTGAAAATAATCACCGTCGAAGATCCGGTCGAATACCAGATCGAAGGCATCAACCAGATTCAGGCGAAACCGTCGATCGGTCTGGATTTCAGCCACGCACTGCGCTCGATCGTGCGTCAGGATCCGGACATCATCATGATCGGCGAAATGCGCGATCTGGAAACCGCGAAGATCGCGATCCAGTCGGCGTTGACGGGCCACCTGGTGTTGTCGACGCTACACACGAACAACGCGGCCGGCGGCATCACGCGCATGCTCGACATGGGCGTTGAGGATTATCTGCTCACGTCCACGGTCAACGGCATTCTCGCGCAGCGCCTCGTGCGCCGTCTCGACAAGGACAACGCCGAGAAATACGAAGCGATGCCCGAAGTGATCGAGGAATTCGGCCTGCGCCGTTTCCAGCCGAATGGAAAAGTGGAATTGTATAAACCG
>DATBAU010000132.1:0-1697 GCA_036271355.1 Rudaea sp. | reverse complement strand
CGCGAACACGAGCAGGATGCCGGGCAACGGCAGCGCCGCCATCAGCGGACGAATCGCGATGACGCCCACCCAACCCATACCGATGTACAGCGCGATCATCACGCCGCGAAAACGGCGCAGTCCGGTGAATTCGAACACGGTGCCGATCGCGGCGAGCGTCCACACGATCGCGAACAACGTCCATCCCCACGCGCCGCGCAACGCGATCAGCACGAACGGCGTGTACGTACCCGCGATAAGCAGAAAGATGGCGACGTGATCGAGTGTGCGCAGCCACCGCTTCGACGATTCGCGCGTTGCGCCGTGATACAGCACCGACGTGGCGTAGACGAGAACCAGCGTCACGCCGTAAACCGCGCAAGACACGATCTCTCGCGCGCCGCCGCTGTGCGTTTCAACCAATAGGATCAGAAGGCCGACGATAGCCAGCACAAGCCCGAACGCATGCGTGAGGCTATTGGCGAATTCTTCGGCGACGTTGTCGCGGCGGTCGGCGGTCTCGGACATCGGCGCTCCAGTCAAACGATGACCTTAGCGCGTCGATCGCATCGCGACAAACAAAAAAACGCGGCGCATGACGCCGCGTTTTTTCGAGACTTGCGAGAAAAATTACTTGGCGCGTTCGATCGTGAACTTGCCGAACGAAATGCCGAGGTCCACGCCTTCGCCCGCACCGGCCAGCGCCAGCGAGACGTTGCCCTTGGTCAGCACTTGCGCCGTACCGGACTTCACCACGCCCGCGTTGGCTTCACCTTGGGCATAGCTGCCGAAGATTTCACCGACGTCGTACACGTTCGAGAACTTGCCGGTGCCGCCTTCGACCTTGTACTTGCCGACGGTCAATCCGCCGCCGATGGCGACGATGTTGACCGGATACGTGCGACCGTTGTTGCAGCTCACGGTGCCCGCGCCCTCGGCGTGCTTGTAGATCGCCGACCAGCCGGTGAGCGAAAACTTCATTTCGCAATCGACTTTCGTTCCGGCCGCTTGAGCGGACGTAGCCGAAAACATAGAACCCGCGGCGAGCAACATCGCCGGTGCCACCAAATGCCATGTGCGCATCGTCAACCTCCTGTTGTTGGGTCGCAAAAGTCTCGCGCAGGAATGCTGAACGGCGAGCGACTCCGCGTGTAAATGCCGAGAAATCCGCGCTAAATCCATGTTATCCGTGCGCGATGGGCGGCGCTGCGGGCGGTTTTCCCGAGCGATGGATGAGCCAGACGATGCCGGCGATGACCAGAATCGGCAGCAGCACATGCGCGAGGATCAGAGCGAATCCGATCACCACCGCTCCGCCGGCGAGGGCAACGAACAAACCCGCGCCGCCAACAGCCACCGCACCGACGCCGATGATCAACGCGCCCATGAGTCGCAGCAGAAACCCGAATACGCTCACCACGATCACGAGCGCGAATACCACCGCTCCGACCGCGAGAATGACAGGCAACATCGCCAGCAACGGCACGAACACCAACGCACCCGCGCCGAACACGACGGCACCGATGAACAACATCGGCAGTACGATCAGCAGCTTGAACATGTTCGCCTCCATCGACCTTGCATGACGATGCTAGCGCGGACGCGCGCCGCACGCATGTGCATAACGTCAGTGCCCGCCGCGCGTTAAGCTAGGAAAACGGTCGACGAATCACACCGATGACGCAGCTCGATATTCTCGTCCACGTCCGCGAAGGCGA
>DATBAU010000131.1:0-3987 GCA_036271355.1 Rudaea sp. | reverse complement strand
TTGTTTTTTCCCGGCACGCCGGTGAAATCGAATTTCCTCATCAACGTCGGGTATGGCAATCCGGCGGTCATTCGTCCACGCGAAGCGCGTTACGGCTTCGACGAGGTTTGTCGCATCGTTTGAAACATCACCGTTTGAATCAGTACAAGGAGATTTTGGCTATGTTGCGTCGCCTATTGCTTACCTCGATCCTCGCCGCCTCCGCGACGACCGCCTTCGCGGCGCCGCAGAAGTACGACATCGACACGACCCACACGCAGGTCATTTTCAGCTGGAACCACTTCGGCTTTTCCAATCCGAGTGCGATGCTGGAGAAATTCACCGGCGATTTCATGCTCGACACCGCCGACATAACGAAGTCGTCGATCTCGATCACGTTTCCTCTCGACGGATTGCACACCGGCGTGCCGAAGCTCGATGAACACCTGAAATCGCCGGACTTTTTCGACGCGGCGAAATTTCCGGACATTACGTTCAAAAGTACGAAAGTCGACAAGTCCGGCGCGAACGGTCTGAAAGTGACCGGCGATCTGACCATACACGGCGTCACCAAACCCGCGACGCTCGACGTGAAGATCAACAAGATCGGCGACAACCCGATGATGAAGAAAGCATCGGCCGGTTTCGATGCGACGACGACGATCAAGCGCTCGGAATTCGGCGTCAGCAAATACGTGCCGAACGTCAGCGACGAAATCCCGGTGCGCATTACTTTCGATTCGCACGCGGCGCAATAAGACCACAAACACGCGGCGCAATAAGACCACAAAAAGGAACGCGAGCGGTTTGACGCCGCTCGCGTTTTTTTATCCGCGCTTCACGCCTTGCGTGCGCAGCGCTTCGAGTCCCGACAGGTTGATGGACGAAACGGCCGACTTCAGCGCGCCGATGTCCATGGTTCCCGAGCTTTTCGTGGACACGACGAACCGATCGGCGAGCACCACCGTGTATTCGCAGCCGCCGCCTTTGTTGCATTCCTCGTGAATCAGGCGCGTGCCGTCGTGATAGGTTTTCTCGAAACCGGAATCGGACTGCTTGTCCGATTCCATGCCGGCGATGCCGGCCATCGCGAGAAACCCTTTCGCGCCGCCGGTATCGGTGATCTCCAGATCGATGCGCTCGCCGCCTTGCGGCCCCTGATAACTGGCCTTCGCGTTCGATACCTGGATGCCGATCGGCGCGTTGCGCGCGGTTTCGATGCTGGTACGCGGCAAACCCGACAGCGTCTCCGGCACGAAAGGTTTCAGCATGTCCGGCGTCAGCGCTTCGACCTGATCGCCGCCGCCCATCATCGCCGACACGGCGGCGGTCGCCGCGGCGGCTTGCGCGTTCGGATCGTTCGAGCGCTTGGCCGCTTCCATCTTGTTGCTGGCCTGCTGCGCGCCGGCGATCATCGCGCCGATCGCGGTGGCGCGGCTGTCGTCGACGCTAACCGCACCATAAGTGCGCGGTCCGAAGGCGGAAAAGCCGATCGCTGCGCCCAGGATCATGAAGCATACGAACCCGATGACGAAGCAAACGATGATGACGACGGCCGTGTATCCCGCCGATCGCGTCGACGGCGCCTGCATCGTGTATTGAAGACCCAGGTTGAGCTGATAAATCGAATAGATCGCAGCGACGAGCATCACGAGCATCGTCAATGCGCCGAGGAACGGTGCGATCTTGATGATCCCTGCGATCCACGCGGGGGTGAACGCATAGGCGGCAGCTTTCAGCGCCTGCGTTTGATTCTTTATCGCACCGAAGCTCGGCGCGAGCGCGTTGATGATCATGGCTGTGACGTAGGTCATGACCAGCGTGAGCACGTAAGTCATGATGAGTGTGAGGAACACATGGCCGAAACCGGTGCGGACCAGTCCGAAAACAGGTGTCCACTCGCCGAAAATCACGGCGCCAATGAAGTACGCCAGTGGAGCGATCGCGGCGACGATCACGATGTAGTTCTGATAGAGCCCGGCCACCGTTTCGGGTTCGGCGGCGATCACGGGCCATTCCGTCTTCGGCGATAGCGTGACGTTTTTCGCGCGCGCGACGATCTTGTTGAAATCCACGTGTGCTTTCTCCCCGAAATGTAGGTGCGTTGCGCATCTTACTCGCTCGGCCGTTCGCGGCATTGCGCGACGCCGCAAGCGGGCTCGCGTGAATTAGCCAAAGGTTCGCACACCGTGGCGTGCAACTTGCTAGAATTTCAGGTCCTGTTTCCCGCTTCCCTCGCAGGTCAGCCGATGTCCGATGCCGCCACCGTCATGCCGTCTCCGACGCTGATACCTGCCAACGCGGAAAACCGCTACACCGTCATGCGCGCCGATCTTCCGCTGTCGTGTCCGATGCCGGGCATGATCCTGTGGAACTCGCATCCGAAAGTGTATCTGCCGGTGGAAGCGACCGGCACCGCCAGATGCCCGTACTGCGGGGCGCAGTACACGCTGGCCGACTAGAGTATTTCATGCCAGGACGGCAACTCACCGTTGTCCAGCTCCTGCCGGCGCTCAATGCCGGCGGCGTGGAACGCAGCACGCTCGAAATCGGCCGCGCGCTCGCGCAAGCCGGACATCGCTCGGTGGTGGTTTCGGCCGGCGGCATGCTCGTCGATGCGCTCGTCGCGCAAGGCAGCGAACATCACACGCTCGACATCGGCGCCAAACGCTTCGGCAGCATCCGTCACATCTGGACGCTCAAGCGCCTGTTCGAAAAAGTGCGCCCCGACATCGTGCACGCACGTTCGCGCTTGCCCGCGTGGATCGGACGACTTGCCATCAACGAGATGTCGAAACCGAAACCGCATTTCGTCACGACGGTGCACGGACTCAATTCGCCGAGCTGGTACAGCTCGATCCTGACGCGCGGCGAACGCGTGATCTGCGTATCGAACACCGTGCGCGATTACGTGCTGCGCCATTATCCGCGCACCGATCCCGCGCGCTTGACGGTGATTCCGCGCGGCGTCGATCCGGACGATTTCCCGTTCGGCTATCAACCCGACGACGCGTGGCGCCGCGGCTTCTTCATGGATTTCCCGACGCTGCAAGGCGGCGCGCTGCTGACGTTGCCCGGACGCGGCACGCGTTTGAAGGGTCATGCCGACGCGATCGAACTGCTTGCCGGGCTCGTCGCGCGCGGCCTCGATTGCAAACTGCTGTTGCTCGGCGCACGCATGGCTGGGCGCGAAGCCTATATCGCCGAACTCGAAGAACTCGCGAAGAAACGCAACGTCGCCGACCGAATGGTGATCAGCGTACCGCGCAACGACGTGCGCGAGATCTTCGCGATTTCGAGTTTGGTCCTGCAGCTCTCGGTGCAACCCGAGGCGTTCGGCCGCACCGTCATCGAAGCGCTCGCGTTGTGCCGCCCGGTTCTCGGCTATGCGCACGGTGGCGTCGGCGAACTGCTCGCCGAACTCTATCCCGAAGGACGCGTGCCGGTCGGCGACAACACCCGTCTGGTCGAACGTGCCGCGGAGTTGTTGCGCGTGGCGCCGCCGATTCCGCAACTCACGCGATTCCGCCTGGCCGACATGCAAGCCGCCACGCTCGACGTTTACGAAAATTTGGCGGGATGAACGTTGTCGCGCGCAGACGCGCACGGTAGCTTAAACACTTCTCTTTTCCCGGCGGCGCGATGGCTTCGCAAGCTCTTTCCCGATGGAACTCCGCGTGGCCGGCATCGATCGTGCTCGCGGTGCTGGCATTGCTGCCGATCGGAAGCAGCGCTGAAGCGCCGTTGGCGATCGGCGCCGTCGCGGGACTGGTTCTCGTTTGGCGTCACCGCGCGAATTTGAGCGGCGACCGCGCCGTCGCACTCGCGGCGATCGTGTTCGCGTGCTACTGGCTGCCCACGCTCGTCTCCGCGCCCGCCGCGATCGCGCCCGCAAAGACGTGGATGACCGTTTTTACACTTTTGCGCTTTTTACCTTTTGCGCTATTTTCCGCCATCGCCTTGCGCGATGCCGCGATCTGGCCGCGCATTGTTGCCGGCTCGGCGGCA
>DATBAU010000130.1:0-9588 GCA_036271355.1 Rudaea sp. | reverse complement strand
TCCTTGGCCTCGTAGGCGAGATAGAAATGCAACGAGTCCTTGATGATCGGACCGCCGATATCGAAGCCGTATTCTTTTTCCTTGCTTTGCGCTTTCTTGTTGGCCGCGATTTCCGCAGGAGTATCGGCGCGCAGATCCGAGTCGGTGTAGTCGCCGAATACGTCGCCGTGGAATTCGTTCGTTCCCGACTTCGTTTCCGCCGTCACCGCGGCGCTCGAAATTTGGTCGTACTCGGCTTTGTAGTTCGAGGTGATGACTTTATATTCGCCGATGGCGAGCTGCGGGAATGGATTGCCCTGACTCTGGTTCTGCCCGGTCAAGCCGCTGCCCAGTACATAGTTTTTCTGGCCGACGCCGTCGATGTAAACGTTGATGCCCGACGTGCTGACGCCGCCGCCGGTCAGGCTGGTGTTGCCTTCCGGATCGGTCGAAAACACCATGCCCGGCACGGTGTCGGCGAACTCAAGGAAGTTACGCGTGATCTGCGGAACCGTGGCGATCTGACGCTGCGAAACTACCGTTCCGATTTCGGACGTCTTCACTTCCTGCAGCGTCGTCGCGGTCACCGAGACGCCTTCCAGCGTCGTGGTGGTCGTCGATGGCGCGGCCGCTTTCGCGGTCAGGTCGATCGTGCCGGTGGAGGCGACCGACAACGTGACGCTTTGTTCCGTACCCGGTCCTGCATCGACGCTGTACGGGCCCGGCGGCAGGCCGACCAGCGCGAAACTGCCGTCGCCGCTCGACGTCGTGCGACGCACGGCGCCCGTTTCGATGTTCTTCGCCGTGACGACCGCGTTCGCGGGCGCCTTGCCGCGCAAGTTCGCGTCGGCGGTTTGCGCCCACGATATCGTCGGACCCAGAGCCGCCGTCACGACCGCCGTGCGGATCAGCGACACCAGCAATTTCTTGCGCAACGGTAACTGCCTTCTCATGACTCTCCTCCCGAGGAATTTCTAGATATGTCTGTTGGACGCCGCGCCCCATGCCCAGGGCCCGTCGCCGATGGATCGGATCCGCCGCACGACGCGCGCACGACGATGTCGCAACTCGGTTTCTGTTCTTGCGGATGAATCGTTTCCTGTTTGTCGAGCTGCAACGCGAGTTGTTCGAGCGCGCTGCGGCCGAGATCCGCGATGCGCACCCGCACCGTCGTCAGCGGTGGGTTCACGAAACGAGAAATGGGGATGTCGTCGAAGCCGGCGATCGCCACGTCGTCGGGCACGCGCACGCCGCCTTCGTTGAAGGCGAGCAGCATGCCGATCGCCATCATGTCGTTCGCCGCGAACACCGCGCGTGGACGCGCACGCGTTTCGCACAGTTGACGACCGATGCGATAGCCGGACTCTTCACTGAAATCGCCACGCAGGATTTGCACGTCGATGGATTTTTCGCTGCGCGCGACGGCATCGTCGAATCCGCGCTGGCGCTCGCTCGCATCGAAGTTGCCGTGCGGCCCGGTGACGAACGCGATCGAACGGAAACCGCGATCGATCAGGTGTTGTGTCATCGCGAACGCGCCACCGTAGTTGTCGATGTTGAGCGTCGCGTAGCGGCTGTCGTCGAGCGGCGTGTTGATCAGCACCGCCGGCAACCCCGACGAAAGATGTTCGGAAAGAAACGTCGCGTCGACGTGCGGCGACATCACCAGCACGCCGTCGACGCGGCCCTGCATCGCGCGCAGCGCGGCGGCGGCTTCCGACGAATGACCGTGTGAACTGGAAACGAGCAAATGCAAACCTCTCGCGCGCGCCGCCAAATCGATGCCGCGGATAAGTTCGGAGAAAAACTCTCCGAACAAATCCGGCAACAAAGCGCCCACCGTCTGCGTACGGCGCGTGATCAGGCTGCGCGCTGCACTGTGCGGAACATACCGAAGCCGTTCCGCCACCCCAATAATGCGGCGACGCGTGATCTCGGTGACGTTAGCGCTGCCGTTCAGCGCTCTCGACACCGAAGCCACGGAAACCCTCGCTTCCCGCGCAACGTCTTTGATCGTCACCGCCATCCAACTCTCCGCCCCTAACCCGCGCCCGCAATGTAAAATTTTTGCAAAGCCGCGGCGCGCGGAATGTAAACGTTTGCATGTCCGAATGCAAAAGCACTGCAACATTTCTGTGCGAGTGCCCGGAAACCGCGTCCCGGCGGGCCATTTTAAGAAATCCGCACCGCTCACCGCGCAAGTGTATTTTTCCACTTTTTGTGCAGCGCGCCATACTTACGCGTATGGCGAAATCAGGTCGAAAGTGACGCGTCGCCCTCATCGATCCGCACCGCCAGTTTCGGCGTTTCGCCGGTTTTCCACGCGGATGCCGTGTTCGTGACGCGATAGCGCAACCGCCCGCCGTTTTCCGTGTCGCTGCGATCGCGCCGTTGTACGCGCTTCGCGAAGGCGCGTCGTATGCAATTGGTCACTTCAATGCCGCGCGTCGCCGGCTGGTGAAGAAGCCATTCAACGTGAGCCGGCCGACGCGCGGATCGGGACTCATCCTGTCCGGATCGCGGATATCGCCGGAATGCAGCAATGCGCCATCATAGAAAATCAGCCGGTTCCATTTCGCCGGCACGCTCGCGACGCGATCGAAATACCGGTTCGATTCGCACAAATAACCCGGACCGATGTCGTAGCGCCGCATGAATTGCGCGTTCGGCAGACTCGACGCGTCGCTGAAAAGCTGCCGCGTTTCCTCTGCGGCGAGTTTCGGCGCATAGAAACTCGTGCCGCCCAAGGACTCGTCGCGAAACAGATAAAGCACCGACGCCTGCAGCGATTGCTGCGGATCGGGACTGATCGTATCGCTGTGACAAATACGCTGATACGGCCGCAACTGTTCCGGCGGCAACGTGACCATCGCCAGCCGGCTGTGCATCTGCAGAACGCGTCGCGCATCGAAAAATTCGCGCATATGATCGATGAAGAACGCGTTGAGCTTTTCGCTGATCTCGCCCGGCGTCGGCAACAGCAATCCGGGATATGCGTTGTAGTCGACGATATGGAATTCGCCGCGCTGTTCGCTCGCGAATCGCACCAGCCGTTCCGGATCGCGCAGCGCATCGTCGATGACGTAACACCATTGCCCGTCGGCGATCGGCACGCGCTCGATGCGCGGTGCGGGATTGAAGTCGATCAGCGATTCCGTCATGGCGGCAGTCTATCGCCGCCGACGGATCACGCGCGACGCAACACCAGCAGCGGCGAAGTGCGCGTCAACTTGCGCGTGCCCGCCAATCCCGCGAGCGCGACGAGCAGCGCGCCGGCGATGATCGACAGCGTGAGCGCCGACATCGGCGGCACGTACGCCGAAATGCGGAATACGCTGCGCGCCAACCACATGCCCGCGCCGCCCGCGCCGACGGCGGCGATGATGCCCGCGAGCAATCCCATCACCGCGAATTCCGCGAGCACCGCTTGCACGAGCTGTGCGCGATGCGCGCCGAGCGTGCGCAACAGCGCGCTTTCGAAACGCCGTTCGTCCGCCGTCGCCGCGAGCGCTGCGAACAACACCAGAATGCCCGCGGCGAGACTGAAGGCGAGCACCGCTGTCACCGCCGTGCCGACGCGCGCGATGATGTCCCGGATCCGATCGAGCAACGCGTTCAAATCGATCATCGACACATTCGGATAATCGCGCGACAGCGTCGACAATGCGTTCGCCGAATCCGGCGGCAGATGAAAACTCGCGATGTCGCTATACGAAATGCCTTGCGCGCTTTGCGGATCGAGCAGCAGGAAAAAATTCACGCGGAACGAATCCCAACGCACGCCGCGCACGCTGGTCACGCGCGCGACGATGTCGCGATCGCCGACGCGCAGCGTGAGCGTGTCGCCGAGTTTGAGATGAAACATGTCGACCCACATTTCGTCGACCGAAATTTCCGGCTCGGACGGATGCGCATCGAACCATTTTCCCTGGATCACGCGATTCGACGGCGGCACCTCCGCGCTCCACGACATGCGCGTTTCGCCGTTGATCCAGCCGGCGGCGCGGCGATCGGCATAATCTTCGGCGCGCGGCGGCGTTCCGTTAATGGCAACAAGTTTGCTCACCGCGAGCGGCAGCGTATTGATGTTTTCCGCACCGGCTTGCTTCAGCGCGGCGGAAACGCCATCGAGTTGTTCGGGCTGAATATTGATCAGGAAATAATTCGGCGTGTTCGGCGGCAACTCCGCACGCCAGGCCGACAGCAGCGACGGACCGACAACGGCGAGAAGATCGAGCGCGGTGATCGCCAACGCGAGCGCGACGATCTGCAACAGACTCAACGCGCGACGCCGCACCAGATTGGCGAGACCGAACCGCAACGCCCCGGCGAGTCCGCGCGCACCGCGCACGACGCGCATCAGCAACAATCCCGCGATCAGCGCGACGGCAGCAACGCCGAAGAGACTCGCGCTCAGAATCGTCGCCAGTTTCGGCGTATCGCTTTCGACGAAGATGAGCAGCGCGCTGACCGCGAACGGAATCAGATACAGCACATCGAAGCGGCGCACGCGCGCACCGGCGGCGCGCTGGAAAATGCGCACGGGTGGAACATCGCGCAAGCGCAACAGTGGCGGCAACGCGAAGCCGAACAACACGGCGAGTCCGACGGCGAACGACGCGGCGGTCGGCGCGAGCGGAATCACGTTGGACGCGACCGGCAACAAATCTTTCGCGAGAGTGAACACGACTTGCTGCAATCCGAGTCCGAGCAACGCACCGATCGCGCACGCGGGCACGGCGAGTATCGCGAGCGTCATCGCGATCGCGAGCGTCACTTCGCCGCCGCTTGCGCCGAGACATCGCAACAGCGCGACTTCATCGGTCTTTCGCCGCGCATACCGTTGCGACGCGAGCGCGACCGCGATGCCGGACAACAACGCAGCGAGTAGTGCCGCGAGACGCAGGAACGCATCGCCGCGATCAAACGCGCTTTTCAGATTCTGCTGCGACTGTTCGACCGTGATCAACTCGCCGCTGTCGGGTTTGTGTGATTTGAGAAACGTGGTGAATTCCGCGATGGCGCGCTCGTCGCCCGCCGCCATCAATCGATATCGCGCACGACTGCCGACGGCGAGCAATCCGCCGGCGCGCGCATCGTCGAGCGACATGACGACGCGCGGCGCGAGTGCGAACAATTCTCCGCCATCGGGTTCGCGTTCGATTTCGCCGGCGATGCGCAATGTGCGATCGCCGATTTGCAATTCATCGCCGGTTTTCAGATCGAGCGCGGCCAGCAATCGCTGCTCGGCATAGACGCTGCCGGACGGCGGCGTGTGCGCCGAGAATTCCGCGCCGCTGGCGCTGCGCACGCGCAGTTCGCCGCGCAGCGGATAAGCCGCATCGGCGGCGCGAATGTCGGCGAGCTGGCTTTTGCCGCCGGCGAACAGGACGGTCGGAAACGTCGCGGCGGTGCTCGTGCGCACATTCAACCGCGCGGCTTCCGCTTTCAGTTCATCCGATGGCGGTTCGCGCGAACTCAGGCCGACGTCGCCACCGATGAACTCGGATGCCGACGCGACGACACTTCGCTGCACGCGCTCACCGAGCGTCGCCACCGCGCCGAGTGCGGCGACAGCGAGAATCAATGCGATCGCGAGCGTCGCCAACTCGCCGTAGCGGAATTCGCGGCGCAACGTGCGCCACGCGAACGACATCGGTTTCATGCGCGCGCTCGCGGACGTTCGTCGATGTTTTCCACGATGCGTCCGCCATCGAGATGCACGGTCGTCGCGCAACGCTGAGCGAGGATGACGTCATGCGTCACGAGCACGAGCGTCGTCGTGTGTTCGCGATTCAACTGGAACAACAGATCGCCGACGACACGGCCGGTGCGCTGATCGAGATTGCCGGTCGGTTCATCCGCAAAAAGAATTCGCGGCCGATGTACGTACGCGCGCGCCAACGCGACACGCTGCTGTTCGCCGCCGGAAAGCTGATGCGGATAATGGACTCGACGCGCGTCGAGTCCGACGTCGTGCAACGCCGCGCGTGCGTGTTCGCGCGCGTCCGCGCGGCCGTCGAGTTCGAGCGGCAGCATCACGTTTTCTTCCGCCGTCAGCGCGGGCAACAAATGGAATGACTGAAACAGGAAGCCGACGTTTTTCCGCCGCAATGCCGCGCGGCTTTCTTCGTCGAGCGTGTCGATGCGCGTGCTGGCCAGCGTGATCTCGCCGCGCGTCGGCGTGTCGAGTCCGGCGAGCAAACCGAGCAACGTCGTCTTGCCCGAACCTGACGCGCCGACGATCGCGAGACTCGCGCCTTTCGTTACGTCGAGGTTCACGCCGGTGAGGATATCGATACGTCCCTCGGGGCCTTCGACGGCCTTGCTGACATCGACCGCCGAGATTTCCTGCGCCGGATTTTCCGCATCCTGACTTTTTTTCGCGAGACCGCTCATGCGTCACTGGTTCCTTTGTTTCATGCTTTTCTTCGCCGCGCCGGCATTTGCCGAAGGTCCGGTGCTCGTGCTCGGCGATTCATTGTCGGCCGCCTTTCACATCGATCCGAGCGCCGGATGGGTGACGTTGCTTTCGCAACGCCTGAAAACCCAAACGCCGCCGGTCGACGTCGTCAACGCCAGCATCAGCGGCGAGACGACGGCCGGTGGCCTGTCGCGATTGCCGGCGTTGCTCGCGCAACACAAACCGCGCATCGTCGTCGTCGAACTCGGTGCCAACGACGGCCTGCGCGGATTGCCGATCGATCAGATCCGGAAAAATCTCGACACTATTATCAAAACCAGCCGTGATGCGGGCGCGAAAGTGGTGCTGCTCGGCATCGAACTGCCGATCAACTACGGCCCGCAATATCGCACGGGCTTGCGTGAGATGTATCGGGACGAGGCCAAGGAATTCAATGTGCCGCTGGTGCCCTTCCTGCTCGATCGCGTGGCGCAGGATCCAACGCTGATGCAGGACGACGGCATGCATCCGCTCGCCGCGGGGGAGCCGAAGGTACTCGAAAACGTGTGGCCGACATTGCGGACAGCGATCGGCGCGAAGTAGTTTCGAGACGTTGGTCTGTCCTCAATTTGTCCGAATCGAGGCTGAACTAAGTTCGTCCGCACTCGACTAATCGTGCGCCAATCCTGGCGACGATCTCGAGGGACCCATGAGAATTTTCTTCGGTGCTGCGCTGCTGTTCGCGGCGAGTGTCGGTGCGCACGCGCAATCCCATTTGCCGACGACGGCCACACTCGGCATTTCGGAATTGCCGGTGCGGGACGCGGCCATGTTTCAGGTGAGCGGCGACGGAATCACCGTGATCCGTTCGGCCGATTCGGCGGTCACCGTGATTCCGGCCAGCTATGCGAAAGACGAGTTCGGTTTCACGCGGCTCACCTTCGAAGTACCGGACGGAAAAATGATGGTGATCACCGGCGTGGAAATGCCGGTACTCCCGACGCCGATCACGATGTGGCTGACGCAGTTGTCCGGTTCGGCGGATTCGGAATTGGGCTGGCTTATCTACGACAACTTCGGCATCGGCGACGGCACGAAGAATCCGAACGCGAAGGACACGCTGGCGGCGCCGCTCGTTCTCGCGCCGGGGAAAATGTATCAGGTGCATTCGAGCAATATCGCGGCGGGCCTCGCGGCGCGCGGATATTTCCTCGACGAAACGCCGTGATGCGTTACGCGGCGCGTTGCTCGATCGAAACAATGCGTCGCGAACGGATGATGAACGTGGTGATCGTGCCCGCGTCGCGGAAACGCCAGTGTTCGCCCTCGCCGCACGGTTCGCGGGCAGGCTGCGTGTTCGTCGCGAGCAACACGCTATCGGCGCGATCGCCGCGGCGGATCAATCGGGTTCCGAAAACGAGTGCTCGAAACAGCATCGGCGGCGCACCGTAAAACAGGTTCGCACAGCGTCGCTTCGTCGTGTGACGTCGTCGCGACAGACGCAAGACACCGGCGCGGCGTTGCACCGCGCCGGTCAACAGTAATCAGGTTCTCAGCGCGCCGGATGCTTTGGCGTTGTGTGTCGCGATCGCATCCATCAGCGGCGGGCTGAGGCAATCGTATGGTTCGAGACCGAGTCCCTTCAGTGTCAAGCGCACGTCGGCCATGCCGCTCGGGTTGTAGCCGGCTTCGATGATCGAGGAGACGAACGCGGCGAATTGCGGTTCGGACCAACCCTGATCGTTCGACAGTTCGGTGTGGACGAAGTCGAGTCCAAAAAACGGATGTGCTTTGTTCTCGATGCGTCCGAACATGTGCACGCCACACTCCTTGCACGCATGGCGTTGGATCGCCGCTTTCTCGTCGACGACTTTTAGTTTGTCGGCATTCTTCGTCACGCTGACGTTGTCTTTCGACGTCACCGCGACGACGGAAAACAGCGCGCCGCTCGGCTTCCAGCATTTGGTGCAACCGCAGGCGTGGTTGTGCGCGGTCTGTCCGCCGATTTTCACTTCGACCGGATTGCCGGCGCATTTGCACTGCAACGTGCCGCCGCCGAAACTTTCGCCGCTACCTTTCTTGATGCCGTTGTCGATCGATGGATGAAGTTTTACTGCCATTGCCGTTTCCCTCCACGTTTCCAGATTTGAATTGGGAATTACGTAATCTCAGAATTTGATGACGGAGCGGATCACTTTGCCGTCGTGCATGAGATCGAATGCCTCGTTGATTTTTTCCAGCGGCAGCACTTCGGTCACGAATTCGTCGATCTTGATTTCGCCATTCATGTAGCGATCGACATAACCGGGTAACTGCGAACGCCCTTTCACGCCGCCGAATGCGGAGCCGCGCCACACGCGGCCCGTCACGAGCTGGAACGGACGCGTCGAGATTTCCTGTCCCGCGCCCGCCACGCCGATGATCGTCGACTCGCCCCACCCTTTGTGACAACACTCCAGCGCCGAACGCATTACGTTGACGTTGCCGATGCACTCGAACGAATAATCGACACCGCCGTTGGTGAGATCGACGATCACTTGTTGTATCGGTTTGTCGTGATCTTTCGGATTGATGAAATCTGTCGCGCCCATCTGTTTGGCCATTTCCCACTTCGACGAATTGAGATCGATGGCGATGATGCGTGACGCTTTCGCCATCACCGCGCCTTGCACGACCGCGAGACCGATGCCGCCGAGACCGAACACCGCGACCGTCGAACCCGGCTGTACTTTCGCCGTGTTGAACACCGCGCCGATGCCGGTAGTTATGCCGCAGCCGAGCAGACACACTTTATCGAGCGGCGCTTTGTCGCTGATTTTCGCGAGCGAGATTTCCGGCAACACCGTGTATTCGGAAAACGTGCTCGTGCCCATGTAATGCAGGATCGGTTTGCCTTTGATGGAAAAACGCGAAGTGCCGTCGGGCATCACGCCTTTGCCTTGTGTGACGCGGATTTTCTGGCACAGATTCGTTTTGCCCGAAAGGCAATATTCGCACTCGCGGCATTCGGGTGTGTACAACGGAATGACGTGATCGCCCGGTTTCACGGACGTCACACCCGCGCCGATTTCCTGCACGATGCCGCCGCCTTCGTGACCGAGGATGACGGGAAATTGTCCTTCCGGATCGGCGCCCGACAGCGTGAATGCATCGGTGTGACACACGCCGGTCGCCACGATTTTCACGAGCACTTCGCCCGCTTTCGG
>DATBAU010000129.1:0-14339 GCA_036271355.1 Rudaea sp. | reverse complement strand
GTTCAAGCTCGTGGCGTCGCCGTGGAGTCCGCCGGCGTGGATGAAGACGAATGGCGAGATGGCGCACGGCGGCAGTCTGCGCGACGAACTGGCGGACGCGTGGGCGAGCTATTACGTGCGCTTTGTGAAAGCGATGCGCGATGACGAAAAAATACCGATCTGGGCGCTCACGGTGCAGAACGAACCCGATGCGGCGCAGTCGTGGGAATCGTGTCTGTATTCGCCGACCGAGGAACGCGATTTCGTCGCGGACCATCTCGGTCCGGCGTTGGAAAACGCGCAGTTGTCCGATGTGAAACTGTTCGGGTGGGATCACAACCGCAATGGCATCGTCGAACGCGCGGGCGTGTTGCTCGGCAATCCGCGCAGCGCGAAATATCTGGCGGGACTCGCGCTGCATTGGTATCAGGAAGAAGATTTTGCCGCGACGGCGCAGGTGCTCAAGCGCTTTCCGAACAAGCAGGTGCTGTTCACGGAAGGGTGCGTCGAGGGCGGTCCACATTTGAACGAATGGGAACCGGCCGAGCGTTACGCGCGCAACATGATCGGCGATTTCACGAGTGGCATTTGCGGATTCATCGACTGGAACATCGCGCTCGACACGCAGGGCGGTCCGAATCATGTCGGCAATTTCTGCCATGCGCCGGTGCTGGTCGATACGAAATCCGGCGACGTGCACGTGCAGCCGTCGTTCTATTACATCGCGCACTTCAGCAAGTTCGTCGCGGCGGGTGCGCGACGGATTGCGTCGACGAATCGCGACGACGCATTGCAATCGATCGCGTTTTTGAATCCGGACGGAACTCGCGTCGTCATCGTCGCGAATCCGACGGATGCGCCGCGCGACATCACGCTATCTGTCAATGATCGATCGCGCGCGACGACGTTGCCGGCGCACGCGATCCAGACGCATGTCGTCGCTTAACCCTGCACGGGCGCGACATCGCCGGGAGCCGTCGGCGGATTGATGCGTGCGCGCTCGGTGAGTTCGCGAAACTTGCCCGACACCGATTCGAGTTTGGCCGTCCACTGCGGATTCGGCTGCTGGCCGGCGGTGATTTTGTCGTACACCTGGATCAGCGCGATGGTAGCGAACGGATCGATCAGCGCGGCCTTGATGCTCAACGCGGCGATGAGTGCGAGCACGAGCGTCCAGATGCCGGCCTGCATGTGGAAGAAATGCACAGCGGCCGCGATCGGTCCGCCGATGCCGAGCCAAAGCAGCAGCGTCAGCCCCCACACGATCAAGGTCAGAAACACGGCGTTCTTCAGCACACCTTTGTAATTTTGTGCATACAAAACGGTGCTGTCGCGCGCGATCGCCCACGGATTGTCGGCATGACGACGCAGGATTTGCGCGAGAATGACCATGTCGAGATTCGCCAGACTCGTGCTGATGATTTTGTCGATCAGTCTCACGACGACATCGAGTCCGGGAATCGGCAACCACGACGCGATGCTGATCGTCACGCGATTGAACACGTTGAGCACGCCGCGCACGAGCTGATGCAATCCGAACAGGATCGACGCGGTCGCGAAGTGTTGTTTGACGATGCTCGTGCCATGACTGATCTGGTTCGATCCCGACGGAACTTCCTTGCCGTCGAGCATCTCGACGAGCACGGCGACATGTCCTGCATTGACGAGATACAGCAAATACCGCCGCGCCCAAAACAAAATACCGCTAACGATCACGAAACCGATGATGCCGCCGAATCCCGCGCCGCCGCCCGTGTTGCCGCCGATCTTTCCGAACAGCGCGCCGAGCCCGCCGCCGATGCCGACGGCCAGCACATATGCGAGCGTGATGCCGACATACACAGCAATCCGTAACAGCAGAAATGGCACGGTGCGCAAAAGCAGGCCGAAAATCTGGCCGGTGCGGAAGTCGAGCATGGTTGTCTCCGTGAAAGGACAGCGAGCTATGGTAATCCGACGAACGACGTTGAAGAATATATAGCGTGATCGACCGCCGCTTTCGCATTGATACGATGAACCGCACCGCCGCATGACACCGACCACCATTTCACTGGTGCTCGGCTCAGGCGGCGCGCGCGGCTACGCGCACATCGGCGCGATCGAGGAATTGTGCGCGCAGGGTTTCGATATCCAAAGCGTGTCCGGCTGCTCGATGGGCGCGCTGATCGGCGGTATATACGCGGCTGGCAAGCTCGATGTCTATCGCGATTGGGTCACGGCGCTGCAACGATTCGATGTGTTGCGCCTGCTCGACTGGACGTTCCGCGGCGGCCTGATCAAAGGAGATCGCATCATCGGCAAACTGCGCGATCTGATCGGCGACGTGAACATCGAAGATTTGCCGATCAGCTACACCGCGGTGGCGGTGGATTTGATGGCGCAGCGCGAAGTGTGGTTCTCGCGCGGTTCGCTGTTCGACGCCGTTCGCGCATCGATCGCGATTCCCGCGATCCTGCGGCCGCATCACTATCAAGGCCGCACGCTGGTCGACGGCGGTTTGCTCAACCCGGTGCCGATCACGCCGACGCTGCGCGATCTCACCGATTTCACCATCGCCATCGACGTCAACGCGCCGACCGAGCCTCAAAGTGGCGAAGGTGCGGTCGAAGCGAATCCCGAAAAACAAATCCCGACAAACGATTCGACATTCGGCAGCCTCGCGTCGCCGACGCCATCGAGCCCGACGCCGATGCTGGACGCGCCGCCGGATCAACTGCTTGTGACGACCAACCCCGATACATCGCCGATCACGTCGTATCGGCAACGCATCGGCGAATTCTTCGAGAGCTTTATGGGCAAGAAAGACGTCGCGCCCGTCGTGGCCGATCCGGGCATCCTAGAACTGTTCGCGCGTTCGCTCGATGTGGTGCAGGAAACCGTCACGCGATTCAAACTCGCATCGCAGCCGCCGGATCTCGTGATCCCGATTCCGCGAAACGCGTGCGCGTTTTACGAATTCCACCGCGCCGAGGAAATGATCGAACTCGGCCGCGAACGAACGCGCGCGGCATTAAAAGAATTTCATGCGCCGGGCAAACGCTGACGCTATTTTCCGAACGGATTCGGACGTCCATTTGCTATAATTCGCGCTCGCGCCATTTCACTCTTCGAGATCCGAAATGAACGCAGCATCCGTGACTGCGCGCAACAGCGCAGGCACCGTCCTTACGGTCTTGGGCGCGGTCAGTTTTTGCCACTTCCTCAACGACCTGATCCAGTCGCTGCTGCCGGCGATCTATCCGCTGCTGCGCGACAGCTATCATCTCGATTACGGCCAGATCGGTCTGATCACGCTTGTATTTCAGCTCACTGCGTCGTTGTTGCAGCCGGTGGTAGGCACGTATACCGATCGCCGTCCGATGCCGTATTCGCTCGCGATTGGCATGGGCTTCACGCTGATCGGATTGCTGTTGCTGTCGCGCGTCGGCTATCCGTGGCTGCTGCTCGCGGCGGCGCTGGTTGGAACGGGTTCATCGGTGTTTCATCCGGAATCGTCGCGCATCGCGCGGCTCGCGTCAGGCGGACGTCACGGATTTGCGCAATCGTTTTTTCAGGTCGGCGGCAATCTCGGATCGGCACTCGGTCCGCTGCTCGCGGCTTTCGTCGTGTTGCCGCATGGTCAGGGAAGTGTGGCGTGGTTTTCCGTCGCCGCATTGTTGGCGATCATGGTGTTGATCCAGATTGGCGGCTGGTACGGACGCAACCGCGTTTCTCGCGCGCACGTTCGCACGAACACGGGCGACGCTGAATTGCCACGCGGCAAAATCGCGCTCGCGATTGGCGTGCTGTTGGTGCTGATCTTCTCGAAGTATTTCTACCTCGCGAGTCTCAACACGTATCTCACGTTTTATCTGATGGAAAAATTCCACATCACGGCGCAAAACGCGCAGATTCACTTGTTCTATTTTCTCGGCGCCGTCGCGCTCGGCACGCTGGTCGGTGGACCGATCGGCGATCGCTTCGGCCGTAAATACGTGATCTGGTTCTCGATCCTCGGCACATTGCCATTCACGCTGCTGTTGCCGCACGTCGATTTGTTCTGGAGCAGCGTGCTGATCGTGGTGATCGGACTGATTTTGTCGTCCGCGTTTTCCGCGATTCTCGTCTACGCGCAGGAATTGATTCCGGGCAAAGTCGGCACGATCGCCGGATTGTTCTTCGGCTTCGCCTTCGGCATGGGCGGACTCGGCGCGGCGCTGCTCGGACAGCTCGCGGATGCGAAAGGCATCGAATACGTCTACGCGGTGTGCGCGTATTTACCGGCGCTCGGATTGCTGACGGTGTTGTTGCCGAATCTGCACAAGCGAAACGAACCCGTCGTCGCCTGAATTATTCGGGTTCTTCGATCGTGTAGCCCTTTGCGCGAAGCCGCGCGAGCGGACCCTTTGCGGTTGCGTTGTCGACCAGCAAATTATCCAGCGGAATCACCGCGAGAGTGCTCGTGTTGGCGGCGATGGCGCGCTCGGCTTCCGCGGTCCATGCGGTGAACATCTTGTCGATGGCGACATTCATCGTCGCAGATAGACGCGCGTTGGCGCGGATCGCGTCGGCGCAACGATCGCGGACCTGCTGGATCGGCGACGACTTCAGCATCTGCATGTCGCCCACGGCCCACGCGTTGGCGCGTTCCTGCATGAGGTGCATGTCGTTCTCGAAACGCGACATCGTGGTGCGTAGACACGCCGCATCCAGATCGCCGCTGGTCGTTTTGAATTCGCGGATCATCTGACCCGGATCGTCGATCGGAATGCTCGCGGTCGGCTCGACGATGCGCACGTGATCCTTCTTCGCCGATGCCTGAACCTTGTCCCATACCATGCCGTTGCCGGCGAGGCCGAGTTTGTCCATCGCCTTTTTGTTGAGTTCCTGCGCGGCGAGCATCGGGCGTTTGCGTTCGACACCGTTGTCGCGGCCTATGTATTTTTCCTTAAGCGTCGTCCAACGCGCGTAGTCGGTTGGCGAGAGAACGTCCTTCAGCGTTTTGCCGTCGGCGTTTTTTTCCGCCGACATCAGCGAAGGCAGCAACGTGAGTTTGTGGAAAAAACTGATCTCCGGATCGCCGGTGACATTCGCCATCACTTCCTGCGACTGCGCGATGACGTCGTCGACCTGTTTTGACTCCCACGTCATGTTCTTCGGTAGCGGATAAACCGTCGTCAGGATCCACAGCACGTGATCGCCCTTCGACACTTTCCACATGCCCGGACCCGGCTGTTCGCCGGTGACGGTGACGGTGTCAAGCGTGGTCGCATCGCTCGGTGACGCTGGAGCCTGCTCGGCCGGAGGATCGGCATACGCGAAGGAAACGGCGCTCAGCGCAGCGGTCAAACACATCGGAAGCAGTTTTTTCATCGCGCCAAAGTACGCAGGGCACGATGAAAGCAGGCTGAAAATGTGGACGCGCTACACCTTGTATCCGCGATGGATCGCCACAATGCCCGCGCTGAGGTTGCGCACGTCGATTTTTTCGAACCCGGCCTTTTCCATCATCGCCTTCAGCGTGGCCTGATCCGGATGCTTGCGGATCGATTCGGCCAGGTATTGATAGCTGTCCGCGTCGTTCGCGATCAGACGGCCGAGTTTCGGCAAAATCTTGAACGAGTGGAAATCGTACAGCGGCTTCAGCAATTCGGATTGCACCGTCGAGAATTCGAGGATCAACGCACGACCGCCGACACGCAACACGCGATACATCTCGCGCAACGCGGCGTCTTTGTCGGTGACGTTGCGCAAGCCGAACGCGATCGTTACGGCGTCGAAACTCGCATCGGGAAACGGCAGCGATTCGGCGTTGACCTGCGCGTAATCGAGATTGCGCACGAAGCCTTGATCGATCATGCGGTCGCGCCCGGTGCGCAGCATGGCGGCGTTGATGTCGCCGAGCACGACGCGGCCTTTTTCGCCAACGCGCGGCAACAGCAGCGCGGCGATGTCGCCCGTGCCACCGGCCAGATCGAGCACCGCATCGCCCGGACGCACGCCGCTCGTCGCGACGAACCAGCGTTTCCACAACCGATGCACGCCGAACGACATCAGGTCGTTCATCACGTCGTACTTGTCGGCGACCGAGGTGAACACGTGGCCGACGAGTTTTTCCTTCTCGTCGACGGGTACGTCGCGGTAGCCGAAATGCGTGGTCTTCTCGTCCATGCGCCTATCGTAACGCGTCATGGATCAAACGTGCCGAAGTAGATTTCGTCGAGTGTTTTGAATGCGGAAGCGATCGTCCAGCCCGGTGCACCGCCGGCGCGATAGGCGCCGATGTCGACGTGGCCGGATCGCGAATGGCCGTCGAAATCGTCGGCGGATTCGTCGGCCGCATTGCCGGTGCCGACAAGCAGCGCGCCTTTTGGAATCAGGTTTTGCGGCGGCACCCCGCTGAAGTTCGCCGATACGAAATCGTTCGCGATATTGCCGGTGCTGGCGAACGGTCCACTGATGCCGTTCAACGTTCCCTGCCCGGCGTTCGCGATCAGTGTGATGCCGGTCGTCGTGCCCGACGCGTGCAGCGCATCGCCATTCGGCGCGTAGATCGCGTTGTTGGCGATCAATACCGATCCCGTCACTCCATTAAGACGAATGCCATCACCTTGCGGCATGAGGAACGTGTTGTTGACGATGGTGAGATTGTTTGCGCTGCCGCTATCGATATTGTTCGAGAAGAACGCGTTATTGGCTGCGCCAAGCACGATGTTGTTGCGAACGATGGCGTCAGCGGTGATTTGTATGCCGCTGTCGTGAGAATTCCAAATGATGTTGCGCTCGATCAGATTCGGCGCGCCGTGACCGTTGACGTCGTACATCGTGATGCCGGGATAGTTCACGTCGCGAATCACGTTGTCGCGCACGATGTTCGCGTAACTGCCTTTCTTGATCTCGATGCCGTCACCTTGCGAGATGTTCGAGTTGTCGAGATCGTGGATGTAATTGTTGGCGACGATGGAATCGTGGATGCGGCACGCATCGCCGTTGCAGCCGAGATAAAAACCTTCACCGGTGTCGCCGGTGTTGTAGATCTCGTTGTGCAGAAACTGGAAGCGTGCGTAGTCCTCGCCGTCGTCGTTCGCGCTAATCGCGTTGGCGGCGGTGTCGTGGATGATGCAGTTGCGGACGATGTCGTCGCTGCCGCCCATGAAACGCAAACCGCGCGATCCGCCGCTGAAATCGATGCCGTCGACGATCAGAAATGTCGTGTCGGTGAAGTTGACGATGTTCTGCGACGTGCCGCTGAATTGAACGAGCGGACGCGTGCCGGGCTTGGCCATGATCGTGATCGGCAATGCGCTCGTGCCGTTCAGCGACAGGTTGAAATAACTGGTGAGCGTGTACGTGCCGGCGTCGAGAATCAACGTGTCGCCGGCTTGCAAGGTTTGCATCGCCGTGCGGAAATCGGCGGCGGGACCAATCTCGATCGTCGCCGCGCTGGCGCCGCCGCACACTGCGACCAGAACGGCGGCGGCGACGAGTTTCATCATCCCAGAAATGCCCAGCCGAAAAATCCGCAGCCGATCACGCCGAGCAACGCCGATCCGACCCACACCAGACGCTTGCGCGTCAGCGCGGCCACTGCGCCCAACGCGATCGACACTTGCAGCAACGCGACCGATTGCGCGTAGAAATGGTGGTGATGCATCAGGTGTTCGGCTTCTTCGTTCTTTTCGTCGCGCTGTTTCTCGAATTCCTCGGCTTTCTCGCGGCTGCCTTTTTGATCCTCGGTATACTTTTCCTGCGCCTTCGCCAGTTCCTCCGGCGCGGGTTTGTCGAGCGCGGTCCACGCGTTTTTCGACAACTCCGTAACCGTCGCCTTCAATCCTTTCGCCTGGTAATACGCCCACTGATCCGACGCCTTGGCCTGCAGCACCGCCGCTTCGGTTTTCATCGCCAACGCTTCGTTGACGGTGCCACCCGCCTGCAAGGACGCGATCGCCGCAACGGCCGCGAACAGCGCTGTCGTCAACGCGATGGTGCGCAACAACGCACCGCCTTCCTTTTCGATTTCTTCGTCGATCGCTTCGCGCAGTTTGTCGGTATCGATCTCAGGACCTTCAGGCATCGTCGTGCACTCCCCGTTGAAGAACACGTAGTATCGCGCATCCGTCGTTGCGGCATTCCAAACGTCGCATGGGATTGGAAATGACCATCGGCAAGATCGCTTCGTCGCCTTCGTGAAAGGCTATGCCGAGCACGAACGCGAAACCATGACGGACGTCACCGAGTCGCGCGCGCAGATTTTACGAATTAGCGTGAAAGGCCCGAATTGCGCAATGCGTCGAGGTACTCGGCCCAGTTCGTCGTCTGGTTTTTCCCGAGGTCGTACAACACTGACCATGAATAAATGCCAGTGTTGTGGCCGTCGTCGAATTGAAGAATCACGCCGTAATTTCCAACCGGTCGGATCTCGGCGACATTCACGTTCTGCTTGCCGTGTTGCAGGATTCTCTGGCTCGGCGAATGGCCCTGCACTTCCGCGCTTGGCGAATTCACGCGCAGGTATTCGCACGGCAAGCGAAACGTTTCGCCCGTGTCGAATTCCACTTCGAGAATATGCGACGACCGATGCAGCGTGATGCCGACCGGTCGCGGTGCCGCGATCACACCGAGAATTCGCTGGTCGGCACCGGCACGGGCGGGCCACCCGCGATTTGCGCGAGCAGATGCATGTACCGCGTACCGAAGCTGATCGAACCGATGCCGGCGAATTCGTATTCGCCCGTGTCCGGATACCACTTCGCGTTCGGATCGACTTCCTGCAACACGAGCGCGTCGTGCACCGTGCCGGTGAGACGGCCGATGTAACTCACTTCGCCGTCGCCCTCGTCGAGCATGTTGAGCGAGATCAGCGGATTTTCCGTCGCAGCGGATTTCGCGATGTTCGCCCATTCGTCGAGCACGAGGTGCGGCAGTGCCGGCAATTTCTCGCCGTTGAGTTCGAGCGCCTTTTCGACGAATGCCCGACCCGGATCATGTTCGACCGTCGTCACATCACCCGCCGCGATGACGACGAAACCGTCGAAACGCATCGCTTCGCTGACTTCAGCGACGACGCAGAATTCGGCCGACATCGCGATCACGAAGCCGTGCACCCAGGCGTCCGACAACTGCTCGCGCGCCACGCGCACGGGCGTGCGCGATTCCATCGCCTCGCGCAATTGCGCGCGCGCGCCGCGTCCACGGAACTGGACGACGTTGCCTTCTCGGTGATGATTCGGGGGCGTCATATCGAACGCGTAGTGTACCGCGCCGCCGTTCAGAGAATGTAGCGGCTGAGGTCCTGATCCTGCACGAGCGCGGCGAGATGCTGGTCGACATAACCCGCATCGATGACGTAGCGCTGCCCACGCTGATCCGGCGCGTCATACGAAATCGTATCGAGCAACCGCTCCAGCACCGTGTGCAGACGTCGCGCACCGATGTTCTCGGTGCGTTCGTTCACCTGGAACGCGATTTCGGCAAGCCGCTTCACGCCATCGTCGGTGAACGAGAGTTCCACGCCTTCCGTATTGAGCAACGCCGTGTACTGCTTGGTTAGCGCGTTGTTCGGCTCGCTGAGGATTCGTGCGAAATCGTCCGCGGTCAACGCCGACAATTCGACACGAATCGGAAAACGTCCCTGCAATTCCGGAATCAGATCCGATGGCTTCGCCTGCGCGAACGCGCCCGACGCGATGAACAAAATGTGATCCGTATTGACAATGCCGTATTTCGTCGACACCGACGAACCTTCGACGAGCGGCAGCAAATCGCGCTGCACGCCTTCGCGGCTGACGCCCGCGCCGTGCCAGTCGCCGCGCTGCGCGACCTTGTCGATTTCGTCGATGAAAACGATGCCGTTCTGTTCGCACGCGTGGATCGCGCGTTCCGTCACTTCTTCGTTGTTGACCAGCTTCGACGCTTCTTCTTCCAGCAAAAGCGGTCGCGCAGCCGCGATGGTGAGTTTGCGCTTCTGCGTTTTCTGTCCGCCCAACGACGAGAACATACCGCGCAACTGTTGCGTCATTTCTTCCATGCCCGGCGGCGCGACGATGTCGACGCCGATGTTCACCGCCGTCTCGATTTCGATTTCACGATCGTCGAGCGCGCCTTCGCGATATTGCTTGCGCATTTTCTGGCGCGTGTCGGAATCGGATTGATCCGGTTGTCCGGCCTCGCCCATGAATCCGTGAAATTGCCGCTTCGGAATCAGCGCGTCGAGAATGCGGTCTTCCGCGCGATCCTCCGCCTGCGCTTTCACTTTCACCTTCGCCTGGTCGCGGAACATTTTCACCGACGTATCGGCCAGATCGCGCACGATCTGCTCGACATCCTTGCCGACGTATCCGACTTCCGTGAATTTCGTCGCTTCGACTTTGATGAATGGTGCGTTCGCGAGATTCGCCAAGCGGCGCGCGATTTCCGTTTTGCCGACACCGGTCGGGCCGATCATCAGAATATTTTTCGGCGTCACTTCGTCGCGCAGTGCCGGTTCGAGCTGCATGCGCCGCCACCGGTTGCGCAGCGCAATGGCCACAGCGCGCTTCGCCGCGTGCTGGCCGATGATGTAGCGATCGAGTTCGTGGACGATTTCGCGCGGCGTCAATTCGGACATGGGACGTTCCGTCGTGGTGAGAGCGTCCGAACCCATAACAAGTTCGGAGTTGCGATTATCCAACCCCATCACAGTTCCTCGATCGTAATGTTGTGATTGGTATAGATGCAGATGTCGCCGGCGATCTTCAACGCCTTCGTGACGATCTCGCGCGACGAAAGCGTGCTGTTCTCCAGCAACGCCTTCGCGGCGGACTGCGCGTAAGGTCCGCCGGAGCCGATCGCGATCAAACCATTTTCGGGTTCGAGCACATCGCCGTTGCCCGAGATGAGCAGCGACACGTCCTTGTCCGCGACGGCGAGCATTGCCTCAAGCCGACCGAGCCGGCGATCCGTGCGCCAGTCCTTCGCCAGCTCGACCGCCGCGCGCGTCAGATTGTTGCTGTGCTTTTCGAGTTTCTGTTCGAACAGCTCGAACAACGTGAACGCGTCGGCTGTCGCCCCCGCGAAACCGGCGATCACGTTGCCATCTTTGCCCAACCGCCGAATCTTGCGTGCGTTAGCTTTGACGATGGTGTTGCCCAGCGTGACCTGGCCGTCGCCGCCGATGACGACGTTGCCGTCGCGGCGGACGGAGACGATGGTTGTTGCATGAAAGGTATCGGACATTTCCTCACCCGAGTTGGTCAGTACCCTACGTTGGGGATTGCCCGTCTCAAACGCAAGCCGATTGAAGACGCAATTCGGACAGCCGCAGGACATTTCGAGTTGGCAACTCATTTGCCGTGCAGCCAGTGATACTTTAGTATCACTTCATGCGGACCGAACTAGTGACAACTCTCAAGCGCCGAGCAACTGAGCTTCTCGAAGAAGTCGAGCGCGAAAAACAGCCCATGCTCATCACGCATCATGGTTTGCCGAGCGTCTATATCGTCGATGTCGAAACCTACGAAGAACAGCAACGCAGAATAGCGCTGCTGGAAGGCATCGCTCGCGGCGAACGGTCCATCGACGATGGACGTGTGCTCACTCACGCCCAGGCCAAGAAGCGCTTGGCGCGATGGCTGAAGTAATCTGGACGGAGCCTGCGCTCGCGGAACTCGATGCCATCGCGGATTTTATCGCCATCCACAATCCTGTCGCCGCGCACCACTTGGTCGATCGCGTATTCAAGCATGTGGAACACTTGATTACGCATCCGCGCAGCGGACCGTATCTACGCGAACTAGGCAGAGGCCGTTATCGGCAAATCATCGAACCGCCGTGTCGCGTCGTCTATCGCGTAAGTGGCGACACAGTGCTCGTTGTACACGTCATGCGGACGGAGCAACGGTTACGCACCGCAAGGCTCGCACGACCCACGCCGAGAAAACGCGCGAAACGTTAGGCTTTCCGCCGCGCCCGCGGATGCGCCGCATCGTAAACGCGCGCCAGATGCTGAAAATCCAGATGCGTGTAAATCTGCGTCGTGCCGATGTCGGCGTGGCCGAGCAATTCCTGCACGGCGCGCAGATCACCGGATGATTCGAGCACGTGGCTCGCGCACGAGTGCCGCAGCAAATGCGGATACACGCGCTTCCAGACGCCCTGATCTTTAGCGCGGCGCTTCAGGCGCAAACGCACGGCGCTCGGCGTGAGCGGACGGCCGAGGCGGCCGTGCACGAGCGGATCGTCGAGACCCGGCGCATCCTGTTCGCGCAACGCAGCCAGCGCTTCGCGCGCCCGGCTGCCGACGGGAACGATGCGCGTTTTGCTGCCTTTGCCGGTCACGCGAATCAGTCCTTCGTGCAAATCGAGATCACGCCAGCGCACGGACGTCAGTTCCGAAACACGTAATCCGCTCGAATACAGAAGCTCGAGTAACGCGCGATCGCGCACGGCTTCCGGATCGTTCGCAGGGAAATCGAGTAGTGCGGCGACTTCATCGACATCGAGTACTTGCGGCAACTTGCGCGGCGACTTCGGCGAGCGCACGCCAACGGCGGGATTGTTCGCCGCGATGCCTTCGCGCGCGAGGTAGCGGTAGAAACTGCGATACGCGGACAGCATGTCACGCAGCGATCCGGGCGACAGTCCGCCGCGATGCGACTTCGCGATCAACGCCTGAATCTGATCGGTGTGCAGATCGCGCCAGCGCCGCACGTTCAGTGCCGCGGCGTAATCGTGGAATGTTTTCAGCGATCGCGAATAATTCGCGATGGTCGCCGGTGAATAGCGCCGCTCGTTGCGCAGATAGTCGACGAAATTGTCGATCGCGCCGGCGAGCGGTTCGGCGTTCATGTCAGGCGAAACGTCCGATCGCGGCGGCGATGGCTTCGGCGATGAGTTTCAGGAAAACCGTGCCCATGCCGGGATGAAAACGGTTGGCGTCGCTGCTGCCGATGGCGAGCATGCCGATGCCGTCGATCGGCACGAGCACGGCGGATTTCACGTCGCTGGATTTTTCGCCGAACAACGTGTCGAGTTTTTCCGGTTGCAAACGGCCGCACAACGGTTCGGTGCGTTCGAGGAATTCATCGAACGGTGCCCAACGTTTGTCGCCGCGCGCGGCGGTGATCAGCCAATCGGCATTCGGCAAATCGTCCGACGGCGCGCGAAACAGTGCGAGGCGAACGAGTTCGTTGTGGAAATCTTCGGTGAGTCCCGCGACGACGCGGCGCACGGTGTCGCCGAGTGTTTTCTCACGCATCAGCGCGACAGTCAGCGAATGCACGCGCACGACGAGTTGTTCGTTGTCGGTCGCCGTTTCGATGAGTTCGTGCAGGCGGCGATTCAATTCCTGATTCTTGTCGCGCAGGACTTCGAGTTGATAGCTCGCGAGTGACGTCGTCGAACCTTGTTCGCGCGGCACGAGCAGCGTCAGCGCGATGTCGGGAAATTCGCCAAGAAATCCCGGATGCCGCCGCAGATAGCTGGCGATTTCCATTGCCGTCAAACCTTCCTTGACGCTCATTTCGGTCATACCTCGATCTCTCCCTCGAACGCGAACGCGGCCGGTCCGGACATCCACAATCGCGAGCCGGCGCCGGCCCATTCGATCTGCAACGTGCCGCCGGGCAATTCGACGGTCACTTCGTCATCGAGTTTGCCACGCCGACGCAGAATCGCAACCGCCGCGCACGCGCCGCTGCCGCACGCAAGCGTGGCGCCCGCGCCGCGTTCCCACACGCGCAAGCGAATGTGTTTGCGGTCGATGATCTGCGCGAAACCGGCGTTGCACCCGTTCGGAAAATGAGGATCGATCGACAACGCCGCGCCGGTTGTTTTTAGCGGCGCGTACGCGACATCGGCGACTTCGATTACTGCGTGCGGATTTCCCATCGACACGGCACCGAACGAAATCGAATTGCCGTCGAGATCGATGTTGTATTCGTCGACCTCGCGATCCGCATCGAAGGGAATCGATGGCGGATCGAACGTCGGCATACCCATGTCGGCGCGCACGCGTCCGTCGTCGAGCAATTCGATCGCGATAGGTCCGGCTGGGCTTTGCAGTTTCACCGCGCCGCGAGGCAGCGCGCCCGCGCGATGCAACCACGCGACGACGCATCGCAAACCATTCCCGCATTGTTGCGCGGTCGTGCCGTCGGTGTT
This sequence comes from Rudaea sp., assembly GCA_036271355.1. GTDB lineage: Bacteria > Pseudomonadota > Gammaproteobacteria > Xanthomonadales > Rhodanobacteraceae > Rudaea. The sequence goes on along the minus strand of DATBAU010000129.1, from coordinate 242 downwards.
GAAGATGCGATAGGCGAACGCGCATGACGCGTCCGTCGCCGGTTCGATAGTTAAAAGTTGATCGAACCCGACGCCGCGATGACGATCGCCGATGTGTGCGATCTGTTGTGCGGTGAGTGCGAACGGTCGCTCGCGGCAATCGACGATGACGAAGTCGTTGCCGATGCCGTGCATTTTCGAGAAGCGCTGCTTCATCGCGGCGCGGACGAATCGATCAAGGCGACGTGGCCGGCTTCTGCGTG
>DATBAU010000128.1:0-4467 GCA_036271355.1 Rudaea sp. | reverse complement strand
CTCAGCGCGCACAACCTCGGCCGCATGCTCGGGTCGTTCGGTTACGCCGGCGTCGTCGACAACGGCGAAACCGTCGCGCACATGGAAGGAAGCTGGTCCGGCGCCCCGTCGAATTTCGCGCTGGCGCGACTCGATGGCACGCTCAACGTTTCCGTGAAAAGCGGGCGCATTCCCGAAGCCCGTCCCGGCGCCGGACGCATATTCGGCCTGTTCAATCTCGCCTCGCTGCCGCGCCGGCTCACGCTCGATTTCGGCGACTTCTTCAAATCCGGTTTCAGCTTCGATTCGATCACCGGCAACTTCATGCTCAAGAACGGCAACGCGTACACGAGCGATCTTCTCGTCAAAGGGCCGGCCGCGGACATCGCCGTCAACGGCCGCACCGGCCTGAAATCGAAGGATTACGATCAGACGATGGAAATCACGCCGCACGTCGGCGGCACGCTCGTCGTTGGCGGCGCGCTGATCGCCGGACCCGTCGGCGCGGGCGTCGGTGCAGTGCTGCAAGGCGTGTTCAAGAACGTCACGCGGAATCGCTACAGCGTCACCGGAAGCTGGGACAAACCCGTGATGACGCTGCTCGCGCGCGAAAAGATCGGCACGCCGCGCAAAGATGCCAAAACCGGCGTCACGCCCAGTCAGGCCGGGTTGCGCTAGCATGTTGCAACCGTTGCATCGCGCCACCATTTCCATTCGTAAATTCCCTCGATTCACACAGCAGGCGGTAACTTTCCGATGAGCGTACTCGCGCAGGCCGAACGGCAATTGCTCCAACCGGGCGGTCTTTCCAACGGCGATCTCGACCGCGTGTTCTCGCAGTTGATGGGCCCGTCCATCGACGCGGCCGATCTGTATTTCCAGCATTCGCGCAGCGAATCGTGGGTGCTCGAAGACGGCATCGTCAAAGACGGCACGCATTCGATCGAGCAGGGCGTCGGCGTGCGCGCCATGAGCGGCGAAAAAATCGGCTTCGCGTATTCCGACGAAATCGTATTGCCGCAGCTCATCACGGCCGCGCAGAGTGCGCGCGCCATCGCGCAATCCGGAAACGCCGGCGGCGGACACGCGCTCGCCTCGCACGAATCGCGCGCGCTGTATGCGCCGATCGATCCGGTCGAATCACTCGCCAACGAGGAAAAGATCGCGTTGCTGCGCGACGTCGATAAATTCGCTCGCGCGCTCGATCCGCTCGTCAGTCAGGTCATCGTCTCGATTTCCGCCGCGCTCGACACCGTGATGGTCGCCGCCGCCGATGGCACGTTGTCGGCCGACGTGCGACCGCTCGTGCGCATGAACGTGCAAGTGATCGCCGAGCGCAACGGACGTCGCGAACAAGGTTCCGCCGGCGGCGGAGGACGTTTCGGCTATCGCGAATTCCTCGCGAACGGCCGCGCGCACGCGCTCGCGCGCGAAGCCGTGCGACAGGCGATCGTCAATCTCGATTCCGTCGCCGCACCCGCCGGCACGATGACCGTCGTGCTCGGCCCCGGCTGGCCCGGCGTACTGCTGCACGAAGCGATCGGCCACGGTTTCGAAGGCGATTTCATCCGCAAAGGCACCAGCGCGTTCGCAAAAAGCATGGGCGCGAAAGTCGCGTCCGAACTGTGCACGATCGTCGACGACGGCACGCTGCCGAATCGCCGCGGGTCCTTGAGCGTCGACGATGAAGGCGTGCCGACGGAGTGCACCACGCTCGTCTCGAACGGCCGTCTGAGCGGCTACATGCAGGACAAGCACAACGCCCGCCTGATGGGCGAGAAGCCGACCGGCAACGGCCGCCGCGAATCGTTCGCGCATTTGCCGATGCCGCGCATGACGAACACGTACATGCTGCCCGGCAAAAGCGATCCGCAGGAAATCATCGCCTCCGTCGAACGCGGTTTGTATGCCGTCAATTTCGGCGGCGGCCAGGTCGACATCACCAACGGCAAGTTCGTGTTCTCCGCGAGCGAGGCGTACCTCATCGAAAACGGCAAAGTGACGCGTCCGGTTAAAGGCGCGACACTCATTGGATCAGGGCCGGAAGTCCTGATGCGCGTTTCGATGGTCGGCAACGATCTCAAGCTCGACGAAGGCGTCGGCACCTGCGGCAAGGAAGGGCAGAGCGTGCCGGTTGGTGTCGGTCAGCCGACGCTGAAAATCGACGCGATGACGGTGGGTGGAACCGCCGCGTGAAACTGTTCGTCGCGGCGATCGGTTTGCTGATCGTCGCCGTCTCGCCCAATGCGAGTGCAGACCCGCAACACGACATCGTCCAACGCGGTTGCGCCGCGCTGAAATCGCGCGTCGATACGGTCGCGAGCGGTCCCGAATTTCTTCGCAGTTACGACAACGCGAGCGGCGGTGAACCCGATTCGTCCGCGCTGAAAACGGCGGCGTTCGTTTATGACGACAGCCTCGCCGTCATCGCATTGATCGCATGCGGTGATGTTCCGCGCGCGTCGCGCGTCGGCGAGGCGTTGCGTCTAGCGACGCAGAACGACACTCGTCTGCGCAACACATACCGGGCTGTCCGCGTCGACGGAAAACCGTTGCCGAATGGCTGGTGGGACGCGGCCGCCTTACGCTGGGCGGAAGATCGCGAGCAGAACGGCACTTCGACCGGCAACGTCGCGTGGACGGCGTTGGCGATGCTCGCCTTATTCGAATCCGATCACGATAAGAAATGGTCCGCTGCCGCAGCGAAGCTGGCTCGATGGATCGTCGAAAACGCGCAGGATTCGCGTCCGGGATTCACGGGCGGTATCGATGGATTCGACGATTCGCCGACGCGCGTGACGTGGAAATCGACGGAACACAACATCGATGCCGTGGCGTTGTTCCGGCGTTTATCGGACGACGATGTTCCAGGGCACTGGCAACACGCGGAATCGAGCGCACGGCAATTCATCGACATTCAGTGGGACGCCGCGAGTGGACATTTCTTCATCGGCACATTGCCAGATGGCATGACGTCGAATCGCACGTCGTCGGCGCTCGACGCGCAAGTCTGGCCGCTGCTTCTGCGCGACGCACAAAAAGACTGGCAACGCTCGCTCGCCTATATCGAGCGCGAACACGCGGTGCGCGGCGGCTTCGACTTCAACACCGACCGCGACGGCGTCTGGATCGAAGGCACGGCGCAAGCGGCGCTGGCTTATCGCGTCGTCGGACGGCCGCAGAATGCGACGCCGCTGTTCGCCACCATCGATGCGCAGTTTTCCACAAGTGGAATGGTATACGCGACGCGCGAGCCGCGCGTTTCGACGGGTTTGTCGACCAGACCGGGTGGCGACACCGACGATTTCTACTATTTCCACGTGCCGCATCTCGGCGCCACGGCGTGGGCGATACTGGCGGCGATGGGCCGCAACCCCTACCAGAAATGACGGTTTTGCCGACCGCGCGAAATCTGCTACGGTGAATGCCGATTCTCGGGGAAGGGGAAAATCATGCGCATGTTGGGTCGGGCGTTATTGCCCGTGCTGCTGCTTGCTTTAACGACGGGTTGCGCCACCATCACGCGCGGCAAGACCGAAGCGTGGACGGCGAAAACTCAACCGATCGACGCGACGCTGACGATGTCGAACGGTATGTCCTGTCACACGCCGTGCGCGTTGACGATCCGTCGCAAATATCCGTTCAGCGTCGATGTTTGCAAGGCCGGTTACAAGCGCGTCGTGACACAGGTGGTATCGACGATCCACGGCTCCGGCGGCGTCGGACTCGCGGGCAACTTGCTTCTCGGCGGTGCAATCGGTGCGGGCGTCGACGTCGGCACTGGCGCGGCGCGCGATCTCGAACCGAATCCGCTGGATATCACGCTCGAACCGGATGACCCGGGTTGTCAAAGCCCGATCGTGCCACCAGTTCCAGAAGGCGGCGTCGATCCGAAAGCCGAAGCGGCGCAGAAGTAGTCGGCTTCAGCCGAGCAAATCGCGCAGCAAGCGAAACAACTCGCGCTGCGCGTGCGGCGGGCGATTTTGCTCGCGCTCGATCTTCGCCTGACGCGCGAGCTGGCGCAGGTGCTGCCGGTCGGCGTCGGGATTTGCGGCGAGCAATTCGGTCAACGCTTCGTCGCCCTCTGCGATCAGGCGCTCGCGCCATTGCTCGGCGTGATGCAGCGCGGCCGCTTCAACACGCGATTGCTGACGGTCGTTGTCGAGTCTGGCGCGGATTGGTTCGAGTTCTTCATCGTCGAGACGGCGCAGTTGCTTGGCGAGGAATTGAATCTGGCGCTTGCGCGCGATCTGCTGCGTCACGGCGCGCGCGCGGCGGATTTCGACAAGAAGGTGCTCGTCGAGCGGCACGTGCGACAATTGCGCGTCGGACAGCGATGTCAGCGTTTGCGCGAGTTTGAGCACGTCGAGCGCCTCGCGGCGCATCTGGCTTCGGCTCGGGCCTTTGTAACGGCTGGAACCTTCGAGCTCGGAGTCGTTGTCGTCGTCGGCGCTCATGGTCGGATCAATTGAAACGGATTGGAAGCAT
>DATBAU010000127.1:0-10966 GCA_036271355.1 Rudaea sp. | reverse complement strand
TTTTCCGAACGCATCGTCGAAGAACATCCCGACGGTTTCATCGCGACGGCGAGCAAGGCCAAACGCGGCGGATTGATCTTCATCGACTACCTGCGCAATTCGCGCGGCGCGACGAGTGTGGCGTCATACTCGCTGCGCTCGCGCGCGGGCGCGCCGGCCGCCGTGCCGCTGCGCTGGGACGAATTGCGCAAACTGAAAAGCGCGGCGGATTTCACGTTGCGCAACGTGCCGGCGCGTCTGAAGCGGCAACGGCGCGATCCGTGGCAGGGTTTCGCGGTGCAACGTCAATCGTTGCCGAAGAAAGGAAATTGAAGAAGAAAGGAATCACGATGGCAGTCGCCGAACTCGAAGCCGTACATTACTCTGGGGGAACACGAACCATGTCGACCAAACCGAACCAATCCGGGGTCGAGCACAGCGAATTCGATCTGGGCGGATTCGTGCGCCATCTCGCGCACGAAATCGCGAATCCGTTGAACGCGATCATGATGAACGCGGAGATGGCCAAGTCGCTGGTGGATCGCGGCGACATCGGCCGCGCCAACGAGGCGCTCGCGCGGCTGGTCAACGACTGCACGCGATGCGCGAAACTGATGCGCGGCATGCAGAACTTCGGCGCGGGCGTCGATCTGCGCGAGAAATCGGAAATTTCCGCACACGAATTGATCGAAGGCGCGACGTCGAACATCGTTTTCGAATACAGCGGACCGCTGCCGGCGTTCACCATCGACGCGGCATCGCTGCGCATCACCGGCGACCGCGCGGCGCTCGAACGCACGATCGTGGCACTGATCCGAAACGCGGCCGAAGCGGGCGCAAGCGACATGCACCTCACCGCACGCGAAGACGGCGACGACATCGTCATCGATGTGCGCGACAACGGATCGGGTCTCGACGCGAAAGGAATCGAGCGCGTGTCGACGTCGTTTTACTCGAGCAAACGCGCGGCTGGCGGTCTCGGACTCGGCCTCACGCTGGCGCGTGAACTCGTGCGAAAACACGGCGGCAGCGTGGCGATTCGTGCGAATTCACCGGCCGGATTGCACGTAGAGTTGCGTTTGCCCGGCGCGCGTGGCTGACGGCGGATTGGCATAACGCCTGCTATCTATCGCTGGGCCAGACGCGGCCATTCAGGGATGTTTTCATGCTCAGCCTCGATCGCATCGAACAAGTGCGCAGCCAAACCCATGTCTCGACGATGGACGCGATTCACGCGCTGACGGTTGCCGGTGGCGACGTCACCCGCGCCATCGATGAACTCAACGACCACGCGCACGCCGGCAATCGTTCCGTCATGGCCGATTCGCGCGAACACGCGCAACAACTCGCCGCGGCGCTCGTGGATGCCGGTATCTGGTTCGAATGCGAAACGACGGCGCCGGGTCGCTGGCGTTTTTCCGTCGCGGTCGGCGCGTATCCTCGTTTACGTACGCTCAATAGCCGCGCGATGGATAGCGTGTTGCGAATGATCGACGACGCGAAAGAACCGGTCGCCGCCTGAAATCAGGCAACGAGCGAATTCACCAGATCGCGCAGTTCGCTCGCTTCGAATGGTTTGTACAGAAACGCATCCGGTTGCAGCATCGCATCGTCGAGCTGCAAGTTTTCGCGGCGCGCAGCCGTTGAGCAGATGATCGGCATGCGCGGAAAACGTCGACGCATGTCGGCGATGAGATCCGACGACGGCACGTTGCGCAGGTAATAATCGACAATCGCAATGTCGTACGGACCGCTCTCGATATTTCGTTTCGCGTCTTCCCGCGTTTCCGCGGCGACCAGATCGAACCCTAGATTTTCCATCAGATAGCGCATCGCAATCTGAAGACTTTGGTCGTCTTCGACCAACAAAGCACGACGCGGCATGCGTGACTATTCCCCTGGAGACCGAGCGAGTATGCATGCCGATACGAGCGTTTGCACGTGAGTTTTTCTTAAGCTTTTTAACTCGTGCAGGCTTGCAATCCATGCGCGCGGCAGCCTGCAAATTGCAAATCGGAATCAGCCGCCCGGCGCCGCTTCTCCGATGATCGGCAGTACCGTGCCGGTGATATAGCTAGAGCACGCGGGCGATGCGAGAAATACATACGCGGGCGAGATTTCTTCCGGCTGCGCCGGCCGTTTCATACCGCTGTCCGAGCCGAATTTCTTCACCTCTTTCGCGGAACGATCGGACGGATTGAGCGGTGTCCACACCGGCCCCGGCGCGACCGCATTGACGCGAATCCCGCGTGAAAGAAGATTGCCGGCGAGCGAGCGCGTGAATGCGTGGATCGCTCCCTTGGTCGTCGAGTAATCGAGCAATTCCTCCGAACCGAAGATGCCGGTTTCCGAACCGGTGTTGATGATCACCGCACCCTTCTTGAGATGCGGAACGGCCGACTTCGCCATGTGGAAGTAACCGTACACGTTCGTCTTCATCGTCAGATCGAAATGTTCTTCGCTCAAGTCTTCGATCTTCTTGGTGTGCAACTGAAACGCCGCGTTGTTGACGAGGATATCGAGCTTGCCGAATTTCGCGATCGTGCGTTTGACCGCGTCGTCGCAGAAATCCGGATCGCGCACGTCGCCCTCGATGAGAAGACAACGGCGTCCTTCTTTCTCGACGTGGCGTTTGGTTTCTTTCGCGTCATCGGTTTCGCTCAGATACACGATGGCGACATCCGCGCCTTCGCGCGCATACAGCACGGCAACCGATCGCCCGATGCCGGAATCGCCGCCGGTGATGAGGGCGACCTTGTCGAGAAGTTTTTCGCTGCCCTTGTACGTCGGCGCGAGGAAGCGCGGCGCGGGATCCAGATCGCTTTCGTAACCGGGTTTCCTCTGATGTTGCGCGGGCAATGGATTCTGCGGTTGCTTGCGTTCGCCGAGTTGCGCCGGTTTTTTGCTTTTCCGCGCCGTGCGTTTGTCCGCGCGCGCAACTTCTGTCTGCAAGGCGCGCTGCTTTTCGACGAGCGCATTCGTTTTCGTGCGAGGTTTCGGCGTCGACCGCATCACATCCTCCGTGAGTCAGCGAAAGATTTCCGTTCGCCGGACGGGAGCAAGCACTCTGCCAGCGGCATGACCGATGTCGCGAACGCAACTATCGCCCGTACCGTGCAACTTGCGTGATCCCCGAGCCGGAGCGCCGCAAGCTGCACGAATCTCGCAAGCAATCCGGCAACGATCGCGAACAACGCCGTGCATGGCATGGATGATGCGTTTGCTGCGCGCGAATTTTCGGACGGCCACACTGATGCCCACTCTGTCCCGGCGTACGTTTCTTATCGCTTCGGCCTCCGCTTCCGCCGCCGCGTGCAGCAAGATACCGAACACATTGCCGCCGGAATATCCCGAACAGACACGCAGCGACGCGCCGCTGTTCCTCGATGCGAGCGAACGCCGTTTCATCAACGCGGCCTGCGCGCGAATCATTCCGAAAGACGATCTCGGCCCCGGTGCACTCGAAGCGGGAGTGCCGGATTTCATCGACCGCCAACTCGCCGGTCCATTCGGTCAGGCGAGCACGTGGTACATGCAGGGTCCGTGGGCGAAGGGCAGCGAACAACAGGGTTATCAACTGAAATTCACGCCGGCGCAGATGTACCGACATGCGATGAACAACGTCGACGACTACTGCAACAAGCAATTCAAGAAAGCGTTCGCCGATCTTCCACCGGCTGATCAGGACAACGTACTGACCGGTCTGGAGAAGGGCGACATCGATCTGCCGGATGTTCCGGCGAAAACATTTTTCACGATGCTGCTGCAAAACGTCACCGAAGGATTTTTCGCCGATCCGATGTACGGCGGCAATCGCGACTTCATCGGCTGGAAGCTGATCGGATTTCCCGGACCGCGCTACAACTACGTCGAAGAAATCGAACAATACGGAAAACCCTACACACTGCCGCCGGTGAGCCTCAAGCTCGGCCGCGCAAAGCCGGAGAAAGCGTAATGGCGACACGACTCAAACCGGTCGATGCGGTGCTGGTGGGTTTCGGGTGGACGGCGGCGATCATCGGACAGGAACTAACCGATGCGGGCCTGCAAGTAGTCGCGCTCGAGCGCGGCAACTTCCGCGACACGGTTCCCGATTTTTCGCCAACCCAGATTCAGGACGAACTCCGCTACGCGGTGCGCAAGGCGACATTCGAAGAACCGGATCGGGAAACGTTGACGTTCCGCAACAGCACGAGCGACACCGCGCTGCCGATGCGGCAACTCGGATCATTCCTTCCCGGCGTCGGCGTCGGCGGCGCGGGTGTGCATTGGAACGGCCAGAACTGGCGATTCATGCCGACCGATTTCAAGATGCGCAGTCACAGCGAACAGCGTTACGGCAAAAAATTCCTGCCGGATGACATGACGATCCAGGACTGGCCGCTGTCGTACGACGATCTCGAACCGTATTACGACAAGTGGGAATACCTGTGCGGAATTTCCGGCAAGGCTGGCAATCTGAACGGCCAAATCCAGGAAGGCGGCAATCCGTTCGAAGGTCCGCGCAAGCGCGAATTTCCATTGCCGCCGCTCAAGCGCAGCGCGTCCGCGATGAAATTCGACGAAGCGGCGAAATCGATCGGACTGCATCCGTTTCCGTGCCCGGCAGGGAATGCGTCGCAGCCGTATACAAATACACTCGGCGTGAAACTTGGGCAATGCACCTATTGCGGTTATTGCGAGTGGTTCGGCTGCGCGAATTATTCGAAGGCGAGTCCGCAAACCACGATCCTGCCCGTGCTGCTGCGCAAGGATAATTTCAGCTACAAGACGAACGCGACTGTCACGCGCGTCAACATGGATTCCACCGGCAAGAAAGCCACCGGCGTCACGTACGTCGATGCGCAGGGCCGCGAATTCGAACAGCCGGCGGAGATGGTGATCCTTTGCGCGTACTCGCTGCACAACGTGCATCTGCTACTCGTGTCGAAAATCGGTAAACCGTACGACGCAGAAAGCAACACCGGCGCGGTCGGCAAGAATTACGCGTATCAGATGTCGGCGTACGTCGACGTGTTCTTCGACGAGATCATCAACCCGTTCATGGGCGCGGGCGCGCTCGGTCAGGTCGTCGACGATTTCAACGGCGACAACTTCGATCACGGCCCGCACGGATTCATCGGCGGTGCGTACATCAGCATGTGGCAAACCGGCGGACGCCCGATCCTGCAGCACTACACGCCGACCGACACGCCGAAATGGGGCGGCGGTTTCAAGAAGGCGCTGAAGGAAAACTATCTGCGCTCGGCGAGCATGCAGATCCACGGCGGCATCATGAGTTACAAACAGAATCATCTGGACCTGGATCCGACGTATCGCGACATCTACGGCAATCCGCTGATGCGCCTCACGTTCGATTTTCAGAAGAACGATCTGGACATGGAAAAATACGTGACCGACCGCGCCGTCGACATCGCCAAGGCGGTGAAGGGCAATCGCGGTTACAACGTTCGCGCGCGCACCGGGCATTACGGCATCGTCGAGTACCAGACGACGCACAACACTGGCGGCGCCATCATCGGCGACAATCCGTCGAACAGCGTTATCAACAAATATTGCCAGTCGTGGGACGTGCCGAACCTGTTCGTGTTGGGCGCGAGCGCGTTTCCGCAAAACCCCGGGTATAACCCGACAGGAACCGTCGGCGCGCTCACGTATTTCGCGGCGGACGCAATCACGTCGCGATATCTCAAGAATCCGGGTGCGCTCGTATGAAACGCAGCGCGATTTTCCTCGCCGTTTTATCGTTCGTCACCTGCGCGCACGCCGGAGATTTCGCGCAAATCGAGCGCGGCAAATATCTGGTGCAGGCGGGCGATTGCGAATCGTGCCACACCGACAAGAACGGTCCGCGATTCGCCGGCGCGCGTGCGATCCCCACACCGTTCGGAACGATCTACTCGCGCAACATCACCCCCGATCCGGCGACTGGTATCGGCGGATGGAGCGACGAAGATTTCTATCGCGCGTTGCACGAAGGCATCAGCCGTGACGGTTCGCATCTGTATCCGGCGTTTCCATATCCTTGGTATACAAAGTTGACGCGCGACGACGTCAACGCGATCAAGGCTTACCTCGACACCGTCGATGCAGTCCGCGAGCAGACTCCGCCGAACAAACTGCATTGGCCGCTCACGTGGCGTTCGTTGCTTTCGGTGTGGAACTCGATGTTCTTCAAAGCGGGCGAATGGCAGCCGAATCCGGACAAGAGCGCCGATTGGAATCGCGGCGGTTATCTCGTCGAAAGCGCGGGCCATTGCAGCGCGTGTCATTCGCCGAAAAATCTTCTCGGTTCGGTAAAGAAGGGCGACGCGTTCGAAGGCGGCGACGGCGAAAACTGGCTCGCGCCCGATCTCACGGGCCGCACGCTCGGTGGTGTTTCCGAATGGTCGATCGACGAAATCGCGCAATTCCTGCGCACCGGCGCGAACAATCGCACGCGCGCAACCGGACCGATGGCGGAAGTAGTCGAACTGTCCACGTCGCATCTCACCGACGAAGACGCGAAAGCGATCGCGACGTATCTCAAGGATCTTCCGAACGGCGCGAGTACCGCTGAAAAGAAAACTGCCGACAATTCGCGCGACACCACGCGCGGTCACGATCTTTACCTCGACAACAATTGCGCCGCCTGTCACATGGAAAACGGAACGGGCGAAGCCGGCATTTTCCCGGCGCTGAAGGGCAGTGCGATCGTGCAGCAGCCCGATCCCGCGACAGCAATCCACCTGGTTCTCAGCGGTAGCCGCGCGGCGGCGACGACGGCGAATCCGAACCGGTTCGCGATGCCCGCGTTCGGCGGAAAACTCAGCGACGACGACATTGCCGCGTTACTGACCTACGTGCGCAGCGCGTGGGGTAATCGCGGTGGCGTGGTTTCCGAATCGAACGTGTATAGCGTGCGCAAGCAGGTCGCGACGTCGCAGTAATCATCGCGTCGCGATGTCCGCCACCGTCGGCGCGATCATCAGAATCAGCCAGAAGAACCCGGTCAGCGCGAATACGACCGTGGTGCCGTGTTCGCGGCGCAGTTCCATGTACAGCGTCATGACCAGCGCGGTTTTCGCCGCCGAAATGAGCATGCTCGTCACCAGATTGAAACCGCTGAGCTTCACGTAAGCGCTCGCTACCGTGAGCGCGACGAGCGCCATCAACGCCAGCCACACGATCAGATACAAGCGCAACGTGCGGACGGACGGGTTGCTCATGTTCGCGACACCAGATAGAACAGCGGGAACAGGAAAATCCACACGATGTCGACGAGATGCCAGTACAGCCCGCCGAGTTCGACCGGTGTGAAATACGTCGGCGAGAATCTATTGCGCCGCGTGAGTTCGACCAGTACGAGCAGCACGGTCAAGCCGATGGTCACGTGCAACGCATGAAGTCCCGTCATCACGTAGTAAAGGGTGAAGAACATTTCGGTTCCGCTCACCGCGCGCAACGTTGCATCGAACGTGTGGCCGGGAAAAAGATGCTCGTGCCATTCGTGCACGTATTCCGTGGCGTGGATCGCGAGGAAGGAGACGCCGAACGCAGCCGTCGTCAGCAACAACGCGATACTCGTGCGGCGTTGCGCGAGCCGGATCGCGCGGATCGCGAGCGCCATCGTCAGACTGCTGGTCAAAAGAATGATCGTCTCGATCGTGCCCAGCACGACATCGGTGTGCTTGCTTCCGAGCGCGTAGCCCTGCGGATACTGAAACCGATAAAACGAATAGACGCAGAACAGCGCGCCGAACAGCAGGACTTCGGTCGCGAGAAACGTCCACATGCCGAGCTTCGACGCCTTGAGCTGCTGGCGCGAGGTGTCGAATTGCTCGTGCAATCGCTCGGTCGCGGTGTTCACCGCGACTCCGGCGAATAGGAATAGGGCTCATCCGGCACCGTCGGTGGATGCGCGAAGTTGTGTGTCGGCGGCGGCGACGACACCGTCCATTCGAGCCCCTTCGCGTGCCATGGATTCGCCGGCGCACGTTCGCCGCGGAACAGGGACCACGTCAGATAAACGAGCGGTGCGACATACGCCAACGCGAGGATCACGGCGCCCGCGCTCGACAACACGTTGAGCATCTGGAAGCGATCGGCGTATTCGTGATACCGCCGTGGCATGCCGAGGTAGCCCAGCAGGAACTGCGGAAAGAACGTGAGATTGAATCCGCAGAACATCAGCGCCGCGGAGAGTTGCGCGCTGCGCTCGTGATACAGGCGTCCGGTGATTTTCGGCCACCAATAATGAATGCCGCCGAGATACGCCATCACCGCGCCGCCGACCATGATGTAATGGAAATGCGCGACGACGAAATACGTTTGCGTCAAATGCACGTCGACGGCAGCGGCAGCGAGAAACAGGCCGGTCAATCCGCCGATAAGGAACAGACCGACGAACCCCAACGCGTAGATCATCGGCGCCTCGAACGAGATCGATCCTTTGTAGAGCGTCGCCGTCCAGTTGAATACTTTGATCGCCGACGGCACCGCGACGAGGAAGCTCAGCAGCGAGAAAACGAGCCCCGAATACATCGACTGACCCGACACGAACATGTGGTGACCCCATACCATGAAGCCGATGACGCCGATCGCTGCGATCGCATACACCATGAATTTGTAGCCGAAGATTTTCTTGCGCGCGAAGCACGTGATGATTTCGCTCACCACGCCCATGGCCGGCAGCACCATGATGTAGACGGCCGGATGCGAGTAGAACCAGAAAAGATGCTGGAACAGGATCGGATCGCCGCCGAGCGCAGGATCGAAAATTCCGATGCCCGCGATGCGCTCGATCGCGATCAGCGCCAGCACCATCGCCAGCACGGGCGTGGCCAGTACCATCACGATGCTCGTCGAATACATCGCCCACACGAACAGCGGCATCCGGAACCACTTCATGCCCGGTGCGCGCATCGTGTGGACGGTGACGATGAAATTCAACCCGGTGAAGATCGAGGAAAATCCGACGATGAACACGCCCGCCGCAGCCAGCAGAACATAACTGTTGGAGAACATCGTGCTGTATGGCGTGTAGAACGTCCAGCCGGTGTCGACGCCACCGGCGATCACCGTGATCAGCGTGAAAATGCCGCCGAGTATATAAATATAAAAACTCGCGAGGTTCAGGCGCGGAAACGCCAGATCGCGCGCGCCGATCATGATCGGCAGCAGGAAATTGCCGAGCGTCGTCGGTATCGACGGAATCAGGAAAAACCACACCATCACGATGCCGTGGATGGTGAACAGCTTGTTGTACGTATCGGCGGAAACCACGTCGCCCTTCGGCGTGGCAAGCTCGATGCGGATCCACGTCGCCGCCAGCCCGCCGACGAAAAAGAACGCCGTGATGGCGATGGAGAAAAGAATCGCGATGCGCTTGTGATCGCGCGTGATCAGCCACGAACGCAGCGTGACGCCGTCGTTTAGGAAACTTCGTTCGCTCATGAGTGCGGTTTCTCTTCAACGGCCGGCGGTTTCTGCGCCGCCCAGCGTTCGTAATCTTCCTGCGGCATGACGACGACCGTGCCGCCCATGCGCGAATGGTCGGTGCCGCAGTATTCCGTGCACGACAGCGGATACACGCCGGCCTTCGTCGCCTGAAACCATAGCGCCGTGTAGCGGCCGGGCAGCACGTCCTGCTTGAGGCGGAACGCCGGCACGAAGAACGCGTGGATCACGTCCTGCGATGTCATCACCAGCCGCACTGGCACACCCATCGGCACGTGGACCTCGTTGATCTCCTGACGTCCGCTGCCATGCTGCACTTTCCACATCCATTGCTTGCCGACGATGAAGATATCCGTCGTGTTCGGCGGCGGCGTGAAGATGCGCGCGTAGAGCACCGCCGACCACACGAACACGATCAGAAACAACACCAGCGGCACCGCGATCCAGATGTCTTCGATGTTGAGGCGCGCGCCGTGCGCATCGCTGCGGTCCGCCGAGGAACCTGCGCGATACTTCACGCAGAAATACACCAGTGCCGCGACGATGGCGATGGTTGCAAACGCGCTTAGTGCGACGAGCGTGTAAAACAGTCCGTCGATCGACGGCGCGATCGTCGTCGCCGACGGTACCGAAAAATCGAAGCCATTCGTCGCCGTTTCGTTCATCGCGCTGCCCCGGTTTTGCGCACGCGCCAAACGATGAAACCGCCGATCGCCATCAATGTGATCATGACGACGATGCGCAGTGCCGCGATCGCCGACGCCGAATGAATGCCGGCCCCGATGCCCAATGCACCGCAGAGTCGATCCCATGTCGATGATCTCGACGCGCGCGCTTCAGCAAGTGACGCAGCCGAAAAATCCGTTCCTTCGACATGCCCGCGCACCACACCGCCGCGATCGACGTAAAGCACGCCCGCCGGATGCACGAACGTTTGTCGGATCGGATCGAACAGATAACGGAAGCCCGCCGCTTGTGCGAATGCGCGGATTTCCGATTCGCTTCCGGTCAAGAAATGCCAGCCGTTTCCGTCGCCGCCGTAACGCTCGACGTAACGACGCTTGGCGTCGCGACTGCGTTGTGGCGTGTCGTTCGGATCGATGCTGACGACGACGACATCGAACGCATCGCCGGCACGTCCGGGCACGTCACGCAACGCGGTCGCGAGTCGTCCGAGCACGAGTCCGCAGATTTGCGGACAGGTATGAAACGCGAAAGCGAGGTACATCGGTTTGTCGAAAAACTGCGCGGTGTGGACGATGGTGCCGGCGTCATCGACGAACGCGACATTCGGCAGCACGGCTCCGCTGCGATCGTCGAAGCCGGCGACGTCGCCGTCGCTCGCGAACGCGGGGACGACCGTCACGAACACGAGCAGGGCGAAGATGACTCGCATCAGGGTTTCGTTGCTCCGGACTGTCGCGCGATATCATCCATCGCCTGTTCGATCGGAATATGCGCGACGCGATGTTCGCTGTCGATCCACCCGCTGCTTTCGAGCTGCGCATGCTTCTCGGCGAGATAGTGCGCGTAATCGTCGGCAGGTTTT
>DATBAU010000126.1:0-12218 GCA_036271355.1 Rudaea sp. | reverse complement strand
TAGAGTTTGAGCAGCGTGTCGTTGTCGGGCCGCTCGCCGAGATGCTTGACGTCTTCGGCGGCCTGGGTGAATTGCGCTTTCAGTTCATCCGACATTGCGTGTTTCGCCCCACCGATGACGCAACGCACTGTGTATCACGGCCAAAATGCACGGTCAACGCAACGCGGCATCGCGCGCCGATCGACGCGGTGCGTGCGGGAACGACGCGCGAAAACTATTTGCGCGTCGTTTTCTTCGCGGTCTGTTTCGCCGCGAGTTGCGCTTCTTCGAGTTCGCGCGCGAGATCGTTCAAATCGTCACGCGGACGGCGCGTCTGCGTCGTCATCACGTTGCCGAATCCGGTCTTCACGCCCATGCCGATGCTGTGCTTGCGCATGTCCTTGCTCAAGTCGTCGAGGCGCTTGGTCAACTCGTCGAAATCCTTGCGCGACGGAACGCCGACTTTCGCGAGCGCCGCGGTCAGCCGCGAGTCGAACATCTGTTCGAGTCGATCCCATGTTTCCTGCGTCCGCTCGCGAACCTGCGTCACGCTGTTAGTCACCGCGCCGCGCACTTCGGTCGCGGCGCTGCCGGCGATGCGGCGCGTCTTCTGTTCGAGCGCCGAACCTTCCTTGACCAGACCCTGAAACAACTTGCCGCCCTCGACGTGCGCTTTGCCGAATGCGCCGAGTCCGGCCAGCCAGATATTTTGTGCGGATTCCATGATCGATTGCGTTGGATCCGGTTTGCCTGCCGGTTTAGCGGGCGGTGTCGGCGTCGGCTTGGCGGCGGGTTTCGCAGCCGATTTGGCGGGGGTCGACTTCGCAGCGGCAGCGGGCGCCGCTTTGGCGGCCGGCTTCGGAGCCGGTTTCGCGGACGGCTTCGGGAGCGGTTTGTGAGCGGCCTTGGCGACCGGCTTCGACGCCTTCGGCGTCGGTTTTTTTGCGGCAATCGGCCGCGCTTTAGGCTTGGGCTTGCTCATAAACTCCCTCCAATAAGTGTCGTAACCGTTGGTTTACCAACGATTTTATTATTTAAGCGATGCATCCCACACGCCTAGAATATGCACTCTTGGAAAAAAGTTCCAATGTGGAATCTTTTAAAAGGAGATAAATGGACGCCGCGGCCCCTTGGCGACGTCAACGCCTCACCACTTGCCGTGGTACAGCTCGCGTCCGATCAGCATGCGACGGATCTCGTTCGTACCGGCGCCGATCTCGTACAGTTTGGCGTCGCGCAGGATGCGTCCGGTCGAGAATTCGTTGATGTAGCCGTTGCCGCCAAGGCACTGGATCGCTTCGAGCGCGACCTGGACGGCGTTGGTCGATGCGTGCAGCAGGCACGATGCCGGATCGATCCGCGATTTGCGCCCGCGATCGTAATCCTGCGCTACCATGTAGGCGTATGCGCGTGAGCTTTGCAGCGCCGTATACATGTCCGCGATTTTTCCTTGCATCAATCCGAACGTGCCGATCGGCGCGTTGAACTGTTTGCGTTCGCGCACGTACGGCAACGCAGTGTCGATCGCAGCTTGCATCAATCCGATCGGTCCGCCCGAAAGCACAAGGCGTTCGGTATCGAGACCGCTCATCAGCACGCGCACGCCTTCGTTCACTTCGCCGATGCGATTCGCGTCGGGAATCTCGCAGTTGTCGAACACCAGTTCGCACGTGTTGGAACCGCGCATGCCGAGTTTGTCGAGTTTCTGCGCCGTCGAAAAACCTTTCATTCCTTTTTCGATGATGAACGCCGTCATGCAGCGCGATCCGGCCGGACGATGCGCCGTGCGCATGTAGACGAGCAGCACGTCGGCATCCGGACCGTTGGTGATCCACATCTTGGAACCGTTCGCGACCCACACGTCGCCTTTCTGTTCGGCGCGGCACGACATCGAACCGACGACGTCCGATCCCGCGCCCGGTTCGCTCATCGCGAGCGCGCCGACGAATTCGCCGCTGCACAGTTTCGGCAAATATTTTTTCTTCTGCGCCGCGCTCGCGTTGTGCGAAATGTTGTTCACGCACAGGTTCGAATGCGCGCCGTACGACAGACCGACCGAACCCGACGCGCGCGAGATTTCCTCCATCGCGACGACGTGCGCGAGAAAGCCCAGGCCCGATCCACCGAATTCCTCGGCGACCGTCACACCAAGCAATCCCATGTCGCCGAACTTTTTCCACAAATCATTCGGGAACATATTTTCGCGGTCGATCAGGTCCGCGCGCGGCGCGATTTCCTTCTCCGCGAAGGCGCGCACGGATTCGCGCAGCACATCGAGTTCTTCACCGAGCGGGAAGGGGCGCATAAGACGTTTCCGTTCAAGTCGTTGCGTGAATCATAGCCGATCGCCTCGATTCGACGGCCGGTTTCCGCCGCGCGAACGCATGACGGCTGGTATCCTACAAAGCTTTTCCGCACTCCGATAACGCATGGACAAACCGATCAATCGACTCGAGGGACTTCCCGTGCCCGCCCGGATTCTCGACGGCGAGGTCAGAACCGCCTTCGCCGCCGGGAAGCTCGCCGAAGCGGAGCGCGCGATCACGCTGATGCTCGCGTACGCGCCGAAGCATCCGGAACCGCATCGCCTGATGGGCTTGTTCCTGCAGCGCACCGGGCGGCCGACGGAGGGCGCGAAATCGCTTCGCCAAGCCGATTCCCTGCGCCGGGACGATCCGGACATTCTGGTCGCACTCGGCGTGACGTTGATCGACGCCGGCGATTTCGCCGCCGCGATCGAACCGCTCAAGCGCGCCGTCGAGATTCGTCCGACCGCCGAAACGCATTTTCGCTACGGCCAGGCGCTGCAAGAAAACGCCTTGATCGATGCCGCCGTCGTCGTGTTCGAGCGCGCGGTGGAAGTCGATCCGAAACACGCGCTGGCGCGACTTCAATATGCGCGCAATCTTTTTTATACCGGAAATTCAGAAGAAGCCGCGAAGCAATTCCGTCTTCTGATCGCGTCCGGCGAAGATCCCGCAAGCGCGTGGTACGGCCTCGCGGAAATGAAGACGGTTGCATTCACGGCCGACGATCTCGCCGTGCTGAAAAAGCTGCGCAACGATCCGCTGTTCAAGGGACTGCGTCGCGCGACGCTGTTGCACGCCGTCGGAAAAGCGTATGAGGACGCCGGCGATTTTTTCGCCGCGTACGAAGCGTTCACCGATGCGGCGCGCATCGAGCACGAAACCATCCCGGTCGATCGCGAAGGATTCGCCGCGTACATCGATTCGGTGCGCGCGGCATTTCCCGAACCGATCCGCAGCGCCGACGACCACGGCCGCGAAGCGATCTTCATCATCGGCATGCCGCGCGCGGGAACGACGCTCGTCGAGCAAATTCTCGCGGCGCATTCGCAGGTCGAAGGCGCGAGCGAATTGCCGGATCTCACGCTCGTCATCCATCGCGAATCGCAACGTCACCGGCAGCATTTTCCGGAATGGGTCGCGCGCACGGCGGCGCAAGACTGGCATCGTATTGGCGCGGAATATCTGGACACGACGGCACGCTGGCGCTCGCGCAAACCGCGATTCACCGACAAATCGCCGGGCAACTGGATGACGGCCGAAGCGGCGCTCGCGATGCTGCCGAACGCGCGTTTCGTCAACGTGCGGCGCGATCCGCTCGAAACGTGCTGGAGTTGCTTCCGCCAGTTCTTCGCGCCGGGAAGAATGCCGTGGGGAAGTTCGTTCGACGACATCGCCGACTATCTGCGCCGCTGTCATGACCACTGCGACTATCTCGCGGCGCGCTATCCGGACAATGTGCGCATTCAATCGTACGAGAAACTCGTCGACGATCCGGAAGGCCAGACGCGCGAACTGCTCGCGTTTTGCGGACTGGATTTTGAACCGGCGTGTCTGCGCTTCCACGAAAACCAGCGCACGATCCGCACGGCGAGCGCCGCGCAGGTTCGACAGCCGATCGCACGGCCGCCGAATAATTCGGAACGTTACGGAGCGTTGCTCGACCCGCTGCGCGATGCGTTGCGGCGGGCCGGCGTCGAGGTTTGATCCGACTCAGTGGCCGCGCATGCGGCCGAGGAAACGCGGTCCGTTGTTGCCCATGTGCGGCAGTTTGATTTTGCCGATGGACGAAATGCGTTCTTCGGCCATGCGGTCGGCGGCCTTGAACGTCGGGATGTTGTCGCGTTGCGCGATCTGGAAAATGCGGCCGACGTTGTAATAGATCGTGCGCATCATGCGCATTGCGCGTTCGCGATTGTAACCGTCGATTTCGAGCGACACGTTCATCACGCCGCCCGCGTTCACCGCGTAATCCGGCGCATAAAGAATGCCTTTCTTCTCGACCGCTTCGCCGATCGCATCGTTCGCGAGCTGGTTGTTCGCCGCGCCGCAGATGATCTTCGCCTTTAGTCGTGGCAACGTCTGCTCGTTCACCGTGCCGCCCAGCGCGCACGGGCTGTAAACGTCCGCATCGACATCGTAGATTTCGTCCGTGCCGACGGCGGTGCAACCGTATTCGTCGACGGCCTGCTTCACGAGTTCCGGATTGATGTCGGTAACGAAAACTTTCGCGCCTTGTTCGCGCAGCAGTTTGATGAATTCCATGCCGACATGTCCCGCGCCTTGAACGGCGTAGGAATATTTGCCGATGTCCTCGTTGCCGTGTTTCACGTTGAGCGCGGCCATCAAACCTTGCAGCGTGCCGTACGCGGTAAACGGCGACGGATCGCCCGAACCGCCGTGCACCTGATGCACGCCAGTCACGAATTCGGTTTCACGAAATACCCATTCCATGTCGTTGACGTCGATGCCGACGTCCTCGGCCGTGATGTAGCGGCCGTTGAGCGAATTCACAAAACGCCCGAACGCGCGAAACAACGCTTCGGATTTATCTTTCGCCGGATCGCCGATGATCACCGCCTTGCCGCCGCCGATGTTCAGTCCTGCGACCGCGTTCTTGTACGTCATGCCGCGCGACAGACGCAGCACGTCGTTGATCGCTTCCTGTTCGTTCTTGTACGGCCACATGCGCAGGCCGCCGAGGGCAGGACCGAGCACGGTATTGTGAATCGCGATGATGGCTTTCAGGCCCGCATCTTTGTTGTGGCAGAACACGATCTGTTCGTGGCCAGTAGTGGCGAACGTCTCGAAGATCATTTGCGTGTGGCTCCAGATTCGGTGCGGCGATCGGCAGCGCGGCGGATCGCAAAAAATGCAAAAGCCGCGATGAACGCGGCCGGTTGAATGTAGACATAGTTTAGCGGGATGATTCCGTCGATGACAGTGCCGCGCGACCACTGGCGCGCGCTGATCGGTGCAGCAAAAGGATTGCCATGACTGAAAACGTTTCCGCTGAATGTTGCGTCGTCGGCGGCGGTCCGGCGGGCATGATGCTCGGTTTTCTTCTCGCGCGCTCCGGCGTGCGCGTAACCGTGCTCGAAAAGCACAAGGATTTCCTGCGCGATTTCCGCGGCGACACCGTGCATCCTTCGACGCTGCAGATATTGAGCGAGATCGGACTTTACGAACGCTTCGACCAGCTCAAGCAGCACAAAGCGCACGAGTTGAGCATCGCGTTCGGCAACACGATCCAGCCCTTCGTCGAACTACGCGGACTCAAACCGTTCGACTACATCGCGCTCGTTCCGCAATGGGATTTTCTCGACCTGATCGCGAGCGCCGGACGCGACTATCCGAACTTCGACCTTCGCATGAGCACGAAGGCGACCGGAGTGATCGAAGAAAACGGACGCGTCGTCGGCGTGCGCGCCGAATCCAATTCAGGCGATATCGAAATTCGCGCGAACCTTGTCGTCGCGACCGACGGCCGCCATTCGACACTGCGCGACGCCGCCGGTTTCACGCCGATCGAATACGGCGCGCCGATGGACGTGCTGTGGTTCCGCGTGCCGCGCAAGCCAGACGATCCGGAAGATGTGCTCGGCCGCGTTTCGCGCGGGCACATGATGGTGATGATCAATCGCGGCGATTATTGGCAATGCGCATTCGTCGTTCCGAAAGGCGAGAACGACAAACTGCGTGCGAAGCCGATCGAATCGTTTCGAGAGGAAGTCGGCAACGTCGCGCCGATCATTCGAGATCGCACCAATGCAATCGCGTCGTGGGACGACGTGAAATTTCTCGAAGTTAAAGTGAACCGTCTGCCGACGTGGCACAAACCCGGATTACTGATGATCGGCGACGCGGCGCACGCGATGTCGCCGGTCGGCGGCGTCGGCATCAACCTCGCGGTACAGGATGCGGTCGCGGCCGCGAATGTGCTCGCTCCCGCGTTACGCGGCGGCGGCAAACCCGACGAGCGCACGCTCGCGCGCGTGCAGGCGCGACGCGAATTTCCGACGAAGTTCACGCAGGGATTGCAGCGCCAGATCCAGAATCGCGTCGTCTCGCGCGCGCTCGCGAGCACGTCGGACATCACGCAATTGCCGGCGCTGCTCCGGTTTCTGCTCAAGTTCCGGTTCATCCGGCACATTCCTGCGCGGCTGATCGGCTACGGCATCCGCCGCGAGCACGTGCACATTCCGAAGATGCCGCCGTAGCTGGACTGGAACGAACGGTCGTGCTATTTTGCGAAAATGTCAGCAGCCGCCGTCGTCAACAAAGGTGCCGCCACGCGTGAAGCGGTGATCGAGCGCGCGCTTTCCATCGTGCGCACGGACGGTTTTGAGGGACTCACGATCGGCGGCATCGCCTCCGCGGTCGGCATGTCGAAAAGCGGCGTGTTCGCGCATTTCGGATCACGTGAAGACCTGCAACTCGCCGTGCTCGATGCGGCGGCGCAGAGTTTCACGGAGAACGTTTTCGTACCCGCGATCCGCGAAAAACGCGGCTTGCCGCGTTTGCGCGCGATCATGCGGCATTGGGTCGTGTGGCTGCGCAGTGCGCGCGGCGGATGCCCGATGGTTAGCGCTGCCGTTGAATATGACGATCGTCCGGGTCCGATCCGCGATCGCGTCGTCGAGTACCAAACCAAACTGCGCCGCGAACTCGCGCGCGCCGTGCGCATGGCGATCGACGCGGGCGAAATGAAGCCTGATTGCGATGCCGATCAACTCGCGTTCGAGATCTTCGCCATCGAACTTGCCCTTCATCACGATTCGCGGTTGTTCAAACCGGCTGACGCGATGGTGCGTGCCGAGAAATCGATGCAGCGTCTGCTTGATTCGTATCGCGTCTAGCGAATCCCATTGTTTTGCATGAGGTCGTTCGTATGAAACCCAGCACGATCAAAAATAGCACGAACGTTCGTAAATATCTGGAAATTGCGACGTGGCGCGCGCTGTTCGCACTCGGCGGGGTGTTGCTACCGAACGCGACCGCAGACCGCGCCGCCCGCTTGTTCGCCACACCGTTCGCGAGCAGTCGAAATCGCGCGCGTACATTCGAATCGAACGACGCCGCAGCGCGCGCCGATTTTCGTCGAGGCACGTTGCGTGTCGGCTCGCGCGAACTCACGACGTATGTCTGGGGCGATGCGAAGCACGAACGTTATGCGTTGATGGTTCACGGATGGTCGAGTTTCGGTTTGCGTTTCGCTGGCTGGATCGCGCGATTGCGCGCAGCGGGATACGCCGTCGTCGCCTTCGATCAGCCGGCGCACGGCAGCAGTCACGGCGAGCACGCGACATTGCCCGAATTCGGCGCTGCCGTCGGCGCGATCGGTGAGCATTTCGGAACGGCGTCGCTCGCGATCGGACATTCGCTCGGCGGCGCGGCGATCATGCTCGCGCAAGGCGAACGCTGGCGCGCCGAACGCATCGTGCTGATCGCGCCGCCGGCCGACATGACGACGGCGGTCGATCGTTATTTCCGATTCCTGCGTCTAGGCGATCACCTGCGCGGCCGATTTTATGCGTGGCACCAACGCCGCACCGGCATCGACGCGCGCACGTTGAATCTCGCGCAACGTTTGCGCACGCTCGCTGCGCCGGGATTGATCGTGCACGACATCGGCGATCGCGACGTGCCGTGGAGCGAGGGCGAACGTTACGCATTGCACTGGCCCGGTGCGCGGCTGCTTACCACGCAAGGGCTCGGCCACAACCGCATCCTCGACGATGCGCGCACGATCGATGCGGCGCTCGCGTTCGCGCGCGGCGAAACCGTCGGCGATCACGTGCAAGGAAGTCCCGGTCTGATGTGACCTGCGGCACATGCCGCGACACGCGCGCGACTCGAAGATCGCGTCACCGTCGAGGAGTTGCCATGCGAATCGTTTTTGTATTGCCGATGTTGCTCACCGGTGCCGCGCTCGCGCACGCCGAAGATACCGCCGCGTTGATCGAGCGGCAGTCGCAGGAATTTTCGGATGCGTCCGCCAGCGGCGACGCGGCGGTCATCTCGAAATATCTGGACGACCGCGTGATCTTCATGAATGAAACCGGCGCGATCAGCGACAAGAAAAGCATCGTCGATAGCACGCAGCCGACGCCGAAAAACATCGAACGCAAACTGACGCAAACGGATTTCAAAGTCGAAGTTCACGGCGATGTCGCGGTGACATCGTTCACCGACAATCTCGATCAGAATCTTTTCGGTCAGACGTCGAAAATAAAATATCTCTCCACCGAAGTGTGGAAAAAAGAAGGTGCCGACTGGAAAATGATTTCGAGCCAGACGATGACGGTGCCTGATGATCCGAAGACCGTTTCGCTGCCGGCGGCGACGCTCGACGAATACGTCGGCACGTACGAAGCGACGCCGGCATTCAAATTCCGCATCACGCGCGACGGCGATGCGCTGGCCGGATCGTCTAACGACGGCAAACCGTATCCCATCAAAGCCGAATTGCGCGACGTGCTCGTCACGCCCGGTCAGCCGACGCTCCGCCGCATCATCCAGCGCGATGTGAACGGTAAAGTCACGGGACTCATCAGCCGCCGCGACGGTCACGATTTTGTGTTGAAACGCGTGAGTTGATGACGCAAACCGATCGCGCCGCGCGCGTCGACATCGCGCTCGCCGATCCGGCGAGCGCGGACGCGCAATATTGTCTCGCGGCATATTTCCGCGAGATCGATCATCGCTTCAGCGGCGGGTTCGATCCGGGCAAAGGCGGCAACGTTCCGGATCACGATGATTTTCTTCCGCCGCGCGGAAGCCTGCTCGTGGCGCATCTGGACGGCGAAGCGATCGGATGCGGCGCGCTTCGCACGCTGTCGTCCGGCGTCGGCGAAATCAAACGCATGTGGATTTCGCCGAACGCGCGCGGCCTCGGTCTCGGGCGGCGTCTGTTGGCCGAACTCGAAGCGCAGGCGGTGCAGCACGCTTTCCACACCGTTCGACTGGACACGAACGCGACGCTCGACGAAGCGCTCGCGTTGTATCGATCGAGCGGTTACCACGAGATTCCGCGCTTCAACGACAATCCGTATGCGCAGCATTGGTTCGAGAAATCGTTGCGATGATATTTTTCCGCGCTGTTTCAAAGACCGAAGCGCGCGTCACCACACAAAGCGGTCAACGCGGGAATCGTCTGTAGTCGGTTGCCGCGTTTCATCCGTTTTGCTCCCTCGATTGACTTGAATGTTCGCCCTCGCGTGCCAGAGCGCGCAGAGCGGCGGTTTATTCCGCACCGCTTTCGAGGAAAAACACGGCGAGGCGTACAATGAAGGTCTCACGTCATCGCTGCGAAAGAACATGAGCACGACCGCCAAAAACCTGCCGATAGAACCCTCTGCCGCCGAAGCCACGCCACTTCGTTTCGTTACAGCCGCCAGCCTGTTCGACGGCCACGACGCCGCCATCAACATCATGCGCCGCCTGATCCAGGCGCAGGGGGCGGAGGTGATCCACCTCGGCCACAACCGCAGCGTCGAGGACGTGGTCCGCGCCGCGCTGCAGGAAGACGCCGACGGCATCGCGCTGTCGTCGTATCAGGGCGGGCACGTCGAGTATTTCAAGTACATGGTCGACATGCTCAAGGAACGCAGCGCGAAACACATTCGTGTGTTCGGTGGCGGCGGCGGCACGATCACGCCGGAGGAAATCCGCGAACTCGAACAGTACGGCGTCGAACGCATCTATCACCCGAACGACGGCATGCACATGGGCCTCACCGCGATGATCGAGGACGTGGTCCGCCGCGCCAACGAGCATCGCGTGAAGACGGAGCGGCCAGCCAAAGTCGATCTCGACGACGAGATTTCCGTCGGCAAGATGCTGACCACCATCGAAGAAGGCGCGCTCGACGACAACGAACTCGCGCGCCTGCGCAAGGAATGGCAGCTCGCCGGCGGCAAGACGCCGGTGATCGGCATCACGGGCACGGGCGGTGCGGGCAAATCATCTGTCGTCGACGAGTTGCTTTTGCGCTTTTTGCACAGTTTTCCACAAATGCACATTGCCGTACTGGCTGTCGATCCAACACGCCGTCGCAGCGGCGGCGCGCTGCTCGGCGATCGCATCCGCATGAATTCGCTGCGCTCCAAGCACGTCTACATGCGCTCGATGGCCACGCGTCGTCAGCACGCGGCGACCAGCATCGTGCTGAAAGACTGCATCGCGTTTCTGAAAGGGCAGGGTTACGACCTCGTCATCGTCGAGACGGCCGGCATCGGCCAGTCGGATTCGGAAATCGTCGATCTGGTCGATTTCCCGATGTACGTGATGACCAGCGAGTACGGCGCCGCCTCGCAGCTCGAAAAGATCGACATGCTCGATTTCGCCGATCTGGTCGTGCTCAACAAGTTCGACAAGCGCGGCGCCGAAGACGCGCTGCGCGATGTGCGCAAACAATGGAAGCGCAATCGTGTCGCGTTCAAGCTCACCGACGAACAGGTGCCGGTGTATCCGACCATCGCCAGCCAGTTCAACGATCCGGGCGTGACGTGGATGTTCGTGAACCTCTGCCGACTGATGCGAGAGAAAAAGAAATGGGGTCAGGTTCATTTTTCTGACGCTGATACTTCTTCCGCAACGGATTCGGGGAGAAATGAACCTGACCCCATTTCCGACCCCATTTCCTCCTCCCGATGCGACTGGAATCCCCAAGTCGACACCACGCTGAAGGAACCGCGCGCCACCGTGCTGATTCCCGGTGCGCGCGTGCGCTATCTCGCGGAAATCGCCGAAGAGGGCCGCGGCATCAATTCATCCATCGCGAAACAGGCCGAAGCCGCCAACCGCGCGCAGAGTTTCTTCGAATCGCTGCGCGAAGTCGGCGACGCGCACTTGCCGCGCGAACTTGGGACTTACGAAGCGAACCATCTCACCGGCGAGGCCGACCGCTCGCTGCTCACGCTCCGCCAGCGCTACAACGATGCGGTGAAGGCGATCTCCAGCGAAGCGGTGAATCTGCTGCGCGAATGGCCCGAGCGCCTGAAATCCATCACCGACGAACACTACACCTACGAAGTGCGCGGCAAGGCGGTGGAGGGCAACAACTACGTCGAATCGCTCTCGCATCAGAAGGTGCCGAAGATCGCCGCGCCGACGATGAAAAGCTGGGGCGAACTGCTGGTCTTCCTGATGAAGGAAAACCTGCCCGGCGCTTATCCGTACACCGGCGGCATCTATCCGTACCGCCGCACCGGCGAAGATCCGCTGCGCATGTTCGCCGGCGAAGGCACGCCGGAGCGCACCAATCGCCGCTTCCATTATCTGTCGCACGGACAGAAGGCAACGCGCCTGTCCACCGCGTTCGATTCCGTCACGCTGTACGGCGAAGACCCGCATCCGCGCCCGGACATCTACGGCAAGATCGGCAACTCCGGCGTCAACATTCCCACGCTCGACGACATGAAAAAGCTGTATTCCGGCTTCGATCTGTCGTCGCCGACGACGTCTGTCTCGATGACGATCAACGGACCGGCGCCGATCATCCTGGCGATGTTCATGAACACGGCGATCGATCAGGCCGTCGAAAAATACCTGCGCGAAGATTCCAAACGCTGGGATGCCGCACACGAGAAAATCGAAAAACTATACAAAGATAAAAAGCGCCCGACCTACATCGGCATGCTGCCGGACGGTAACGACGGATTGGGTTTGGGTTTGCTAGGCGTCACCGGCGATCAAGTCGTCGACGCGGAAACCTACACGAAAATCAAAACCGCGACGCTCGCCGCCGTGCGCGGCACCGTGCAGGCCGACATCCTCAAGGAGGACCAGGCGCAGAACACCTGCATCTTCTCCACGGAATTCGCGCTGCGCATGATGGGCGACATCCAGCAGTATTTCGTCGACAACAAGGTGCGCAATTTCTATTCGGTGTCGATCTCCGGCTATCACATCGCCGAGGCCGGCGCGAAT
>DATBAU010000125.1:0-5558 GCA_036271355.1 Rudaea sp. | reverse complement strand
ATCGGATGTCGTAACTGATCGTCCTGGACGATGCCCTTGCCATTCACATCACTCGCTGCGTTGTGAAGCGGATAGTCAACTTAGTACCATGAGTTTTGCTGAAAGACCACCACGCATTGTAGCCGTGGCTTGTTTCGTGCAGCTGAAAAATTATTCATGGAACACTATTCCATCCTTCTCGTGGAAGACGATCCCGCGCTCGGACCGCTGACGGCGTACGCGCTGAGCGATTTCGGACATCGCGTGGTTCTCGTCACGTCCGTGCCGCGGCGTTCACGCGATTGTTCGCGGCCAACGATTTCGACGCGATTCTGCTCGATCTCGAATTGGGCACGGAGCGCGGCGAGACGCTGATCGAGCAGCTTCGGATCGCGCATTGCAACGTTCCGGAAGTGATCATCGTATCCGCGCAGCCCCAGGTGGAACTCCAACGCGCGATGCGCCGGATCGACGCTTGCGCAGCACTCGGCAAACCGTGCTCGGTGCGCGAGTTAAACGCGGAATTGGAACGCTGTCTCGACGAACGCGCACGCGGCGATCGGTAACCGTCGTCGTGCAGGCCACGCGATCGAGGACTGATCGATGGCCGATCCAATGCGCTTTGCACGGCGGTTCTCCGAATCCGCAACCGATATTCGCGGTAGCGCCGATCGCGAACGACGGAGACTTTGTGGTTATCCAGCAAAAGGATTTTGTCTTCTCGATCGGAAGATCGCGCGGCATGTCGCGCGCCCAATATCTCTTTCGATCATGACGCTAGTGACGTTCATCGCCGGGTTTTTGCCTGAGCGCGAGGATGACACCGGCGACGCAAAATCCCGCGAGCGCGAACCACGTCAGCGCGTAGATCAGATGCATGTTGCGGAAATTGACGACGGTCATTCCGCCGATCGGATAGTGTCCCGGGGCTGTCGCGTCCGCATCGACGAAGAACGGCGCGACGCTTCCGAGATTCCGTGAGGTGGCGATCGCGGCGACATCGCGCGAATACCACGCGTCATCGAGCGGACGGTTCGCGCGCAGGAATCGTCCGCCGGGTTCGGTCATTCGTAGCAAGCCGGTGACGGAAACGGTGCCGTCGGGCCGATCGTAATCGTGTTCGTGTTCGCGCGTGACGAAGCCGCGATTGATCAGGATCGTTCCGTCGTTCGTGATGAGCGGCGTCATTATCCAAACACCGGCGCCGGCTTCGGTGAGCGCATCGACGCGCGTCGCGCGATCGTTGAGGTAACGACCTTGCAGTCGCACATGCCGATATTCGTCGTCCGCCGCGTCGATCGCCGGCCACTGCATCGGCGGTGGAATCGCAACGGGCGGTGCGTGCACGCGTGCGTCGACGCGCGCGATGAGATCCAGTTTCCAGACTCGCCGCTGCAATTGCCACAGGCCGAGCGCGATGAAACCTGCGGCGGCGACCGCAAAAAATAGAAGCAGAAATCCCCGCTTCATTCCAACGGTTAGAAACCGCGTCCCGGCGCGTCGTTGGTCGCGCCCGGCATCATGTTGGACGCGAGATGGTGCATGATCCACAGCGAGCCGCCGACGATGATGAGCAGCAGCACGGCGGTGAATACGTACGCGACGAGCGTCCAGCCGCCTTGAGCGCGCGCGTTGACGTGCAGGAAGGCGACGGTCTGCACCAAAATTTGCGCAACCGCGAAAGCGACGACGATCGACGCCGCGACTACGGCGTTGCCGATGGGATGCGCCATCGCGATCCAGAACGGAATCGCGGTCATGATCGCGGCGACGGCGAACCCGGTGAGATAGCCGCCGAGTTTGAAGTGGATGACTTCCTCGTGTTCGTCATGCGCGTGATCGTGCGCTGCGGTTTCGTTGCTCATGACAGAGTTCCCAGCAGATAAACGAAGGTGAACACGCCGATCCAGATCACGTCGAGGAAATGCCAGAACATGCTCAGGCACATCAGACGCCGGCAGTTCTCGGCGTGCAGGCCGCGTTGCGCGAGTTGAACGAGCATGACGCCGATCCAGATCACGCCGAACGTCACGTGCAACCCATGCGTGCCGACCAATGTGAAGAACGCCGACAGATACGCGCTGCGCTGCGGCGTCGCGCCATCGACGATCAGATGATGAAACTCGTTCAGTTCGACGCTGACGAACACGATGCCGAGCAGCGCGGTCACGGCGAGCCAAATTTGCAATAAACGAAGTTTGCCGGCTTGCATCGAGATCATCGCCAAACCGCACGTCAACGCGGATACCAGCAGTACGGCCGTGTTGAACGCGACGAGTTTGAGATCGAAAATGTCGTGCGGTGTCGGGCCGCCCGCGAAACTGGAATTGAGCACGCCGAACGTTGCGAACAGCGTCGCGAAAATCAGCGCGTCGCTCATCAGGTAAATCCAGAATCCGAGCAGCGTGCTGCCGCCGGCGTGCGCGTGTTCGTCGTCGGTCTGGTAGAAAACCGGCGGTGTGGCGTTGTCGGCCAGTGCGGTTTCCATGCTCACGCTCGGGCCGCCGCGGTTTCGGTTTGCGCGACTTCGTCGGCCGGCACGAAATAATCGCGGCGATAATTGAACGTGTGCGCGATCGACACGGCGAGTATCGCGACAAACGAAACGGCCGCGAGCCACCAGATGTACCAGATCATGGCGAAGCCGAAGATCATCGCGAACGCGGAAATAATCACGCCCGCGCCGGTGTTGTGCGGCATGTGGATCGGCCGGTATCCAATCGTCGGCGGACGCGCGCCGCGGTGTTTCATGTCGTACCACGCATCGTTGTCGTGCACGACGGGCACGAACGCGAAGTTGTAGAACGGCGGCGGCGAGGGCGTCGACCACTCCAGCGTGCGACCTTCCCACGGATCGCCGGTGGTGTCGCGCAGTTTGTCGCGGTTCTTGATGCTCACCGCGATCTGGATGATGAATGCGATGATGCCGACGAGAATGATCAGCGCACCGATGCCGGCGATGATGAACCAGATTTGCAGCGATGGATCATCGAAATGCCGCACGCGCCGCGTCGTTCCCATCGATCCGACGATGTAGATCGGCGTCCATGCGACCCAATAGCCGATCACCCAACCCCAAAAAGTGACCTTGCCCCAGAACGGATCGAGCCGGAATCCGAACGCTTTCGGAAACCAGTAATACATGCCCGCGAACAGGCCAAATATTACGCCGGCGATGATGACGTTGTGGAAATGCGCGACGAGGAACAACGAGTTGTGCAGCACGAAATCCGCCGGCGGCACGGCGAGCAGAACGCCGGTCATTCCGCCGACGATGAACGTCAGCATGAACGCGACGACCCACATCATCGGCAATTCGAAACGGATTTCGCCGCGATACATCGTGAACAGCCAGTTGAAGATTTTCGCGCCGGTCGGGATCGAGATCACCATCGTCGCGATGCCGAAGAAACTGTTGACGCTCGCGCCCGAGCCCATCGTGAAAAAGTGATGCAGCCACACGAGATACGAGAGAATCGTGATCACGACCGTCGCATACACCATCGACGAATAACCGAACAGGCGCTTGCCGCAAAACGTGGACGTCACTTCGGAATAGATGCCGAACGCGGGAAGCACGAGCACGTAGACCTCCGGATGTCCCCACACCCAGACGAGGTTCCAATACATCATCGGATTGCCGCCGAAATCGTTCGTGAAGAAATTCGTTCCGACGTAACGATCGAGCAGCAACAGCGCGAATGCGCCGGTCAGCACGGGGAAAATAGCGACGACGAGCACGTTGCTGCACAACGCCGTCCACGTGAACACGGGCATTTTCATCAACGTCATGCCGGGCGCTCGCATTTTCAGGATCGTCGTGACCATGTTGATGCCGGACAGCGTAGTTCCGACACCGGCGATTTGCAGCGCCCATAAATAATAGTCGGGTCCGGTGTCCGGACTGTTCGTGATGTTCGACACGGGCACGTAGTTGAGCCATCCCGCGCGACTGAATTCGCCGACGAACAGCGACGTCATCACGAGCAGCGCGCCGGCGACCGTGAGCCACAAGCTCAAACTGTTGAGAAATGGAAACGCGACGTCGCGCGCACCGATCTGAAGCGGCATCACGAAATTCACGAGACCTACGATCAGCGGAATCGCGACGAAGAAAATCATGATCGTGCCGTGCGCGCTGAACACCTGATCGTAGTGATGCGCGGTGAGATAGCCTTCGCTCGCGCCGAACGCCCACGCCTGTTGCAGGCGCATCATCAGCGCATCCGCGAATCCGCGCAGCAGCATGATGATGCCGAGGATCATGTACATCACGCCGATTTTTTTGTGATCGACCGACGTCAGCCACTCGCGCCACAACCATCCCCACAGTTTGAAATACGTGACCGCGCCGAGGATGCCGATGGCGAGCACGATGACGACGATGAACGTTCCCAGCAGGATAGGCTCGTGCAGCGGAATCGATTCCCACGAGAGACGGCCGAAAACGGGTGAGAGTGTGCTGTCTGTCATTGGGAATGCTCCACGTCAGTCGTGACCGTGAGTTTTGTCGTCGGGGACTGGCTTGCCCGCGTCGTGATCCGACGTATGTTCGCCGGTTTCCTTCGCATCGCCAGCTTTGAACAACGCGCCTTCGGGTTTTTCGGGCTGCACGCTGGTGTTCGTCGGCGGCACTACGTGACCTTGCATGTGATCGTGCGCCATCGTATCGCTCATGCACGTCGAGCCTGCGTCAA
Organism: Rudaea sp.; assembly: GCA_036271355.1. GTDB lineage: Bacteria > Pseudomonadota > Gammaproteobacteria > Xanthomonadales > Rhodanobacteraceae > Rudaea. The sequence goes on along the minus strand of DATBAU010000125.1, from coordinate 882 downwards.
CGCAGCGTTCGAGAATGCGCCGATACAGATCGTGATCGACGCTGGCGTAGCGAATCACGGGCACGCGTTCGGAAGGTTTCGTAAGTGCGAGATAATTGGGCAACGTCAGCGCCTGTTTGCTCGCTTTCGCTTCGGCGAGCCATTGCGCGAAACCGGATTCGTCGACGCCTTTCAGACGGAAATGCATGTCTGAAAAACCCGCGCCGCTGTAGTTTCCGGAGAAACCGTCGAAGTCGCCGGTCCGACGCAGCACCGCGTACAGACGGCTTTGCATGCCGGGCATCGTGTAGATCATTCCCGCCAGTGTCGGCGAATAAAACGCGTTCATCATGTTGCTCGACGTGAGATCGAAGCGCACCGTCCTATCGACCGGCAACGCGAGTTCGTTGACCGTCGCGATACCTTGTTCGGGATAGATGAATAGCCATTTCCAGTCGAGCGATACGACCTCGACCACCAGTGGTTCCGCGTTCGCCGATGAAGGTTTGCTGTTTGCGGCCGCATTCTTCGAGAGCGGGCGAAAGGGATCGAGCAGATGCGTACTCGACCAGGTCAACGCGCCGAGCGCGATGATGATCAGGAGCGGCGCGGACCAGATCGCGAGTTCCAGCGGCGTGGAATGATCGAACGTCGGATCGTACGTGCCGCCTTTACCTTTGCGGTAGCGCCACGCGAACAGGACGATCAGCACCATCACCGGAATGATGATGAGCAGCATCAACGCCGTGGATATAAGGATGATGTCGCGCTGTTCGCGCGCGATGTCGCCGGCCGGATCGAACACGGCGTTGCTACAGCCGCAAAGAATGAGTGCCAGCGCGGGCAAACAGATGCGTGCGACGCGACGGGAGAATGCAGGCGCGGATGTCATTGCCGGCACTG
>DATBAU010000124.1:0-2392 GCA_036271355.1 Rudaea sp. | reverse complement strand
CCGGCGGAATTGCGCGATGCGCCGCCGTACATCGTCGTCGAAAAGATTTTCGCGTCGCACGAACCGCAGCGCGACTGGGGCGTCGCCGGCACGACCGGTTACGACTTCATGGATCAGGTTTCGGCGCTTCTGCACAATCCGGCAGGTCAAAACACGCTCGATGTTTTGTGGCGTCGCGTCAGCGGAAAACCGTGGGAGTTTCGCGGTGCGCTCGCCGACGCACGGCGTCAAATTCTCGGCGAGAGTTTCATCGCGGACCTGAGTCGCGTCGCGCGATGTTTTCACGCGCTCGCCGCGCAAGTCGGCGAAAGCGCGCATCTCACGTACGCATCGATCAAACGTGCGCTGGTCGAACTCGTCGTCGCTTTTCCGGTGTACCGCTGCTACGGAATGCCGGGCGCGTTGGCGCCGGAAGACGCGGCGATCCTCGCGTTTGCCCTCGAGCGAACGACACGCGAACTGAAGGCGGAAGATTACGACGCGCTCGATTTCATCGCGCGTGCCTTGCGCGATTTGCTCGACGAGAATCTGCAATCAGCGCAATTCGAAACCGCCGCACGCTTCCAGCAACTCACCGCGCCGATCGCTGCCAAGGCGACAGAGGACACGGTTTTCTATCGCGAGTTGCGCCTGATTTCGCGCAACGAAGTCGGCTCCGACCCGAACGCGTTTTCGATGGGCAGCGATGAATTCCACGCCGGCTGCAGTGCGCGTGCGCGACGTTTTCCGAATAGCCTGCTCGCCACCGCTACGCACGATCACAAACGCGGCGAAGATGCGCGCATGCGACTCGCTGCGATCAGCGACGACGCGGAACGATGGTCGGAAGCGGTGTCGCGCTGGATGGAAATGAATGTCACGCACAAGCGCGTGTTGAGCGGCGCGGCAGCACCGGATAGCGTCGACGAATTCATGCTGTACCAGACGCTCGTGGGTGCGTGGCCGCTCGACGGCAGTCGCGAGGACTTTCGCGACCGGATCACGCAATGGTGGACCAAGGCGTTGCGCGAATCGAAACGACACTCCAGCTGGATCGCACCGAACGCCGCGTACGAAGAAAGTTGCCTGAATTTCCTCGATGCGATTCTCGGCAGCGAATCGTTCGTAAGCGATCTCGTGAGTTACATCGATTCGATCGCGCCCGCCGCCGCGCTGAGCAGCCTCACACAAACATTTTTGCGACTGACGACGCCCGGCGTGCCGGACTTGTATCAGGGTTGCGAGTGGTGGGATTTCAGTCTCGTCGACCCGGATAACCGCCGTCGCGTCGACTTCGATGCGCGTGCTGCGGCATTGGCCACGCAAATTTCGATGGCGGATGCGTTGTCCGCGTGGCGCAACGGCGCGATCAAACAACAACTCATCGCGCGTCTGTTGCGCCATCGCGCGGAATGGCCAGCGCTGTTCGCATCCGGCGAATATGTTCCGCTCAGCATCAGCGGATCGCGCGCTGCGCACGTGATCGCATTCGAACGACGTTTAGAAGGCGCTCGACTCGTCTGCGTCGCGTCACGTTGGGCGAATTCCATCGCGAGCGGCACGCTATCGATGCCGTTGATCGATCCCTCCGCGTGGGACGACACGGCCGTCGTGCTCGACGACGGCGCGTTCGTCGATGTTCTCAATGGCGGCGACATCGTAACGACGGGCGGTGCATTGCCCGTCGCCGAGATTCTGTCGCGCCTGCCGGTCGCGTTACTTTTTCGCGCCGGCTGAAAATTACTTTCGCTCCGACGCCGTCGCGTCGCGGGTCGCGCGGAATTCCGAATCCTGCGTCCAGTTCGGCCACTTGGACGAATCCGCCAGATCCACACCGACGTTGTAGAGAATTCCGAGATCGTGCTGCATGCCGGCGAATGTCCAGCTCGCCTGCCATTCGTCGGCCGGCTGATGGTAGTGATGCGCGATATATTCCTTGCCTTGCGCTTCACCCGCCGCCTTTCCGCCGTGGACGAGGTCGTTACCCGATTCGAACGACAGCGCCGGGACGCCGCGCTTGGCGAACGAGAAATGATCCGAGCGGAAGAAGCTGCCGCTTTCGGGATGCGCGTCGTCTGAGAAATACAGCCCGCCCGCTTTCGCGTCGGCGATGACGAGGTCGAGCAAGTCGGATTTCGCGCTGCCCGATTGCGACCAGTTCTTCGCGGGGCCGATTGGGTCGAGCGCATCCATATTGATGTCGGCGACGGTTTTCGCGAGCGGGTACAGCGGTTTCGCCGCGTAGTATTCCGAACCGAGCAAACCCTTTTCCTCGGCGGTGACGTTGAGGAAAAGCACGGTGCGTTCCGGCTTCGGGCCGTGCGCGAACGCGCGCGCGAGTTCGATCAGCGCCATCGTGCCGGTCGCGTTGTCGACCGCGCCATTGTATATTTTGTCGCCTTTTGCATCCGGC
>DATBAU010000123.1:0-25306 GCA_036271355.1 Rudaea sp. | reverse complement strand
CGTGCTGCTCGCCGCGCTCGCGCTCTTTTTCCAGGTGATCGCGAACAACAAGTTCATGGGCTATCTGCTCATCGTGCTGTTCTTCGTCAGCCGGATCGCGTTGTCGCAATTGCATTTCGAACATCATTTGTATTCGTACGGGTCGGCGCCGGGCGCGCCGTATTCCGACATGAACGGCTACGGCCATTTCCTCGCCGGTCATCTGTGGCTGCGCACGTACTGGGCGTTTTTCGCGCTCGGACTGATGGTCGTCGCGGCACTCTACTGGCCGCGCGGAACGGTGGCCGGCTGGCGCGAACGTTCGCGCACCGCGCGCGCGCGATTCCGCGGACCGGCGCGCACGTTGGTCGCGGTGTCGGCGATCGGTTTCGTCGCACTCGGCGTCTGGATTTTCTACAACACGAACGTGCTGAATCGCTATACGCCGAGCGACGTCGCCAAGCAGCAGCGCGCCGACTACGAAAAAACCTACCGGCAGTACAAGGATCTTCCGCAGCCGAAGATCACCGACGTCAACGTCGCCGTCGATCTGTTTCCGCACGAGCGCCGCGCGGAAATCAGCGGCACATACGTGCTGACCAACAAGACCGACAAACCAATCGACACGCTGCACATGCGCCTGCCGATCGAGATGAAACTCGTGAAGGCGGATTTCCCCCCGCACGATGTCGTCAGCGACGATCACGTCAACGGCTACACGATTTACAAGTTGCGCGAACCGCTTGCGCCCGGCGCGACGATGAAGTTCGATTTCCAGCTTCAATACTGGAGCAAAGGTTTCCGTAATTCGCCGACCGACACGCGCGTGGTCTATAACGGCACGTTCCTCGATAGCGGAAACTTGCCGCATTTCGGTTACGACGAAAACGGTCAACTACAGGATCGCAACGATCGCCGCAAATACGGTCTGCCGCAATTGCCGCGCATGCCGAAAATCGACGACGAAGCCGCGCGGCAATTCAACCTGCTCGGCCGCGATGCCGACTGGGTGAATTTCGAGACGACCGTTTCCACGGATGCCGATCAGATCGCGCTCGCGCCGGGTTATCTCGATCACGAATGGACTGATCAGGGCCGTCACTTTTTCCACTACAAGATGGACAAGCCGATCCTGGATTTCTTCTCGTTCCAGTCGGCCGCGTACAAGGTCAAACGCGACAAATGGAACGATGTGGCGCTCGAGGTCTATTACGATCCGGCGCACGAGTTCAACGTCGACCGCATGATGTACGCGATGAAGAAATCGCTGGCGCACTACAGCACGGCGTATTCACCGTTCCAGTTTCGCCAGATGCGCATCCTCGAATTCCCCGACTACGATTCGTTCGCGCAAAGTTTCGCCAACACGGTTCCGTTTTCCGAATCCATCGGTTTCATCGCCGACCTGCGCGATCCGGACGACATCGACTACGTGTTCTACGTCACCGCACACGAACTCGGGCATCAGTGGTGGGCGCATCAGGTCATCGGCGCATTCCTGCAAGGCGTGACGATGCTCGATGAAACCTTCGCGCAATATTCCGCGCTGATGGTGCAGGAAGCCGAGTACGGACCGTCACAGATGCGCAAGTTTCTGAAATATGAGCTCGACCGTTATCTATCCGGTCGCGGCGGCGAAGTGGTGGAGGAATTACCGATCGCGCTTAACGAGAATCAGCAGTACATCCATTACCGCAAAGGATCGGTGGTGATGTATGCGCTGAAGGATTATCTCGGCGAGGAAACCGTCGACAAGGTTTTGTCGCGCTACGATCACGACAAGGCGTTTCAGCAACCGCCGTACACGACCACGCGCGAATTCATGGATTATCTGTGTGCGGATGCCGATCCGAAATACGCCGGATTGATCGACGATCTGTTCAACAAGATCACGCTGTACGACAACCGCGTCACCGAAGCGACGGCGAAAAAACGCGCCGACGGCAAATACGACGTCACCCTGAAGCTGCACACCGCGAAGGTGTATTCCGATGGCGTCGGCAAGGAAACGCCGGCGAAGATGGATATCCCGGTCGACATCGGCGTGTTCTCGCAGGCGCCCGACGGTAAGGAACGCAATCAGAAAGTGCTGTATCTACAGAAGCAAACCATCGCCGACGGCGACAGCACGGTGACGGTGACGGTCGACGAAAAACCGTACGAAGCCGGCATCGATCCGTACAACAAACTGATCGATCGTGTGTCCGACGATAACCGCATGCGCGTCACGCTCGAGTAAGAAAAAAACGGAGCGCCCGATGCGCGGCGCTCCGTTCTCTCTCACCGACACGTTGAATCAGTCTGTTTTGCCGTTGTGCTTCTTGTCGTAAACGCGACGGCTCTGATTATTGTCGCGGCCCTCGATGCGGCCCTGTTCGCCCGCGCCGACACGTCCATTGGCCGCCGCGTTCGCCTCGTTGCGATTCACGCGCGCTTGCCCGCTTTCCAGATGGCCGGCTTCGCGGCTGGTCAACTGGCCTGAGTTCTGGCCGTTGGCAATGCGCTGCTGCTGGTTCGCGTCGCGCTGTGCATCGGATTGCAGGCGGCGTGACGAGGCCGAATTCGGATTGCCCGTCGCCGCGTTGTGCTTGTCGTTATAGATGTTGCGGCTGACCGCGTTCTGTTCGTGATTGATGCGCGCCTGTTCCTGCGACGTAAGCTGTCCGCCGGATTTTTCGTCGTGCGCTTCCTGGCGGTCTATCGACTGTTCCTGCCGTTCCAGACGGCCGGTTTCGCGCGTGTTCAACTGACCCGATTGCAGGCCCTGTTCGATGCGTTGCTGCTGATCGGTGTCGCGCTGGGCGTTCTCGCCCGCGCTTTGCGCGTTCGCGGCGCCGATGCCGGCGAGCAGGAGCGAAAGTGCGATGACGGTGCGTTTCATGTCGAGTCCTCCGTGATGGAATGTCTCGTACAAACGGCTCGCGAAGGCATTCGTTGACGACGAACCTAAATCCGAACTGACTGCCGAAATGTCCGACGCACGTGCGGAAAAGGCGCATCAGCGTTGACGCTGGCCGGCGTTTTGCCGTTTATACTGCGCCCGAACGGAGAACGTGGATGCTTGTCGGGTTCATCGTCCTGCTGCTGGTCGTGTGCGGAGCCCTTGTCTTCCTGTGGTTGCAGGAGCGCAAGAAGAACGCCGGCTTCGCTGTGCGCGAAACGCGCTCGCAGGATGAAATCAAGAAACTGCAGGCGACGCAGTCGCAGGTCATCCACACCACCAAACTCGCCTCACTCGGCCAAATGGTCGCGGGTGTGGCGCACGAGATCAACACGCCGCTCGGTTTCGTGAAAAGCAATGTCGAGGTGATCGGCGATCTGCTCGACGATTACCGCAAGCTCGTCAAACAGTACGACGCGGCCGTGCAGTTGTGTTTGCAACCGGTTGATCTGATTTTCGGCGCCGACAAAGCCGCGCTCGACAAGCTCGTCAAGTACGTCGAGGAAGCGCGGCGCAAATTGTTCGAGGCGCGCGCGAATCTCGAATCGTCGTCGTTGTTGAAAGACGCGAAAGAATTGCTCGGCGACGCCGGCGACGGACTCACGCAGCTCGCGAGCCTCGTGCAGAACCTCAAAGGTTTTTCGCGCGTCGATCGCGACGGCATGGATTCGGTCGATCTCAACGAAGGCCTCGACAGCGCCCTCATGATCGCGCAGCATCAATTGCGCGATCGCGTGAAAGTCGTGAAGAACCTGCAGCCGTTGCCGAAAGTGCGCTGCATGGCGTCGCAGATGAATCAGGTGTTTTTGAACCTCATCACGAACGCCGCGCAATCGATCGAGGGCGACGGCACGATCACCATCGAAAGCAAGCCCGTCGGCAATGCGGTGGAAATGAGTTTCACCGACACCGGCTGCGGCATCACCGACGACGTGTTGCCGAAAATCTTCGATCCGTTCTTCACCACCAAGCCGGTCGGCGAGGGCACCGGATTGGGCCTTTCCATCGTCCACAAGATCATCAAGGGCCACAACGGCTCGGTCAAAGTGAGAACGACGCCAAAGAAAGGCTCGACGTTCATCATTAGTCTGCCTGTGGATGGCCCCTCCGCCGGCACCCCGGCGGCGACAGCCAACGCGGCCTGACGAGACCGCACATTAGGGGAAATCGCGTGGCGGGTGGTTTGCGCATTCTGCTCATCGACGACGAGGCACGCATCCTGCGCGCGCTCAAAGCGCTGTTCCGCGATTACGAAACGTTCCAGACGACCAACCCGCTCGAAGCCGTCGCGCTCGCCAAGCAGCACGATGTCGATGTCGTGATCTGCGATCAGCGCATGCCGGAAAAAGTCGGCGTCGATGTATTGCGCGATATTAAAGAAGCGCATCCGCGCGCATTGCGCGTCTTGCTCACCGGTTATTCCGATCTGAAAGCCGTCATCAGTTCGGTAAACGAAGGCGAAGTGTATCGGTTCGTCCACAAACCGTGGGATAACACCGAACTGCGCGAACTCGTTAGCGAAGCGGCGATCACCGCGCGCGAAGCGCCGGTGATTCCACGCGACCAGCTTCCGCAGAACGAACACGATCGTGCGCGAACGAACGTCGGCGTGCTCGTGATCGAACCGGATTCGACGGTGCAGCAACGCCTGCGCGAAATCCTGCAGCCGTACTACAAAGTGAATTTCGCCAACAACGCCGAGCGCGCGCTGCAAATCATGGAACAGCAGGAAACCGGCGTCGTCATCTCAGAGACCGCCGCCGGACGCAGCGATCTGACCGGTTTTCTGAAAGCGTTGAAGCTGCATCATCCGCACATCGCGACCGTTGTGCTCACCGAACGCGCCAACGCGCAGACGGTGATCGAACTGATCAACGAGGGTCAGGTTTATCGCATGCTGCTGAAGCCGGTTCGTATGGGAACGTGTCGGCTCAGTGTCGACTCGGCCATCGGTCGGTATTGGCAGCTCAAACAGAATCCGCAAGCCGCTCGACGTTTTACCGCATCGCCGCCGCGTGAGAGCAATCTGCAATCGACGCTCAACAAACTTCCCGCCGCGCTGCTCAACCGGATTCGTTCATTGCCCGGCCGTTTGCTCGGCAGCGCGAAGATTTGACGCGTTCGTGATTGGATTTGTAGCTAGAGCTTCCGCTCGGAACGAGCGGGTAACTTTTTGCTAAACGGCAAAAAGTCACCAAAAAACGTTTCTTTTTCTCCCCTAGATCCCTGTTCGCGATCGGACATCCCTGATCCGTGCGCGAACCGCGCGCTTCCTGCGCGCGATCACCGTCGTAGCAGACTGCGCGTGACCGGTATCAAGCTTCTTGAAACTCTGGACGGCACTAAGCCAAGGGCGGTGAGGTTAAGAGCAAGATCTTTTTCTCTGTCTTGCTTTTGTAGGCCCACCGCGAGAGCACGGCGTGCAGTGATCTTTTACAAGAAGCTTGATACCGGTCACCTGCAAGCTGGAGCGAGGGTGATCGCGCGCGGGGATGCGCGCGGTCCGCAGCCAGCAGCACGGACGTGCTGTCTGCGGACAACAGACTCCGAGAACAATAAAGAAACGTTTTTTGGTGACTTTTTGCCGTTGAGCAAAAAGTTACCCGCCGCTTGCGGCGGAAGCTGTTGCTCCAAAACCAACCACCCACAAAATCATTCGGCAACAAGTTCCAACCGATACCCAACCCCATACACCGACGTAACCGGATCAAACCCCGCCTCATCAAGCTTCCGCCGCAAATTTTTCATATGACTATCCACCGTCCGATCGCTAACAACCCGATGATCCCGATACGCCGCATCCATCAACTGCTGCCGCGAAAACACACGCCCCGGCTGCGCAAGTAATTTCCGCAGCAAACGAAACTCGACCGGCGTCACCGACATCGGTTGTCCGCGAACACGAACTTCGAACCGTGACTCATCCAGTTCGATCGGCGACGGCGCCGCCTGCGCGATCGCGCTCATCCGGCGCAACACCGCTTTCACGCGCGCCACGACCTCGCGCGGACTGAACGGCTTGCAGATGTAATCGTCCGCGCCGAGTTCGAGACCGAGCAGCCGATCGATTTCCTCCACGCGCGCCGTCACCATCAACACCGGCACGTTCGAGAATCCTCGGATGGACTTGCACACCTCGAGTCCGCTTTGTCCGGGTAGCATGATGTCGAGCAACACCGCATCCGGCGCATGTTCGCGCACCCAATTCGCTGCGACGGCGCCGCTGTCGAGCACGGTCACTTCGTAGCCTGCATTGGCGAGATAATCACGCAGCAGCGCGGCGATTTTCGGTTCATCCTCGACGACGAGAACGTGCTGGCTCATGTCGCCCTCGGCAGTTCGACGACGATGCGCAATCCACCGAGCGACGATGCTTCCGCGACGACGCGTCCGTGATGCGCTTCGACGATCGCTTTCGCGATCGACAACCCCAGTCCCGCGCCGCCGACCGCGCGACTGCGCGACGACTCCACGCGGAACAACCGATCGAACAACTGCGGCAACGCCGACGGCGGCACGCCGGGTGCGGTGTCGTCGACGATGAGACGCGCGAACTTCGCGTCGGATGTGATTGCGACACGAATGCGGCCGGGCGCATCGGTGTAGCGCTGCGAATTGGTCAGCAGATTGTCGAGCAGTTGCGACAGGCGTCGCGCATCACCATCGACGATCGCGTGCGGCTGCACATCACTCGTGAGTTCTAGACCTTTCGCCGCGCACGCATCTTTGTGCGCATCGATCGCATCGGCAACGATTTCATCGAGATCGAGCACTTCGAAGCGATAGTCGAGCGCACCGGCGTCGGCGAGTGACAGGTGATACAGATCTTCGATCAATCCGCCGAGACGCGCACACTCTGTTTGCAACGAATCGAGCGCTTGCGGCGTTGTCGCGCGAACGCCGTCCTGCATCGCCTGGATTTCGCCGCGAAGAATGCTCAGCGGCGTGCGCAATTCGTGCGCGATATCCGCGCCCCATTTGCGGCGCGCCTCGCGCGATTGTTCGAGCGTGACGGCGAGATGATTGAAGTCGCGCGACAACGCACCGAGTTCGTCGGTGCGCTGCGAATCGATGCGTTGCGAGAAGTCTCCCGTCGCGAGCGCGCGCGTGCCGCTCGCCAACGCGCGCACGGGCGCGAGCAGCCAACGCGCGAGCACGAACGAAAACAACAACGCGCCGATCAATATCGCCGCGCCCGCCAATGCCGCGCTGCGCGTTTGCGCGTGTGCGAACGCGACGTCAGTCGCGCTGCCGATCTGCGGAATCGTACCGAGCCGCAATTTTCCGATCGTCGTGCCGTCGAGTGTGACCGGCAATTCGGCGGCGGCGTTGGAAACGGTAGTGCTGCCGGCGACATACGCGCCGCTGTTGTCGAGCAACACCAGACGCGACATCAAATCCGGACCGCGTGGCGGATGACCCGGCGGTGGTCCGTTCCCTTCTTCCGGTGGCGGCCGCTCATCATCGGGCGGCGGTGGTGGTGGACGATCGAATCCGCGTCCGTGAAATCCGTGCGGGATCGGCTCGATCAGATCGACGAACTGCGTCGGATCGGCGCGCAGGAAATTCCAGTCGCCGTGTTGCGCGTACGCAGCGGCGAGACGCGCCATCGACGGTGCCAGACGCTGTTTGGTCACTTCGTCGAGATACCCGATGAATCCGCGCCGGAAACTGTGTTCCTGCCACACCGCGAACGCGATCAGCGCCGCGCCGCTGAGCACCGCGAATGCCAGGAAGAGTCGTTGCCAAAGTCGCATGCCGCAACGATACGGCCTTGTGTGCGCGTGCGAAACCGCGGCGTTTCAATCTCCGCAATTTCTCCACAGTGTCTGCACCAAATTTACGCGGTGCAGGAATAGATTGACCTGCACCGAACGATTGCCCCAAGCAAAGGAGAAACACCATGAAACGATTGATTCTCGCCGCCGCTTTGTTCACTGCGCTCGCCGCCGTTGATGTCGGCGCGCAGCCGATGGGTCCGCCAGGACATCCGCCCGGTGAACGCGTGCCGTCCGCCGAAATGCTCGCGACGAGCGACCTGACGCCCGCGCAGCAAGCCGACGTGCGCCGCATCCTGATGCAGAAGCGCGACGCGATGGACTCCGCCGCATCGAAACTGCGCACCCAGATGGAAGCGCTGCGCAAGCAGATGCGCGACGACCACGAGCGCATCGATGCGCAGACGTCCGACCAACTGCGCAAGGCGCTCGGCGAAGACACGTACAAGCGCTACGCCGAATGGTCACTGCGCCACGAACACGGTCCGATGGATGGCGGGCGCGGTCCGGGCGGCCCAGGCATGCACGGCCCGCGTGGCGACAAGAACGGACCGGGCGCGCCGCAGCCGGGCGCCGGCAAGCCGGACGGCGAATGATTACAGCGACCGAACCGAGCGCGTGGTGCCGCGCGCTCGGCAATTATTCCCCGTCCGTCGCGGTTTCTTCCGTACATCGAAGGAACCGCGGCGATTTTTCTCAACCCGTGTCGACGCGAGTGATGTCGTGGATCGCATCCGGTTTCGCAATCCGAACATCGCACTCCTCGAACGGCGGCGCGCGCTGAAGATTCTGCACGCACTCGATGTCGCCGATGCCGGCGTGACCACCGCAAAACCGGAAACGTCACCGCGGATTGAGGCACAATCCGCGGATGACGACCGCGAATTCCGCCAAGCAATACTCCGACGCCTGCGAACGTAACAAGGATCCGATCCTCGCGGTCCTGCACGCGCATTTCAGCGATCGCGAACGCGTACTCGAAATCGGCAGCGGCACTGGACAGCACGCCGCTTATTTCGCCGCGCAGTTGCCGACGCTGATCTGGCAATCGTCCGATCGCGCCGAAAACCTGCCGAGCGTGCGCGCATGGCTCGACGAAGCCGGTTTGCCGAACACGCCCGCGCCGTTCGAGTTCGACGTCACGCACGCGTGGCCGAGCGGAAACTACGACGCGATCTTCAGCGCGAACACGCTGCACATCATGAGCTGGCCGGAAGTCGAAACGCTGTTTCGAAACCTGCCGTCGATCACGACGCCGGACGCAAAACTCGCCATCTACGGACCGTTCAACATCGACGGTCGCTTCACGAGCGACAGCAACGCCGCGTTCGATCGATCGCTCAAGTCGCGCGGCGCGCACATGGGCATTCGCGATTTCGAAGCCGTCAACGCACTCGCACGCGCCGCCGGTTTCGCGCTGATCGACGACGTGCCGATGCCGGCGAACAATCTTCTGCTGATCTGGCAACGACAAGACGCGTGAGCACGCCGGTCTTACTTGCGTGGAGCGGTGGCAAGGATTCCACGCTCGCGCTCGACCGGCTGCTCGGCGACGAAAGTTATCGCGTCGTCGGTCTCGTGACGACGGTCACGAGCACCTACGAACGCATCGCGATTCACGGCGTGCGGCGATCGATCCTGCATCGCCAAGCGGACATGCTGCGACTGCCGCTGATCGAAGCCGGCATTTCGGCGCAGGCGTCCAACGACATCTACGAATCTGCATTCGCGAGCGCGCTCGACCGTGCGCGCGAAATGACATCGAGCGACGTGCAACACATCGCGTTCGGCGATCTGTTTCTCGACGACGTGCGCCACTATCGCGAAGCGATGCTCGCGCATCTGCGCTGGCGCGGCGTGTATCCGATCTGGGGTGAAGACACATCGAAACTGGCGCGGCATTTCGTCGAACGCGGACATCGCGCGATTTTGAGCTGCGTCGACACCCAGCAACTCGGCGCAGAATTCTGCGGCCGCGATTTCGACACCGAACTGTTCGCCGACCTTCCGACATCGTGCGATCCGTGCGGCGAAAACGGCGAATTCCACACCTGCGTCTACGACAGCCCGTTGTTCGCGCAATCGATTCCGCTGACGCGCGGCGAACGCGTTTTGCGCGACGCGCGCTTTCAATACGTCGATCTGATCGAAACCGATCGCGCTTAATTATGCCGCGGCGCGCGCCGCCGATGGATTGCGCCACGCCGCCATCAATTCGTCCCAACGTGATTTGGCTTTCGCGAAATTCGCTTCCTTGATGTGACCGTAGCCGCGAATCTGTTCCGGAATCGACGCGATTTCCACCGCAAGCGCGTTATTGTCGCGATCGAGCCGCGCGAGTAGTTCATCGACGGTGACGGCGTAATCCTCGATCAGCTTGCGCTCCATCTTGCGCTCGGCGGTGTAGCCGAACACGTCGAGCGCACCGCCGCGCAAACCCTTGAACTTCGCGAGCAGCTCGAACGCGCGGAACATCCACGGACCGAATTCGGACTTGCGCAACTTGCCTTCGCTGTCGCGGCGCGCGAATGTCGGCGGTGCGAGATGGAAATGGATTTTGTAGTCGCCGTCGAACGTGTCGCGGATGCGTTTCTCGAAATCGCCCGATGTATACAAACGCGCGACTTCGTATTCGTCCTTGTACGCCATCAGCTTGAACGCGTAGCGCGCGACGGCCTCAGACAACGTTGTCGAGCCCGGCGTTTTCTGTTGTTCGGTCGCGCGAACTTTATCGACGAGCGCTTTGAATTTTTGCGCATACGCCACGTTTTGATAGTCGGTCAGGAAGCCGACGCGTCGCGCAATCATCTCGTCAAGCGTTTCGCTGACGTGCCGATCGTTCATCGACGACGGAACGGCCTCGCCGATCGGCGACACGTTCGCGCCCAGCGCCGCATCGCGCACTTTCGCGATGTCGATCGCCGCCATGCGACCCCAATTGAACGCCGTCTTGTTCATCTCGATCGCGGCGCCGTTGAGTTCCACGGCGCGCATCAACGCATCGAGACTTACCGGCACCCAGCCTTTCTGCCAGCCATAGCCGAGCATGAAGAGATTGCTCGCGATCGAATCGCCGAGCAGCGCGGTGGCGAGTTCCGTTGCGTCGACGAGTTCCGGCGTGCCGCCGTCGAGCGCGGTTTTCACCGCATCGACGATCTGGTGCGCGGGAAATTGCAGATCCGGCTTCGTCGTGAACGTGCCGGGCATCGCCTCGTAGGTGTTGAGCACGACGCGCGAACGGCCTGCGCGGATTTTCGACAGCGCCCAATAATCGTTGACGACGACCATGTCGCAGCCAAGCACGAGGTCCGCTTCGCCAGCGGCGATGCGCACGGCGTGAATGTCCGCTGGCGTTCTCGCGATGCGCAGATGGCATGTCACCGCGCCGCCTTTCTGAGCGAGGCCTGTTTGATCGAGCACTGTCGCGCCCTTGCCTTCCAGATGCGCGGCCATGCCGATCAGCGCGCCGATGGTGACCACGCCCGTGCCACCGATACCGGTGACGAGGATGTTCCACGGCTGATCGAGACTGGTCGCGAACGTCGGATGCGGCAATGTGGAGAAATCCACTTTTCCAGCACCGCCTTTTTTCTTTTTCAATCCGCCGCCGTGAACCGTCACGAAGCTCGGACAGAATCCTTTGACGCAGGAATAATCCTTGTTGCAATTGCTCTGATCGATCTCGCGCTTGCGGCCGTATTCGGTTTCCTTCGGCAACACGGAAACGCAGAACGATTTTTCGCCGCAATCGCCGCAACCTTCGCAAACCAGCGAATTAATGAACACGCGTTTCTTCGGATCTTCCATGCGTCCGCGTTTGCGGCGACGGCGTTTTTCCGTTGCGCACGTCTGGTCGTAGATCAATACGGACACGCCTTCGATTTCGCGCATGCGTTTCTGTACGGCATCCAGTTCGTCGCGATGGATGAATTCGATGTTCGTCGGAAAGATCGACTGGTCCGACCATTTCTCGATGTCGTCGGACATCACGATGATCGTCTGCACACCTTCGCTGCGCATCTGGTGCGCGATGTCCGGAACGGTAAGTGTGCCGTCGACGGGCTGACCGCCCGTCATCGCGACTGCATCGTTGTACAAAATTTTGTACGTGATGTTGACCTTCGCCGCGATCGCCTGACGCACGGCGAGCGAGCCGGAATGAAAATACGTGCCGTCGCCCAGGTTCTGGAACACGTGCTTCGTTTCGGTGAACGGCGCCTGGCCGCACCACGTCGCGCCTTCGCCTCCCATCTGCGTGAAGGTTTCGGTTCGCCGATCCATCCACGTCACCATGTAGTGACAGCCGATGCCGCCGAGCCCGCGCGAGCCTTCCGGCACCGCCGTCGACGTGTTGTGTGGGCAGCCCGAACAGTAATGCGCCGCGCGCGGAAAATTCGCGCGCGGCAGCGTGAGTTCTTTTTCTTTCTCTTCGATCCAGCGCAGACGCGACGTAATTGCGTCGCTGGTGAAGAATTTTCCCAGCCGCTTCGCGATGACCTGCGCGATCATCGCCGGCGTCAATTCGTTCGTCGACGGCAATACCCACGCACCGGATTCGTCGTACTTGCCGATGATCGACGGCCGCGTGGATTTACTACCTGTTAGATCGGCCCAGTTGTACATCAACTCTTTCATCTGCGATTCGATGAACGAGCGCTTCTCCTCGACGACGATGATGTCTTCGAGTCCCTTCGCGAATTCGCGGATGCCGATCGGCTCCAGCGGCCACGTCATGCCGACTTTGTATACACGTATACCAATGTCGGCTGCCGCGCGCGCATCGATGCCGAGATATTCGAGCGCCTGCAAAACGTCGAGATAACTCTTGCCCGTCGTGACGATGCCGAGTCGCGCTTTCGGCGAATCGATGATGACGCGATCGATACGGTTCGCACGCGCGAACGCGCACGCCGCGTCCACCGCATATTGATGCAATCGCATTTCCTGATTGAGCGGCGGATCGGGCCAGCGGATGTTGAGTCCGCCCGCCGGCAGCGCGAAATCCTGCGGAATCACGATGTCGAGCTGATGCGGATTCACGTTCACGCTGGCCGACGATTCCACCGTCTCCGCGATCGTCTTGAATCCGACCCAGCGGCCGGTGAACCGGCTCATCGCCCAGCCCAACATTCCCATATCAAGAATGTCCTGCACGCCGGCGGGATTGAGGATCGGCATCATCGCCGACACGAATTCCAGTTCCGATCCGTGCGGCAACGTCGACGAACGGCACGCATGATCGTCCGCCGCCAGCGCGAGCACGCCGCCATTCTTCGACGTGCCAGCCGCGTTGCCGTGCTTGAACACGTCGCCGCTGCGATCGACACCCGGACCTTTGCCGTACCACATCGCGAACACGCCGTCGTACTTCGCGCCGGGAAAAAGATTGGCCTGCTGCGTGCCCCACACCATCGTGGCGCCGAGGTCTTCGTTCAAACCCGGCTGAAACTCGATCGCCGACGCTTGCAAATGTTTCTTCGCCTTCCACAACTCCAAATCGAAGCCACCGAGCGGCGATCCGCGGTAGCCGGAAATGAACCCCGCCGTGTTGATGCCCGCCGCGCGATCGCGCATCTGCTGCATCAGCGGCAGCCGGACCAGTGCCTGCACGCCGGACAGATAAACGCGGCCTTCGGCGCGGGTGTATTTGTGCTCGAGGGTGTAGTCGAGGTCAAGTTTGACGGCGGAGATGGACATGGCGGAGTCGCAAGCGGCGAGAGACGATAAGTTTAACATCCGCTGCAAGTAACCTATGTCCGACTATCATCCGTTTCTCGTCGCATTTAGTACGAGAACGCTCCTTATCCTCTCGGCTGACGTTTTGAGGTGAGCCGTGAAGTCAAAAAACTATCTTCAATGCTTGGCCGGATTCGCCGTTCTTCAGTTCGGCTCCAGCTGCGCGGCGGTCTGCTATGTCAACGGAAACGCTACCGGCAAGAACGACGGGAGTTCATGGGTCAATGCGTTTGTACATCCGCAGTTCGCGCTACTGACGGGGTGTAAGGAAATTTGGGTGGCGAAAGGCGTCTACACGCCAGCCGGCAAAGGAAGTGATCCGACTTTCAGTTTCGACATTTCGCCCGGCACAAAAATGTACGGTGGGTTTGCAGGCGACGAATCCTCCGTTGATCAGCGGTTGCCGTCGATCAACCAAACGGTGCTTAGCGGTGACGTTGATCACAACGATACCGATACCGGTGATTGGATGAATCGAACGCCAAGTAATATCAAGGGAAGGAACAGTTATCACGTTGTGACGATGCAGCCGAGTACCGCAGTGCCCATTACATCGGATACGGTTCTTGATGGATTTCTAGTGGTCGGAGGCTTTGCCGCGTTCGGAGCCGATTCTCATGAAGGAGGTGGTTTTTATTGCAGCTCGGATGACGATGCCACTTGCAGCCCCGTTCTATCGAACTTGGCCTTTGTAGGAAATGGAACTGGCGGCGACGGTGGTGCAATAGCGTTTTCTAATATCATCGCGACCCCCACGATCACGAATTCAGTCTTTCATAATAATTTTTCGTTCGGCGGGGGCGGGGCTATTTTTATTGATTCAACGGACAGCGTGGGCTCAACGCTTATTTCGGGTTGTACTTTTACGAATAACGGGGCTGATTACGACGGAGGAGCAATTGAAGCTGCAAATGTCCAGCTGGACATTGTCAATACCACATTCTTCGAAAACCTCAGCGATGCTGGGCAAGGGGGAGCAATTGATCTTTTCTCTAACGCTCCGCTTGCGATTAAAAATGCCACGTTTGCCGGGAATTTCGCGGCCAAAGAAGGTGGCGCTATATCGAATCTGCAATCCGGAAGCCTAGGCAGCATCGTTATAACGAACTCTATCTTTTGGTCGAACAGTACATCGCTCGGAAGCGCGGCGGATATCTACGAACCGGCTCCCAACTTTGCATTTGTCGCCAGCAGCGTTCTGGAGCACGACTGTCCGGACGCGCTGAGCGTCTGCCTGAGTGTATCCACGATCGACCCAAAGTTGAGTTCGCCAGCCGATCACGGCGGATCGACGATCACCTTGCTGCCCGGCGCAGGCGGCTCGGCGATTGATACCGGTGACGACGGTTCGGCGTGTCCGCCATTCGATCAACGAGGCGTCGCACGCCCGCAAGGAGCGCATTGCGATATCGGCGCCGTCGAGTGGCAGCCGTCAGACGACATCATATTCCGCAATGGCTTTCAGTGACGTTTCATAGATAAAAGTCTTGGCAATGTCGTAAAAGTTGACTTGAGGCGGGAACTCCGTCGCGTTCACTGAAACGAATTCAGCGCATGTCTATCGCTAGCGCCGCGGATAAAAGGCTGGCACTATTCGCCCGCGCGCCGAGTCAGGGTACATACGCCGCGCGCACTGAACCATTTCGCGGGGAGCGAACATGGTCTTCAATTCGCTTACGTTCGTGGCGTTCTTTGCGCTCGTTCTCGCGATGCATTCGTTGCCGTTGGGCTGGACGACGAAGAAAGTAAACCTGCTCATCGCGAGCTACATTTTTTATTCGGCGTGGAATCCGCCGTTCGTCATCCTGTTGTGGGTGTCGACGGTGGTCGATTGGTATGCGGCGCAAGGCTTGGTGAAATCGGAGCAACCGCTCGCGCGGCGGGCGTGGATGACGCTGTCGGTCGTCGCCAATCTGGGCATGCTCGGCTACTTCAAATACGGGCAGTTCCTGCTCGACAACTTCAGCGCGCTGATGGCGTCGATGGGCATCGCGTATCACCCGCCGCATTCGGACATCGTGCTTCCGGTCGGAATATCTTTTTATACTTTTGCGACATTGTCGTACACGCTGGACATCTATCTGCGCCGCGCGCTGCCGGCGCGGAATTTCCTCGACTACGCGTTGTTCGTCACGTTCTTCCCGCATCTGGTCGCAGGACCGATCATGCGCCCCACCGAACTGGTGCCGCAGTTCGCGCAGCCGCGCAAGGCGACGCCGTCGCAACTGCGCTTCGGTCTCGCGCTGATGACGTTGGGCTTGTTCAACAAAGTCGTGCTCGCCGATACGTTCCTGTCGGATGTCGCCGAACGTATCTACGATGCCAACAAGATTCCCGGCATGCTCGACGCGTGGGCCGCGACGCTCGCGTTCAGCGGACAGATTTTCTGCGACTTCGCCGGTTACTCGACCACGGCCATCGGCGCGGCGATGTGTCTGGGTTTCGCAATGCCTGACAATTTCCGTTTTCCTTACGCCGCGGTTGGGTTTTCGGATTTCTGGCGACGCTGGCACATCACGCTGTCGTCGTGGTTGCGCGATTATCTGTACATACCGCTCGGCGGAAACCGGCATGGCGAGATGCGCACGTACGCCGCGCTCATGACGACGATGCTCCTCGGCGGTTTGTGGCACGGCGCGAACTGGACGTTCGTGGCGTGGGGCGGCTTGCACGGAACGTATCTCGCCGGCGAACGCGTGTTGCGTTCACGCTTCGCGAACTATCGGCCCGGTCCGCTGATGTTCGTGGCGTTCGGCCTGCTGACGTATGTGTTGATCAATCTGACGTGGGTGTTCTTCCGCGCGAAAACGTTCGGCACGGCGTGGACGGTGCTCGGCGGCATGGTCGGCGCGCATGGCGATGCGAAACCGATACTGTCCGCGTATTCGCTGATCTGCGTCGCGGCGATCGTCACCGGCATCGTCGTCACGCATTGGCTGATGCGCAACCGCACGCTCGAATCGGTGGTCGCGCGCGCGCCGGCGGCGGCGGTGTCCGTGGTGTGGGCCTTGATGGCGTTCGCCATCGTCATTGCGCAAGGAGATGGCAGTGCCTTCATCTACTTCCAGTTCTGACGCCGCCGTCATCGCGATTCCACTCGCGGATGCACGCGCGGATGTGCCGCGCCTCACGGCATCCGATCGTCCCGGCGTCGCGCAGCCGGTTCCCGAGCGCGACATTCCCGCACAGCCGTGGCGCGCGGTTTCCGTCGGCGCGCTGACGCTGTTCGTCGTTTTGATGGCGGTGTGGGAATTTTATTGGCGCAACCAGGGCGCGACACCGGGTTACTACAACAGCAACGGTGAGTGGGCGCAGCAGCGGCGGCGCATCGACACGGGCGAGGGTGGCAAGACCGTGCTGGTCGGCTCGTCGCGCATGTTGTTCGATGTGCAGTTGCCAGTGTGGGAAAAAGTCACGGGCGAACGGCCGATCCAGATCGCGATCGAGGGTACGTCGGCCGTGCCGGTCCTGGAAGATCTCGCGGCGGATCCGAGTTTCACCGGTCGTGTCGTTGCCGGTGTGGCGTCGGATCTTTTCTTCACCGGTTTCGCGTTCCGCGGCGATGTCATTCCGTATTTTCACAAGGAAAGTCCGTCGAAGCGCGTGGGCAACTGGTTGTCGCGACAATTCATCGAACCGTATTTCGCGTTCGACGATTTCGATTTCGCGCTCGGCGCCGTAATGAAACGCCAGCCGTGGCCGGAACGCGATGGTATTCCGACCCGCTTCGACGTGCGCAAACTGCTCACGCAGGAATCCGACCGCAATTCGCATCTGTGGAGCAAGCTCGAAACGGACGCGGAATACCGGGAACTGGCGCGCACGATCTGGTCGCAACGGTTCGACGGTCCACCGCCGCCATCGATGGATACGCCGGAGAAATTGCAGAAAATCGCCGACACGCAAATTCAGCGCGCGGTCGATGCGGTCGCGAAACTGCGCGCGCGCGGCGTCTCCGTTTTATTTGTGCGGCCGCCAACTGCCGGGCGCTATCTCGAATTCGACGACAAATTTTTTCCGCGCGAACGCACGTGGAACGTGCTGCTCGCCCGCACCGGCGCGCCAGGCATTCATTTCATGGACTATCCGGAATTGCAGGGTTACGAGTTGCCGGAGTGGTCGCACATCAAAGCCACCGACGCCGATCGATTCACGGAAGCGCTCGCGACCATCGTCACGCGCGATTTCTGGAAGGAGACGCAGGACTGACGGCTCGTTAAACTCGTGAACGTTGATGGGTGTTGGATTGTGACGATTATGGCGATACCGCGAGCACGTCTACCGGAGAGCGTCGGGTCGTGTCGTCGCCGTTCCCAAGCTCACCGAAGAAGCCGCCACCCCAGCATTTGACTCCGGTGTCCGACATGACTGCGCAACTATGTCCGTCTCCCGATGAAATCATTTTGACGGAAACAAGGGACACGACTTGCGGTGCATCGTATTTGTCCGTTGTTGTCCCAACGCCAATTTGTCCGTCTTGGTTTGTTCCCCAGCAATCAGTCGTGCGGGCGTCAGCCAACGCAGCGCACGTGTAACCGCTGCCCGCACTTAGCTGCGAAACTCGCACGACCGGCAGTGTTATTGGAGAATTGCTGTAGATAGGCAATCCCGTCGGAACACCAAATTCCCCGTACGCATTATCACCCCAACACGCGCCACTCATACTTGGCCACAGCAACGCGCAAGAATGCCTGTATCCGGCGGATACTTCAGAAACGCCGGTCAGCTTAACCTTCGTTCCGTCGCTCTCGGAAATTACTACTGCAACGGGCGAGGTCTGACTAGCTGTACGATTTCCATCTCCAAGCTGACCGTAATAATTGCTTCCCCAACAAGCAACCGAGCTGTCGGACAAAATGGCGCATGAATGGACAACACCCGCGCTAATTGCTTTCACTCCGGTCAGAAGTTTTCTCGTTCCGTCGGCTTCGGTAATGACAACATCGACTGGTGCCGTTCTTTCGATCGTCGTTCCGTCACCCAGTTGACCGTATGAGTTATCGCCCCAGCATTGAACGGAATGTTGCGAATTATTGAGCAATGCACAGGCATGCCAACCGCCCACCGCAAGTTGACTTACGGGATTTGTGATCCATACCTGTTTCGGCGACGCTGACGAGACTAGGGAGCCGCTGCCGAGCATGCCTGCCTCGTTATCTCCCCAGCAAAAAGCTGTTCCGGAACTGTGGAGTCCGCAGGTGAAACTATCGCCTGCTCCTACCCAAGTCATGCCGGACATTTTGGACGTCGATCCGGACAGCAGGACCAAACCTGGCGTTGATCGCGGCGCGGAGACAACTCCATTACCGAGTTCTCCATAAGAATTATCCCCAGCACGCGATGGTTCCATCATCCATGGTGGAGCACGAATGACCCACACCGGCGGAAACCTGCATGGCACCTTTTAGCAATGGAGCCGCAGATGCGCCTTGATTCCCAAAAATAAAAATTACGGAAATGCCGACAAATTTTAGGGACGAAGATGCAAGTCGAATCACAATAGTCCTTTCATGAGATAAATTTTGAGCGCGGACGATAGTCGGTACGGGTTGTCGCGACGCGGACTTCGATCGGACAATAAGCGGACATCGAGCAAAGAAAACCATTCAAGGTATTTTTGCCAAAAGCACCTCGTTTGCGACTGCGGATTCAGCGGCGCACGTCCTGCTAGACTCCTCTGATGGAAGCTGAATCGAAGCAAGGCAGCGACGTTTTGATCTTAGGTGGCGGATTGGCTGGATTGTGCCTGGCCATCCAGTTGCGCCGCGAATTGCCGGCGCTGAGCGTGCGCGTGTTCGAACGCCGCACGCATCCCGCGCCGCACGCGGCGTTCAAAGTCGGTGAATCGACGGTCGAAATCGGTGCGCACTATTTCGACACGGTGCTCGATCTCAAAACGCATCTCGAGCGGGATCAGTTGCGCAAATTCGGTTTCCGGTTTTTCTTCAACGACGGGCGCGACGACATTGCGCGCACGACCGAGCTCGGCGTGAGCCGCATTTTCCCGACGCCGAGCTATCAACTCGATCGCGGCATTTTCGAGAACTATCTCGCCGAACACGCATCCGCGTTGGGCGCGACGTTCGAAGAGGGCGCAACCGTTCGCACCATCGATATCGATGCGAACGGCCACACCGTCCGTTTCACGCGCGCTGGCGCCGAGCATGTCGTGCACGCGCGCTGGCTGGTCGACGCAAGCGGCCGCGCGGGTTTGATCAAACGCAAACTCGGACTCGCTGAAGAAAACGCGCACGACGTGAACGCCATTTGGTTTCGCATCGGCGAGCGCATCGCGTTCGACGAATGGTCGAACGACGAGGTCTGGTCGTCGCGCGTTGATCCGCGCGAACGCTGGCGTTCGACGAATCATCTGTGCGGTCCGGGATATTGGGCGTGGTTGATTCCGCTGTCGTCGGGATCGCACTCGGTCGGACTCGTCGCGGATGCGGCGATGCATCCACTCGAATCGATCAATACTTTCGAGAAATCGATGGCGTGGTTCGCGAAGCATCAACCGCAGCTTTATCGCGAACTCGACGCGCGCCGCGAAAAATTGCAGGACTTCGCATTCTTCCGCCATTTCTCGTACGGGTGCAAACAGGTTTTCTCCGGTGAGCGCTGGGCGCTGACGGGCGAGGCCGGCTTGTTCCTCGATCCGTTCTATTCACCGGGTAGCGATTTCATTGCGATCGCGAACACGTACATCGTCGATCTGATCGGTCGCGATTTCCGCGGCGAACGTTTCTCGCGCGAGGCGAGGCTGTATGAAAATTTATACTTTTCGTTCTACCGCAACACGCTCGCGCTGTATCAGGATCAATATCCGATGTTCGGCCACGCCGAACTGATGCCGCTCAAAGTGACGTGGGATTACGCGTATTACTGGGGCATCCTGTGCCAGTTCTTCTTCCAGAACCGACTGACGGATTTGTCGCTGTTCGCGCGCCTCGCCGAACCGCTGGCGATGTGCGAGCGCCTGAACGTCGATGTGCAGCGGATGTTGCGCGAAGCGGCCGGCGACGGTGTCGGCCATGGCACGGTGAATTGGCTCGACCAACAGAAACTGCCGTGGTTCGCCGAACTCAACCGCGGATTGCGCGACACGCTGACCGTCGATCAACTCGAACAACGCGTGCGCGATCACGCCGCGATGTTGCAGTCGCTCGCCGGCGAAATCGCCGAACGCGTGTGCGAACTCGGTTACGGCGAAACGGCGCTGATGCAGTTGCGCCGCGCGGACGTCGCGCTCTTGCGCGAGGCGGCCTGATTGCTACAGCGCGTCGGCGTCGGTTTCGCCGGTGCGGATTCGGATCACCTGTTCCAGTGAATAGACGAAGATCTTTCCGTCGCCGATCTTGCCGCTTTTCGCCGACGACGTGATCGCCTCGATCACGCGCTCGACGAGGTTTTCCGGGACGGCGATCTCGAGTTTGATCTTCGGCAAGAAATCCACGACGTATTCGGCGCCGCGATAAAGTTCAGTGTGGCCCTTCTGGCGCCCAAAACCCTTTACTTCAGTCACCGTGATGCCCTGCACGCCCACTTCGGCGAGTGCTTCGCGCACGTCGTCGAGTTTGAACGGCTTGATGATTGCCATCACCATTTTCATGCGTCGGATCTCCGGTTCGCGCCGATTCTATCCTGCGGCCGCCGCCGTGACTGCATCTGATGCTCGAACGCGTGTCGAAACGCCGGCGCGCGGCGACAATTTCGCTTGAGTGCGTGCGGGACCGCGTGCTTAACTTCCGACCCGAGCAGTCGGCCCGGTGTAGGAAAATTCCTACACGTCTTTCAGAACACGGCGGACTTCACTCGAGCCGACGATTCCCTACAGTGGCGGCGCCGTAGCACTACGTTTCAACGAGGGTTTCACCATGGTCAACGCCACTACCATCGACGATCTCGCCAAGCGTTTGTCGGATCTGGTTCCAGCGGGCGCGCGCGAGGCGCGCGACGAAATGCTCACGAATTTTCGCGACGCGCTGCGCGCCGGTTTGCGCCGATTCGATCTCGTCACACGCGAGGAATTCGACGTGCAGCGTTGCGTGCTGATGCGCACGCGTGAAAAAGTCGAGGCGCTCGAAGCGCGCGTCAGCGAACTCGAAGCGTCGATCACGGGACGCAACGCGTCGCGCTGATCCACTAGCGAATATCCGGTTTTCCGCGGACGGTCGATCCGCTGATGCTCGAACATCAGCGGCGGCGGTTTACGGCCCGCCGTTGCCGAGAAGGTCACCTTCGGCCGCCCGGTGCAGGATGCAACGCAGCGTGCCGATCGACTCGGCGCGGCCGTCCGCGGAATCTTTCCACTTGTATACAAAGCAAGGATGCTGCATGAGTCTCGCCGTTGTCCACAGCCGCGCGCAATCCGGCGTGTCCGCGCCGCCGGTCACGGTGGAAGTACATTTGTCGGGTGGCCTGCCCGGCACGTCGATCGTTGGTTTGCCGGAAACGGCGGTGAAGGAAGCGCGCGACCGCGTTCGCGTTGCGATCCAGAACGCGCAGATCGACTATCCATCGCGCCGCGTCACGGTGAGTCTTGCGCCCGCCGATTTGCCGAAAGACGGCGGGCGCTTCGACTTGCCGATCGCGCTCGGCATTCTCGCTGCGAGCGGCCATTTGCCGAAGGACAAACTCGCCGACTACGAATTCATCGGCGAACTCGCGCTCTCCGGCGAACTGCGCGGCGTGACCGGTGTTTTGCCCGCCACCATCAAAGCCGCGAACGCCGGACGCACGATTGTCGTGCCGAACGAAAATAGCGCGGAAGCCGGACTCGTCGCCGGCACGCGTGCGCACGGCGCGCATTCGCTGCTCGACGTCTGCGCGTTTCTGAAAGGTCTGGGCGAATTGCCGATCGCGTGCGCGCCGACGATGGAATCGAGCCGCGACGTCGGCGATCTCGATCTCGCCGACGTTCGCGGCCAACCGCACGCGCGACGCGCACTCGAAATCGCCGCCGCAGGAAATCATCACGCACTGTTCATCGGCCCACCCGGCACCGGCAAAACGATGCTCGCGAGCCGACTACCCGGCATCCTTCCACCGTTGACGGAACCCGAAGCACTCGAAGCGGCAGCCGTACGATCGGTCGCCGGCTGCGGCATCGATTTCCGTCAATGGAAAACGCGCGCGTTCCGCACGCCACATCACACCGCTTCCGCCGTTGCACTCGTCGGCGGCGGATCGACGCCGCGACCCGGCGAAATTTCGCTCGCGCATCGCGGCGTACTTTTTCTCGACGAATTACCCGAGTTCGACCGCCGCGTACTCGATGTCCTGCGCCAGCCACTGGAATCCGGTCACATCGTGATTTCGCGCGCCGCGCGCCAGGCCGAATTCCCCGCCGCGTTCCAACTCGTCGCCGCGATGAATCCGTGCCCGTGCGGTTACGCCGGCGATCCGAACGGAATGTGCTCGTGTTCGCCCGACGCCGTGCGCCGATATCGCGGCCGCGTATCCGGCCCATTGCTCGACCGCATCGATTTACAGATCGCCGTTCCGCGCGTAGCGCTATCGGAATTATCCGCAGCGAACGACGCCGGCGAATCGAGCGCCGTCGTCCGCGCCCGCGTCGTCAACGCGCGCAACCGACAACTCCATCGCGCCGGCAAAGCAAACTCTGCACTCAGCAACCGCGAAGTCCTGCGCGATTGCGCGCTTGCCCCAAGCGACCGCGTGTTATTCGAACGCGCACTCGACAAACTCGGCCTGTCCGCACGCGCGTATCACCGCGTACTCCGCGTCGCTCGCACCATCGCCGATCTCGCAACGAGCGACAAAGTAGCAACGGAGCATTTGATGGAAGCCATCCAATACCGCCGCGCACTGGGCACAACCCAATAGCTCTAAACGGTTTGCGAAAGCGCAATTCCCGCGCCGGGAGCGCGCGGTCCGCAGTCAGCACAGGGATGTGCTGTCTGCGGACAACAGACCAACGCGAAAAACAAAAGACGTTTTTTGGTGACTTTTTGCCGTCCAGCAAAAAGTTACCCGCTGCTTGCAGCGGAAGCCTTTTCTCTAAAACAAATTAAACAGAAATCGCCAACCTCTCACTCCGATAAATCCTCACCGTCAACACCGCCAAAACCGCCACAGCCAGCGACGTACAAACAAACCCCACCACCAACCCCGACATCGGCACATAGTCCCCACGCAACAACCGCGTAATGGTCATCTGCTGACTCATCAACGGCACCATGTACATCCAGAACTGCTGTTTGATCGGCAAAAACGTGAGAATCATCGTCGGAATTATCGATACGAAAAACATGATCAGCGACACATATGTCTGCGCCTCGCGATAACTCTTCGCGAACGCCGCGACGATCGTCTGCAGTGTCGCCAGCAACGCCGCCAGCGGCAGCATGGCGATCAGCGCATACGGAATGAACCCCATGCCGATCTCCAGACTCATGCCGATCTTCTCGGTCGGCATGAGTTTTCCGACAACGGAGAACGCGAGGATGCTGACGATCACCGTCGTAATCGCGAACGCTGTCGTCGCGCCGAGTTTGCCGATCACGATCTGCCAACGCGGCGCCGGATTGGCGAGCAGCGGTTCGAGCGACTGACGCTCACGTTCGCCCGCCGTCGTGTCGATGGCGAGTGCCATGCCGCCCACGAAACAGCCGAGTATAAAAAAGTACGGCAGCATCGCGAACAAGGTGCTCGATCGACTTTGCGGCGTGGATTGATCGCGCTCAGCCATCGCGAGCGGCTTGATGATGCTCGGCGACAATCCGCGCGCGAGCAATCGCATCGCACCGCCGCGTTGCGAATACGCGTCGAGCAATCCGCGCAGACGATCGACCGACGAACGCGCGTCGCGTTGCGACTGATCGAACACGAGTTCGACTTGCGTCGGTTCGCCCTTGTCCCAGGATTTGTCGAAATCCTTCGGGATGCGCAGCACGACATCGGCATCCTGTTCGCGCACGGCGCGTTCCGGATTGTCGGGCGCGGGTTTCACGTCGACGTTGTTCTGTTTCAGCGCCGCAATGAGATTCGGCGCGTTCTCGGCGCCGACGACGGGCAGCGGCAACGGCTTGTCGGCTTTGTCGAGTTCGCGCGTGATCATGGTGTTGATGAGGATGACGAAAATCAGCGGCGCCATCAGCGGGCCGGTGAGCAACGTGTTGATCACGGTGCGGCGGTCGCGCAGGTTTTCGCGCACTTCCTTCAGGAATACGACGAGCGAGGCTTTCATGCGGCGAGTCCTTCTTCGGTGCCGATCAGTTTGACGAACGCGTCTTCGAGATTCGTTTCGCCGGTTTGCTGACGCAATGCTTCGGGCGCTTCGTCGGCGATAACGCGGCCTTTCGCGATGACGACGATGCGATCGCATAATGCCGCGACCTCTTGCATGATGTGGCTGGATAACAGCACGCAGCGGCCTTCGGATTTCAGACGCTTGAGAAACTCGCGCATGGCGCGCGTCGACATCACGTCCAAGCCGTTCGTCGGTTCGTCGAGGATGACGTTTTTCGGATCGTGCACGAGTGCACGTGCGATCGCGGTCTTCACGCGCTGGCCTTGCGAGAATCCTTCGGTGCGGCGATCGATGATGTCGCGCATGTCGAGACCGGCGACGGCCATGTCGATGCGTTTGCGGATCGTCGCGGCGTCGAGATCATGGAGCTGTCCGAAATATTCGATATTCTCGCGCGCGGTGAGGCGCTTGTAGAGTCCGCGTGCGTCGGGCAACACGCCGAGTTGACGGCGCACGGCACGCGGATCTTTCGCCGCGTCGACGCCGTCGACGAGAATCTGTCCACTGTTCGGTTTCATCAGCGTGTATAGACAACGCAGCGTGGTCGTTTTTCCGGCGCCGTTCGGGCCGAGCAGTCCGGTGATTTCGCCGTCGCGCGCG
>DATBAU010000122.1:0-1954 GCA_036271355.1 Rudaea sp. | reverse complement strand
ATGCAGCGTGTTCATCGCCTCGCGGCGATTGTTGTAGAAGTTGACGACGACCGACAGCACGCGTGATCAGGCCGCGAGTCCGTAGCTGCGCAGCAGCGCGTCGATCTGCGGTTCGCGTCCGCGAAAGGCGACGAACGATTCGAGCGCGGGCCGCGATCCGCCGACCGCGAGCACATTGCGCCGGAACGCGGCGCCCGAATCGCGATTGAACACGCCGAGTTCCTCGAACTGCGCAAACGCATCGGCCGACAGCAACTCGGCCCACAGATAACTGTAATAACCCGCCGCGTAACCGCCGGAAAAAATGTGCGCGAAACTGTGCGGCATGCGCTGCCATGCGGGCGGGAAAATCACGGCCACCTCGTCGCGCACTTCGTTGAGCAGATCCATCACACGCGCGCCTTGCTCCGCGTTGAATTCCAGATGCAGGCGGAAATCGAACAGCCCGAACTCGAGCTGACGCACAAGGAACAATCCGGCGTGGTAATGCCGCGCAGCGAGCATGCGTTTGAACAGATCGTCCGGCAGCAACTCGCCGGTTTTCCAATGACGCGCGAACAGATTCAGCGCGTCGCGCTGCCACGCGAAATTTTCCATGAACTGACTCGGCAGTTCGACCGCGTCCCATTCCACGCCATCGATGCCCGCGACACCGGGGTAATCGACTTCCGTGAGCAGATGATGCAATCCGTGTCCGAATTCGTGGAACAGCGTCGTCACTTCGTCGTGCGTAAGCAGTGCCGGCTGATCGCCCGACGGCGGTGCGAAATTGCAAGTGATGTAGGCGATCGGCAGATGGATCGTGTCGGCGTTGCGGAAACGCGAACGGCACACGTCCATCCACGCGCCGCCGCGTTTGCCGGTGCGCGTATACAAATCCACATACACACCCGCGATGGCGCGGCCGGATTCGTCGATCACGTCGTAGAAGCGCACGTCGGGATGCCACGTGTCGACATCCTTGCGCAGTTGCAGCACCACCCCGAACACGCGGTTGACGATGGCGAACAACCCGTCGATGACGGCAGGCAACGCGAAATAGGGTTTGAGTTCTTCTTCGCTCAAATCGTATTTTCGCGCGCGCAGTTTTTCAGCGGCATAGGCGACGTCCCAGGGTTGCAGATCGTTCGATTGCAAATGTTCGCGCGCGAAATCGCGCAACTCCGTGAGTTCGCGCTCGGCGATCGGCTTGGCGCGCTTGACCAGGTCGCGCAGGAAATCGAGTACGCGATCCGGCGTGCTGGCCATCTTCGTCGCGAGCGATTCTTCCGCTGAATTGGCGAAGCCGAGCAGCGTCGCCGCTTCGTGGCGCAGCGCGAGGATTTGCGCCATGCGCGCGGAATTGTCGAACTGGCCCGCATGCGGACCTTGATCGGATGCGCGCGTCTGATACGCGCGGTAAACGCGCTCGCGAACGGAACGATCGTCGGCGTAGGTCAGGACAGCCGTCACGCACGGTTGCTTGAGCGTGAGCTTGAATCCGTCGGCGTCGCGGAACATACCGCGTTCGCTGTCGGGAATGCCGGCGAGCGCGGATTCGTCGACGGATTCGCTCCACGCGTCGGTCGCGTCGAGCACGGCGTTTTCGAATTCGGTAGTTAGCCGCGTGAGTTCGTTCGCGATGTCGCGAAAACGCGAACGCGCCGGTTCCTCGAGACTGACGCCGGATAATTTGAAATCGCGCAATGTGTGATCGACGAGCGTTCGCGCGGCGAGCGGCAGCGAACCGAAGTCCGCATTTACCGACGCGGATTTCACCGCCGCGAACAAGTCGCGGTTCTGGCCCATCTCGGCCGAATATTCACTGAGCAACTGCTCGGCTTCCGCGTGTGCGGAGCGCAGCGCTTCGGTGTCGGCGACGGAATGCAAATGATTTACCGGCGACCAGATCCGCTGCAGTTCGTAATCCATCGCTTCCTGCGGCAGCATCGTCGCGGCGAACGAACGCGGCTGA
>DATBAU010000121.1:0-6469 GCA_036271355.1 Rudaea sp. | reverse complement strand
AATGAAACGCGGCGGCGCATAAACTGCGTCGAACGATCGTTTCAAATCGGCACCATCCTGGAGGGGACACATGAATCTCGCGCGCACCGGCGCCCGCCGGTATCGTCGTATACTTCTTGCTTTTTCCATTTTTGCCGCTTTCGCCGCGCCGGCATCGGCCGTTACCGTCAACGGACCTGGCCTCTCCGCGCCCGGTTCGATTTCCTACGACGCACTCGGCACGCCGACCATCCAGGCCGCTACGCAGAACGACGTCGCCTTCCTGCAAGGCTACGCGCAGGCGCAAGCGCGCTTCTTCGAGATGGATTTCGACCGCCGCGCCGCGTCGGGAACGCTGGCCGAACTCGTCGGCGGATCCGCGCTCGCCAGCGATGTGCAAACCCGCACGCTCGGCTTGGGCCGCGCCGCGTGGGCGACGTGGTCGGCGCTCGACGACGACACGAAAGGCTGGCTGCAAAGTTTCAGCGACGGCGTGAATTTCTGGCTGCAAAGCAATGCGCTGCCGCCCGAATACGGCGCGCTCATGCTGACGCGCGCCGAACCGTGGACACCGGTCGATTCGATCACCGTCGGCAAAGGTCTCGCGTTCCAGCTTTCGTTCGATCTGGATATCCAGAACACGATCGACTACGGCGCGTATCAACAAGCCGCCGCCGCAGCGAACGTCGATCCGGATGCGTTGTTCTTCGTCGACACGCACCGCTTCGCGCCGCCGGACGATCACGTCACGATTCCCGGCTTCTCGCCGAGCGGATCGGGTAGCGCGGGCAAGCCGTTTTCCGGAAATTTCAAGATCGATGCCGGCGCGCTTTCGCTCGCGCAGACCTATCGCGCACAGATCGCCAGCAATCCGTTCGTGGCGCCGTCGCTGCATCCTCGTCTAGGTCGCGGCGGCAGCAACGAATTCGCCGTGAGCGGCGCGAACACCGCCGACGGCAAACCGCTGATCGCCAACGATCCGCATCTCACGCTCGCGTTGCCGCCGATTTTCATGGAGATGCATCTCATCACGAACGACCGCACGTTGAACGCAACCGGCGTCAGCGTACCCGGTGCGCCCGGCATCATCCAGGGTTGCAACAGCAGCATCTGCTGGGGCAGCACGGTGAATCCGATGGACGTCACCGACACGTTCCTCGACACGTTCGCCGTCAACAGTTACGGCTTGCCGACCGCATTGTTGCGCGCCGATGGCACGCAAGAACCTGTGCAGTGGGAATTCCAGACGTACTACGTCAACCAGATGACTTCCGGCAGCACCGACAACATCGCGCGCGACAATTCCATCGGCTACACCAATGGCGCCGTGACGGTGATCGTGCCGCGTCACAACAACGGACCGGTCGTGCAACTCTCGACGACCACCGGCGAATGCTCGCTCAACGGCGAAAGCACCAGCCCAGCTGTCACATGCGGTTTGTCGATCGCGTACACCGGTTGGGGCGCGACGTTCGAACTGAAAGCGTTCAAGCTGATCAACCTCGCGCAAAATATCGATCAGTTCCAGAACGCACTGACGTATTTCGATTTCGGTTCGCAGAATTTCGCGTACGCCGACACCGCAGGCAACATCGCGTATTTCACGAGCGCTGAAAATCCGATTCGCGACGATCTGCAGAATCTCGGTCAATACGTGAATTCGCCGCCGTTCTTCATCCGCGATGGATCCGGCGCCGCGCACAACGATTGGTTGCCCATCACGCATCCACAACCGAATCAGGCGATTCCGTTCGAGATCATGACGGCAGCCGAAATGCCGCACGTGATCAATCCATCGGCGGGTTACTTCGCCAACGCGAACAACGATCCGATCGGCGTCACGCTCGACAACAATCCGTTCAACCAGACGCGTCCCGACGGCGGCATCTACTACCTCAACTACGCATACGACGCGTATCGCATGGGACGCATCGATCGCAGTTTGTCGTCGATGATCGCCAGCGGCCACAAGCTCACCACCAACGACATCATGAGCGTGCAGCTCAACAATCAACCGGTGGATGCGCAACTCGTGTTGCCGTATCTACTCACCGCGTACGACAACGCATCGGCGGGTGGCGCGTGGGCGCCGCTCGCGCAACTCGCGGCCGACCCCGCGATCACCGAAGCGATTTCGCGTCTGCGCGCGTGGGATTTGTCGACGCCGACCGGCTTGGTGCAAGGCTTCGACGCAGGCCGCACGCCCGGCTCAGCACCGACGCAATCGCAGCTCGACAACAGCGTCGCGGCGACGGAATTTTTCGTCTGGCGCAGCAACGCGATCAAGAACACGATCGACGCGACGCTGACACAACTCGGTCTCGCCGACTATCTTCCGGGTGACGACAGCGCGTACACCGCGTTCAAGTTCCTGCTCGATGCGTTCCCGCAACTTGGCGGCAAAGGAGCGTCGGGAATTCCATTCTTCAACGCGCCGAATGCGCCGGACCCGGCTTCAGCACGCGACTACATTTTGCTGGCAAGTCTGCAAGGCGCGCTTGCGCAATTGTCGAGCGATGCATTCGCGCCGGCCTATGCGAACTCGACCGATCAGTCGACGTATCACTGGGGCGCGCTGCACCGTTTTGTGCTCGAACATCCGCTCGGCGGACCGTTCAACATTCCGGGGCCGAATCCGTACGGCTTCACCGATCTCGCGCCGAATCTACCGGGTCTCTCTCGCGACAGTTCGTATGAAACCGTGAATCCGGGCGGCGGTACGTTGCGCGTGAGCGGCGTCAACGATTTCATGTTCAGCGGCGCGACCGCGCCGGGTCGTCGTTTCGTGGGTCAGATGGACACGCCGATCAACGCATTCGAAGTGATTCCGGGCGGCGAGAGTGCGGTGCTCGGCGATCCGAATTACGCGAGCCAGTTGTTGTTGTGGCTCACGGGCAACTATCACCCGCTGGTGGTCGATCCGTCGAGGGCAACGAGCGGCGCCGTGAGCGTCGTGTCGTTCACGCCGGGCGGCTAGTCGCTTTTTCCGCAGAGGATCCGAGTGACGCTCGGATCCTCGGGCGCGAAATCATCCGCGCGCGTGCCAGCACCAATGCCACGGCTCGTACGAAATCCCGTGCGGATTTCCGCGCGGATAACTCATGCGGAATCCGAACGTCGACGCATTCGCGCGCAGCCATGCGAATGCCGCTGACTTTTCGAATTCTTCTTCGAGCGCGACGAAGCCCGGCGTCGTGAGATCGAACGCGCGTCCGGAATGATGTTCGCTGAATCCGGGCGCGGCGCTGACGCGCAGAATTTCATCCATCGACAAACCGCGTTCGAGTTTTCGACGGATGATGCCCAACTGATACTCGACGCTGCGGAACGCGGACACGACGTGCAGCGTCGTCGCGTCGCGCGCGGCCGCGTCACGCATGCGTGCCCACGCGTGCGCGGCGCTCGGCGTCATCCATTGCGGACGCGACTGCGTATCGAGTCCGATGAGCCGCAACGATCGCGCTTCGCGCACGCGGCGCAATTGGCGCGACGTTCCGTGATCGCGCGGCACGCCGAGCGCGAACGCTTCGTCGATCAGAACGCGTTCCGCCCGGGTGGAAATCGGCGGCTTCGGTTCTCGGATGGGAATTCGCTGCGGCATACCGCAGTTTAACCGGCGATCTTGCCGTGGTTGATCCACGCGGCGATATCAGCGACGACGTGCGCGTCGACATGTCCGGGTTTTTGGTATTCGGCCGGAAGCGAACGTCCGCTGCCGGCGATGAACAGATGGTTGAGCGTCGGATACGATTCGCATTGCACGTTCGGATGCTTCGCGCACAAATCCTTCCAGCGCGTGAAGTCGGGCGCGGTCACCTGAAAATCGCGCAGACCTTGCAGCACGAGAATCGGCATCTTCAACGTCGACGCGACGGCTACCGGATCGTACGAACGCAAATCCAGCCAATACGACGCCGGCACATCCATCAGCAGCGAATCTTTCGGCGTATTGGCGGCATCGAGATGTTTCACTTCGTCGCGCTTCGCCTTTACGGTGTCGAGCATCATTTCACCGGAACGATCGAGCTTGCCCGACGCATCGGCGAGCAGATACGTCTGCTGATCGACGATGATGTCTTCGAGCGGGCGCGCCGGCGCGGCCAGCAGCACGAGACCGTGCAACGCCGGATCGCGCTGTGCGATGCGCGGCGCCATCATCGCGCCCTGGCTGTGACCGACGATATAGATGCGCGACGAATCGATTTCCTTGATGCCGCGCAACGCATGCACCGCGGCGATGGCGTCGTTCGTCATTTCGTCGTCGACCGTGTACGAGCCTTTGAACGCGTCCGGATGCGCGTGCGTGCGTTTCTCGAAACGCAGCGCGGCGATGCCTTGCGAGCCAAGTCCCCACGCGATATCACGGAACACGCGATTGGGTCCGATCGTTTCGTCGCGATCCTGCGGCCCCGAACCCTGCACGAGCACGACGGCGGGAATGCCGGACTTGTCGCGCGGCAACGTCAACGTGCCGGGCACGGACAACGGTCCCGAACCGATCGTCATGTCGCGCTCCGCGAACGCGGACCGGTTTACGTAGTCCGGCGCGACGTAAACCGTCGCAACGGCATGCGGCTTGTAGAGCAATCCGGCGATCTTGTCATCGCCGTCGTACACCACTTGCGCGTCGAACGGCGCGTTCGCGAATTCGCATTGCATGAGGATGACGAAGAATCCTTCCTTTTCCGATGTCGTCGTCTCGCCGATCGATTTCAGTGCGCCGGTCTGTTGCAAAATCGATTTCGACGTCGCTGTCAGCTTATCGAGCGGCAGCGCGTCGGCCATGTTCTTGTCGAAGCGCGCTTCGACCTTTTCAAATCGGCCCTTGTCGATATCGGTGATGACCTGCTTCGCGTCCTTCACGAGACGTGCGTTGCGTTCGGCCGGATCGGTGGCAAGCGCGAAATGCGATGCGAACAGCATCAGCGTGGCGCCGATGACTTCAACGGTGGCGATCATGAAGACTCCTTCGATGACGGAGAATGCGGCGTTGCGTAGTGAGCGAAATAACGGTCGAGCAGGATTTTCAGATCGACGGCGCGGACGTGCAGCGAGCGCACGGGAATCGTCACGCGCGGACCGAACCAGCGCGAAAATAAATTGTTCCTGCGCGTCATTTCGTCGGGCGAGTTCAATCGCATCGTGATCGTCGGCGAGCCGCGCGCTGCGATCGGTTCGATGGAAGCGATCGAACGCCAAGGCAGGAGCCGCCCGCCCGCGTGACGCAAATCGCACGCGATGGTGACGCCGCGCGGACCGATGCTCAATCCCGACTGGTCCGATTGCAGCAGCGCGATCATACGCATCGCACCGAACACGCCGAACGCCATCGTCGCAGCGGCGCTCATGAGCTGCAGGATGCGTAACGCGATGAACGTGGCGTCGAGTGCTTCGTCGAGCGATTGGTCGAGCGAATGTACCGGTGCGATGAATTTCGGATCGTTGAAATGCAGCGAAACGGTGACGATCGCATAGACGCTCGCACCCACCATGACCAGCAGCGACAGCAGCCGCACGACGGCGCGAACGTGGTTGAGCGGAATGCGCACCACCGTTTCGATCGGTCGATCGAGACGAACTTCGGGTGGCGTTTTGTCGAACAGCAGTGTGCCTATCATTTGCGACCCTTCGCGTCTTTGTTCGTCTCTGCAGTCGTGTGCTGCGCGCGCCCGGCTTTTCGCAACGCGTCGCGCAGCACGTATTCGATTTGCGAATTCACGCTGCGCAGTTCGTCGTCGGCCCAGCGCTGCACGGCGTCGAGCACCTCGGCGCTGATGCGCAGCGGATAAGCTTTTTTCTCCGACGCCATCTCGAACGTCAGCCGGTGTAGAGCGTGCCGGTGTTGACGATCGGCTGCGTGCCGCGTTCGCCGCACAATACGACGAGCAGGTTGCTCACCATCGCGGCTTTGCGTTCTTCGTCGAGGTTTACGACGTTGCGCGCCGCGAGCTGTTCGAGCGCCATCTCAACCATCGTCACCGCGCCTTCGACGATGCGCGTGCGCGCGGCGATGATCGCGCTGGCCTGCTGACGCTGCAGCATTGCCTGTGCGATTTCCGGCGCGAACGCCAGATGCGTGATGCGCGCTTCGACCACCTTCACGCCGGCGCTGGCCAGGCGTTCCTGGATTCCCGCCTGTAGATGATCGGAGATTTCCTTGCCGTGGCTGCGCAGCGAAACGCCGCCAGAATCGTGCGAGTCATACGGATAACTCTGCGCCATCTGGCGCAACGCCGATTCGCTCTGGATGTGCACGAAGTCTTCGTAGTCGTTGACCTGGAACAGCGCTTCAGCGGTATCGACAACCTGCCACACGACCACGGAAGCGATCTCGATCGGGTTGCCGTCGAGGTCGTTCACCTTGAGCTTGCTCGATTCGAAGTTGCGCACGCGCAGGCTCACGCCGCGCTTGCTGTAGAACGGGTTCGTCCAGCGCGGACCGGAGTCGCGCACCGTGCCGACGTAGCGGCCGAAGAACTGCAGCACTTTG
>DATBAU010000120.1:0-3336 GCA_036271355.1 Rudaea sp. | reverse complement strand
TTCGCAGCGACCATGCAGGCCGCCGATCCGCACGGAAAACCGATTCTCATCCGCATCGAGACGCGTGCCGGTCACGGCCAAGGCAAACCGACCTCGATGCAGATCGACGAAGTGACCGACGTTTATGCATTCATCCTCAATGCGTTCGGCATGTCGCATTGAAAGCGTTTCGCTTTTGAATTCGAAGGAGTGATCGATGATCTATCAAAGCATTCTTGAAACCATCGGCCGTACGCCGATCGTCAAGATCAACAAGCTCGCGCCGAAAGGCATCGACATGTACGTCAAGGTCGAGGCATTCAATCCGATGTCGTCGGTGAAGGATCGTCTCGCCATCGGCATCATCCTCGACGCCGAAGCGAACGGCACATTGAAGCCCGGCCAGACCGTCGTCGAAGCGACCTCGGGCAACACCGGCATCGCGCTCGCGATGGTGTGCGCCGCGAAAGGTTATCCGTTCGTCGCGTTCATGAGCGATTCGTTTTCCGTCGAACGTCGCAAACTGATGCGCGCGCTCGGCGCGAAAGTGATCCTCATTCCCGCCGCCGAACGCGGTACCGGCATGATCAAGCGTGCCGAGGATTACGCGAAGAAGAACGACGCGTTCCTCGCACGACAGTTCGACAATCCAGCGAATCCCGCGTATCACCGCAGCACGACGGGACCGGAAATCCTGCAGGATTTCGCCGGCAAGCGCCTGAACTTTTTCGTCACCGGCTGGGGCACGGGCGGCACGCTCACCGGCGCGGGCGAGATGATCAAGCTCGCGCGGCCGGACGTGAAAGTGATCGCGACCGAACCCGAAGGCGCGGCGATGCTTTCCGGTAAGGATTGGCAGCCGCACAAGATTCAGGGCTGGACGCCGAACCTGATTCCATCGGTGCTCAACAAAAGTGTCGCCGACAAAATCGTAACCGTCACCGATGTGCAAGCGCGCGACACCGCACGCGCATTGTCGATGAAGGAAGGCATCTTCTGCGGCATTTCGTCGGGCGGAACGTTTGCAGCAGCACTCGAAGTCGCGAAGACGGCGAAACAGGGCGACGTGATTCTCGCGATGCTGCCCGACACCGGCGAACGTTATCTGTCGACGTTCCTGTTCGAAGGCATCAACGAAGGCACGGACGTCGAACTCAACGATCTGTGAGTGATCGCTGCGCTGCGCATCACGCGCTGCGCAGCGTTTCCGTCGGCGAAGGTTCCGGGCGCGTCCAGCGGTCGCGCCAACGTAGGATCGGTGCCTCGAAGAATCGATAAACGAATGCGGCGCTCGCCATCGCAAGCGCCGCGAACAACAAAGCTTGCGCGAGACACATCGCGAAACTCTGCGCGTTGCCAAAGCCCAAAGCTTCGAGCACGCGCAACGTCGCGAGCTGACTCAAGTACAACGCATACGACCAGCGCGCGATGCGCCGTACCGCGCGCTCTATCGCATCCGGCAGACCGCTCGAACGCCACGTCGACGCCGCCGGCAACCATGCCGCGAAACTGATCGATATCAGACTGAACAATCCGGTCCGCGCGAAGAAGCTCGTGTCTTTCGGCAGCGTGAGATACAACGCGATGGCAACGGCGAGTCCGATCGTTCCGGCCAGCGCGATCACGCGCACGATACGCGACGACAACGGTTCGCTGCGACGACACAACAACATCACGAGCACGCCGTACGCAATCGCGTCGAGGCGAACGGCGGCGACAGCGCGTGTCGACAAATCCCATTCCGGGTCGACGATCATCACGTAGGCGATACGAAATCCGGTCAGCACGACGATTGCCGCGACGACGAGCGTGGGCGACCACTTCGACGCGATCCGACCGCGACACAACCACAGCAACAACGGCGCGACAAGATAGAAAATTTCCTCGACCGACAAGCTCCACGATTCGACGAAAAAAATCGGCTGCGTCCACAAAAAATTCTGCATGAACACGACATTCGGCGCGGCGTGCGGCCACACGCCTTCGGTCCAGCGCGCGATTACGATGTTGAGGACCAGGAACAAATAATAGTTCGGCAATGTGCGAAGCCAGCGGCGAGTCCAGAAACCGCCGACGCTGAATCGTGGCGACGATGCCTGCTCGGCGAGAATGCCGCCGATCAAAAATCCGCTTAGCACGAAAAACAGTTCGACGCCGAGATGACCGAGCATCCACCACGCTTCGAGCCGATGCGTCAGCGGTAAAAAGAGAAAACTCGCGTGCGCGACGAGCACGAGCATTACCGCGAGTGCGCGCAGGAAATCCAGT
Source organism: Rudaea sp. (assembly GCA_036271355.1). GTDB lineage: Bacteria > Pseudomonadota > Gammaproteobacteria > Xanthomonadales > Rhodanobacteraceae > Rudaea. The sequence goes on along the minus strand of DATBAU010000120.1, from coordinate 1,089 downwards.
CCGAAGACGCGTTCCTGACTCATCGGTGCTTAGGGTTTTCGGCGATGCGAGCGCGCCATGCCGTACAGACTGATCACCACCCAGCACGATTCAATCACGAACGCGGAGAGGTTGAAATCGTGCACGAGCGACAACAAAACTGCGGCCGCGCCGAGCGCGTTCATCAGTTGATATGGGAAAGAATCGCCGCGTAATTTTCCGGCTTGCAGAAGATAAAACGCCCACAGCATCACGGCGACGCCGGCGAGTCCGGCGATGTCGTACCAATGAAGGCTGAGTCTCATATCGCGCGCTGCCGCAATGTTTCGAACAGCACGATGCCGGTCGCAACGGAGACGTTCAAACTCTCCACATCGCCGCGCATCGGAATTTTCGCGAGGAAATCGCAGGATTCGCCGGTCAATCGACGCATGCCCTCGCCTTCGCTGCCCATGACGATGGCGATCGGGCCTTTCAGATCGACCGCGTACAAACTTTGCGTCGCGTCCCCTGCTAACCCGACCAGCCACACGCCTTGCTGTTTGATCGCCTTCAATGTGCGCGCGAGATTCGTCACGGCAAAAAATGGCACGCGATCCGCCGCGCCGGACGACGCGCGCCGAACCGTGGGTGTGATGCCGACCGCTTTGTCCTTCGGCGCGATCACAGCGGTGACGCCCGCTGCTTCCGCACTGCGCAAACACGCACCGAGATTGTGCGGATCGGTGATGCCGTCGAGCACGAGCAACAACGCATCGCGACCCGCTTGTTCGATCAACGGCGGCAGATCGCTTTCGGTTCGCGGCGGCGGCGCGCGATATCGCGCCACCGCGCCTTGATGACGCGCACCGCCCGTCATGCGGTCGAGCGCCTCGCGCGGTCGCGCGTGCGGTTTCAAACCGAGGTCGCGCGCGCGGTCCGACAATTCCTTGATGCGCGCGTTCTGGCTGTCCGCTTCGAAATACAGTTCGATCACGTTCTGCGGATCGTGATTCAACGCGGATTCGACGGAATGGATTCCGTACAACAATTCGCCGACGCTCATGCGCGTTTTTTCTCCCGTTCGCCGGTCGCCAGGCGGAAATCGATCTTGCGATCTTCCAGACTCGC
>DATBAU010000119.1:0-11841 GCA_036271355.1 Rudaea sp. | reverse complement strand
ATCGGTGCCTTTCGATTCGGTCTGCTGCAGATCCGAACGCTTCAACCAAGGCGAGGCATCCAGGCGTTTCATGTAGTCGGCGACGCTCGCATTCGATTGCGCCACGCCCGCCAGCGTGAGCGTATCGCCGGTTTGCTTCATGGAACTCAGACGGACGCCATCGGGAATGGTCCGGACGAGTTCGTCGAACAGGTGCACCATCTGCGAGCGATTCGCCTGCAGTTGCTCGATGATCTGCTTGCGCTGAAGCAGGCGCGCGCGCGTTTCCTCGAGGTTCTTGATTTCTGTGAGCTGGATATCGAGCGTCTTGATTTCTTGCGTGAGCAGCGCGTTGCGGCTGTCCTGGTTTTCCAGGCGCGCGTCCATCCAGTAGACCCAGGCCAGCATCGCAAGGATGCCCGCCACGATCGCCGCGCCGAGCATCATGTAGAACTCGCGCTCGCGGAGCTTGCGCCGTTCGGTTCGCCAGGGGAGTAGATTGATTTTTGCCATCAGTCGAAACTCCGAAGCGCCAAGCCGCAGGCGATCATCAGTGCCGGAGCGTCTTGCGCAAGCGTCGCCGCCTGCACGCGCGAGGACAACGACATGTTCGCCAGTGGATTGGCCACCACGCACGGAACGCCCAGCTGTTCTTCGACCATCTCGGCAACCCCGGTGATCGAGGCGCAGCCGCCGGCGAGAACCACCTGGTCGACCTTGTTGTATTCGGAGCCGGCGAAGAAGAACTGCAGCAAACGACTGATCTGCTGGACCATCGCTTCCTTGAACGGCTCGAGCACTTCGATTTCGTAGGATTCCGGCAACCCGCCCTGACGTTTGGCAAGGCCGGCTTCTTCGTACGACAAGCCGTAGCGGCGCATCACTTCGTCGGTGAGCTGCTTGCCGCCGAATACCTGTTCGCGCGAATAGATGGTGCGCTGATTCTTGAGGACGATGAGCGTGGTCATCGTCGCTCCAATGTCCACGACGGCGACGACGGCGTCTTTCGGAACCGCCAGCTGATCGGCGACCAGCTTGAATGCGTTTTCCATCGCGAAGGCTTCGACGTCGACAACACGCGCAGCCAATCCACCGAGATCGAGCGCGGCGACGCGCAAATCGACATTCTCGGTGCGCGAGGCGGCAAGCAGAACGTTCATCATCTCCGGGTTGTCTTTCACCGGACCGACGACTTCGAAATCGAGGCTGACTTCTTCGAGCGGGTAAGGAATATATTGGTTGGCTTCGACCTGGATCTGACCTTCCAGATCGTCCTCGGACAAATCGGCGGGCATCGGGATCACCTTGGTGATCACCGCGGAACCGGCCACGGCGGCAGAAGCGAATTTCGTCTTCGCGCCCGAACGGTTCAGCGCACGACGGATCGCTTCGCCGACGGCTTCGACCTCGACGATGTTCTTTTCAACCACCGCATTGGGAGGAAGCGGTTCGACCGCGTAATGCTCCACGCGATACTTCCCGCCGGACTGACTCAACTGCAACAGCTTTACCGCCGTCGAGCTGATGTCCACCCCAACCAGCTGCGGCGCTTTTCCACTGAGTAGGCCCACAACTTTTTCCCCTTCCCACGCGCCCTTACGAGCGATATGTGCGCATCTACATTAAATACGAAACTTAACGGATTATCAACAGTATCTTAGAAAGATACGCAAATCGTTGATTCGCCTGCAACTTGCCCCTAATTTGCCCGCAATTCCGCCCGGATTCCCAACCCGGTGAACTGATACACTTCGCGCTCCCGCATTCCTCTATACCGCGTCTCTTACTTGCTCGACGTTGACTGCCATCACATTACCGACACGGCATGAGAATATTTCTACGTTTACTCCGTTACGCATTGATTTTGGGTGTTTCTGGAGTCCTTTTAGCATGCCTTGCGGTCGGTGTCGCCTATTGGTTGATTGCGCCGCGCCTTCCCTCGGTTGAAACGCTGCGCGAAGTGCGTTTGCAGGTGCCCCTGCGCGTCTACAGCGCCGACAACCGGCTCATCGCGACGATCGGCGAAACGCGCCGCATCCCCGTCAAGATCGACCAGGTTCCGCAACAGCTCAAAAACGCTTTTCTCGCCGCCGAAGACGCCAACTTCTACAGCCATCCCGGCGTCGACTGGCAAGGCGTGGCGCGCGCCGTCGGACAGATGATCGCCAAGCGCAGCTTGCACGTGGCCGGAGGCAGCACCATTACGCAGCAGGTCGCGCGCGGATTTTTCCTGAGTTCCGAAGTCACGCTCACGCGTAAGTTCACCGAGATGTTTCTGTCCTTTCGCATCGAACGAGAATTGAGCAAAGACGAAATTTTCGAGCTCTACCTCAACAAGATTTTCTTCGGCAACCGCGCTTACGGCGTCGCCGCCGCCGCCGAGTTCTACTACGGCAAGACGCTCGATCAACTCACGCTCGCCGAATCCGCGATGCTCGCGTCGCTGCCGAAATTTCCGTCGAGCAGCAATCCGTTGAGCAATCGCGCGCGCGCGACCGAACGCCGCAAATATGTGCTCGAACGCATGCTCGAAAACGGTTTCATCACTGCCGATCAGATGAAGGCGGCGGACGCGGAACCGGACCGCTCCTACGCACACGAGCCGCCCGTCGAAGTGGAAGCTCCATGGATCGCCGAACTCGCGCGTCAGGACGCGCTCGATCGTCTCGGCAACGAAGCGCTCACCGACGGCTACGCGGTCTACACCACCATCGACGCCAAAGATCAGGACGCCGCCAACCAGGCGTTGCGCGACGATCTGATGGCGTACGACCAGCGCCACGGTTTCCGCGGTCCGGAAGCGCACTTCGATCTTCCCGAACATCCCGCGCCGGACGAACTCGATCGCAAACTCGATCCGTATCATCCTGTCGTCGGACTCGTTCCGGGCATCGTCACCGAAGTCGGCGAGAAGGCCGCGAACGTCTATCTGCAGGATGGCCAGACTGTTTCGCTCGACATGCCCGCCGTCGCATGGGCGAACCGCTACAAGGACGACAAGCATCGCGGCAGCGCACCGAAGAAAGTGGCCGACGTTCTCTCGGCCGGCGACATCATTCGCGTCGCGCGCAACGACGAAGGCAAATGGAAAATGTCGCAGGTACCGGCCGTGCAGGGCGCTCTCATCGCGCTCAATCCGGAAGACGGCGCAATCAAAGCCGAAGTCGGCGGTTTCAGTTTCGCACGCAGCAAGTTCAACCGCGCGGTGCAGGCGAGCCGTCAGCCGGGATCGAGTTTCAAACCGTTCTTCTATTCCGCCGCGTTCGAGCACGGCTTCACGCCCGCGTCGATCGTTCTCGACGCGCCGATCGTCTTCGCCGATCCATCCAAGCCGAATGGTTTGTGGACGCCGCAAAACGACGACGGAAAATTCGACGGTCCGATGCGTCTGCGCGAAGCAATGGTCGTTTCGAAAAATCTCGTTTCCGTACGACTGCTCGACGCCATCGGTGTGCACTACGCGCGGGAGTTCGCGACGAAATTCGGTTTTTCCCTCGAACAGATTCCCGACAATCTTTCGATGGCGCTCGGCACGGCATCCGTATCGCCGATCACGATGGCACGCGCGTATGCCGTGTTCGCCAACGGCGGCTTCCTGGTCGATCCGTATTTCATCGATCGCATCACCGATCGCGACGGCAACGAGATCTACAAAGCGCAACCGCTGGTCGCCTGCCGACATTGTCCGCAACGCCTGCTCGAGGATACCCGCGTCGCGCAGGCCGAAACGCACGCCGAAGGCACGGTGCGCACTTCGCTGTCGCCGATTTCATCTGCGCAGGCCGCGACAGCGCCGCCAATGACCGATCCGGAAGCGTCAAAACTCGCGCCGCGCGCACTCGATGCGCGCACCGATTATCTGATCGGCTCGCTTCTGCACGACGTCATCCGCCGCGGCACCGGCGCCGGCGCGATGGTCCTCAAGCGCAACGATCTCGCCGGCAAAACCGGTTCGACGAACGACCACCGCGACGGCTGGTTCAGCGGCTACAACGAAGACATCGTCGCCAGCGCGTGGGTCGGCTTCGACGATTTCTCACCGCTCGGCTATAAAGAGTTCGGCGCCGAGACCGCTTTGCCGATGTGGATCAGCTTCATGCGGACCGCATTGAAAGGCGTTCCGGAAAAACCCTTCGAAATGCCGCCGGGAATCACGACTGCACGCATCGATCCGGAAACCGGAACGCTCGCCACCGCCGACGATTCGCATTCGATGCTCGAATACTTCAGGGCCGAAGACGTCGCACGTCTGGCGACCGGTCCGACCGAGCAGACCGAACAGGAAAAGAAGGTTCAGCAGGACGCCTACGGAATTTTCTGATGCCCACCCGCAGTTCCGACCAGATGCGCCGACGCATCGCCGTCGAAGCCGCGCGCCTGATGAGCGAAAGCGGCATCCGCGATTTCCAGATGGCCAAACGCAAGGCCGCCGAACGTCTCGGCGCGAATGAAAAATCGCAACTCCCGAACAACGCCGAAATCGAAGGCGCGCTGCGCGAACACCAACGCCTTTTCCAGGCAACTGATCATCCGCAAATACTTCGCCGCCTACGCGAAGAAGCCCGGGACGCGATGAGATTCTTCAAGGATTTCGAACCGCGTCTCGTCGGCGCTGTTCTCGAAGGTACCGCCGATCGATTTTCCGCCGTCACGCTTCATCTTTTTTGCGACGCCCCCGAGCAAGTCATGATCCTGCTCGACGAACACGGCATCGCCTACGAAGAACACAATCGCAAACTCAAATTCGCACACGACAACATGCACGAATACCCCGCGCTGACCGTCCCGCACGACGACGTTCGCATCGATCTCACGCTGCTTCCGACCAAAGCGTTACGACAAGCACCGCTGGACCGTGTCGATGACAAGCCGATGAAGCGCGCGTCGTTGGGCGCAGTCGAAGAACTGCTCGACGAATAGCCGGAAATTTATTCGAAAAAAAACGGACGCCGCAGCGCCCGTCTTTCATCGCACGTAAGCAAATCGGTTCACCGCTTCCCGATCTCCGCGTAATCACGCTTCTCGGAACCGGTATAGATCTGCCGCGGCCGGCCGATCTTCGTTTCCTTATCGGTGTGCTGTTCCAGCCAATGCGCCACCCAACCGGCCGTGCGCGCAATCGCGAACATCACCGTGAACATCTCGGTCGGAATCTTCAGCGCCTTGTAGATGATGCCCGAATAGAAATCGACGTTCGGATATAGCTTGCGCTCGACGAAATACGGATCCTTCAACGCCGCCTGTTCGAGCTCGATCGCGATATCAAGCAGCGGATCCTGCACGTTCAGATCATTCAATACTTTGTGCGTCATCTCGCGAATGATTGTCGCGCGCGGATCGAAATTCTTGTACACGCGATGACCGAATCCCATCAGGCGGAATCCGGAATTCTTGTCCTTCGCGCGCTCGATCGCCTTACCGACGTTTTTCACGTCGCCGATTTCCGCGAGCTGTTTCAAAACCGCTTCGTTCGCGCCGCCGTGCGCCGGTCCCCACAACGCCGCGATGCCCGCCGCAACGCACGCGTACGGATTCGCACCGGTCGAACCGACCAGCCGCACTGTCGACGTGCTCGCATTCTGCTCATGATCCGCATGCAGGATGAACAATAAGTCGAGCGCCTTCGCCACCGTCGGATTAATCTCCAGCGGCTCGCTCGGCACTTCGAACATCATGTGAAGGAAGCGCGTGCAGAATTCGAGATTATTGCGCGGATAACGAATCGGCCACCCGATCGAATAACGATACGCGGCGGCCGCGATCGTCGGCATCTTCGCGATCAAACGAATCGCCGCGAGACGACGCTGTTCCGGATCGGAAATATCCAGCGTGTCGTGATAGAACGCCGACAATGACGCGATCGATCCGCACAGCATCGCCATCGGATGCGCGTCGTAATGAAATCCGTGCAGAAATCCCTTCAGCGATTCGTGCATCATCGTGTGATGCGTCACTTCGTGTTCGAAGCGCTTGAATTCGTCGGCCTTCGGCAGGTTGCCGTACATCAGCAGATACGAAACTTCGAGGAAGCTCGAATGTTTCGCCAATTGTTCGATGGGATAACCGCGATACAGCAGCACGCCTTTATCGCCATCGATGAACGTGATCGCGCTGCGCGTCGCGGCCGTCGACATAAAACCGGGATCGAACGTGAAGTAACCCTGTTCCTTATGCAGCTTGCCGATGTCGATCGCCGGCTCGCCGAGCGTGCCGCTCACCAGCGGCATCGTGGTGGATTTGTTCGACGCACTATCGGTCAGAACCACGGTCTTATCGGCCATGACGAATTCCTTTTAGAGGACGCGGGATCGGCAGCCATCGCCGCCGGAGGCTGCGGATTATCGCACAGCCATTTGACAGGTTGTGCGCACGCAGCAACCCACGCTGCGCAAAGGCAGCGAAGGTTGTACGGACTTCATCGGAAAACCCAGCGCCGCCTCGACGGACGGCGCAGAGATCATGGCCGGATGCGAACGATCCGGCGCGGCGAAATTACTTCGCGCCGTAGCGACGACGGAACTTGTCGACGCGACCGCCCGCATCGATGATCTTGTGCTTGCCCGTATAGAACGGGTGCGACTGGCTGGAAATTTCCACTTTGACGAGTGGATATTCCTTGCCGTCTTCCCACTTCACTTTTTCGTTCGACGTCATCGTCGAGCGTGTGAGGAACGAGAAGTTCGTGGAGATGTCCTGGAACACCATCGGTTCGTACTTCGGATGCGTATCGGCTTTCATATCAGTTGTCCGCAGAAAACGGGCGAGAAAAGAGCGATATGGTATCGTGCCCGGCTGTTCCGACGCAAGTTCGCGATCCTGATCGAAGTGATGTCCAAGTCCCCGCTACGCCTGATTCTCGCCGGTTTCGCGCTGCTTTTGCCGATTCTCGCCGCCGCGCAGGCGCCCGCTCCGGCCGACGCCGCCTTGCCGCCTTCGCACGCGACCGCGATCGCCAATGCGCTGAAGTCGCTGCCGAAACAGCGCAGCCTGAGCGCGGACGACCGCAAGCAAGCGGAAGACCTGCTCAATCAGGCGCAAGCCGACGAATCGCAGGCGGACGATCTCGCCCGTCAATGGCAAACGTTGCGCGACACGGCCGACACCGCCGACGACGCCGCGGCGAAAATCGAAGCCGCGCTCGCGCAAGACGATTCCGACGCGTTCGACACGTGGAAGAAAACGCTCCCCGAACACGCCAGCACCGATCAGCTCGAAACGATGCTCGCGGCCGAACGTTCCGCGCTCACCGCCGCGCACAGTGCGGTGACGGCGCTCGATGCGGAAATGCGCCATCAAAGCACGCGCCCGACGCAGATTCGCGATGAGCTGACGGCGGCCTACGCGTCGCTCGACGCGGCACAGGCGCCGGTCGCGCACAAAGGCGAATCCGCATCCCTCGCGACTGCGCGCACGTTGCATACGCAAGCCGCCGAACGCCTCGCGTCGGTGCAGATCGCACTGCTCGAACTCGAAAACCGAAGCTACGAACCGCGCATGCGATTGCTGTCGTCGCAGTTGCGCCAACGGCAACGCACCATCGGCGAATTGAACGAGCACGTGTCCACACTCGAAGCGATGGTGCTCGATCGCACGGACGAATACGTCGACACGCTGCGCACGCGCGTCATGCAACAGTCCGCGCAGATTCCCGCGAACGCGCATGCGCTCTCCGACGCCGCGAACACCAACATCACGCTGACCAACCAACTCGCGCAGACGATCACGCGCCTATCCGACCTGCGCACGCAAAAACAGGGTCTGGACTCCGCGCGCCAGGAAACCGAACAGGCGCTCGAAAACACCAACGAACGCATCCGCATCGGCGGCGTGAGCGAAGCGGTCGGTCTGATCCTGCTCGCCGAACAGCGCAAACTGAAACCGGTGTCGCTGCTCAAGCGGCAACTCGCCGAACTTCAGACCGAACTCGCCGGCGCGCGCATGGACCTCATCGCCGTGCGCGAACGGCAGAGTTCGCTCAACGACATCGATGGACTCGTCGACAAGACCCTCGCGCGTCTGCCGAATCTGCCCGACGACCGCCGCAACGACGTGCGCACGAAACTGCGCGACATCCTCGACACGCGCGTGGAAATCGTCGCGCAACTCACCGCGCAATTGCGCCGGCTTGCCGACACGCTGAGCGAAGTCGAACAGGAACAAACGGAAGTCACCAACATTACTTCCGAGTTGTCGGCCAAGCTCGACGAACGCTTGCTGTGGACGCCGAGTCACGCGCCCGTGAGCGCAAGCTGGCTCGCACAATGGCCGGGCGACACGATCAACTTTCTCGCGTCGCGACGCTGGCTCGTCGCCGCAAGCGGAGCCATGAAAACCGCATTGTCACGGCCGCTGCTGAGTATCGGCGGCGCACTCGCCGTCGTGCTCGCGCTGCTGCTCGGACGCCGCGCATCGGCGCGACTCGCGACCATCGCCGCACCGATGCGCCGTTTGCGCACCGACCGCTATCTGCTCACCGGCGAAGCGCTGGCGTGGACGATTCTGCGCATCATCCCCGCGCCGCTGTTCCTTTGGTTAATTAGCCGTCTATTCATCCAGAACACCGTCAACGCCGCCGGATTTTCCGACGCGATCGCCAGCGCCGTCGGCGCGCTCGTATTGCCCAGCGCCGTGCTCGCGTACATGCGCGCGCTGACGATGGAAGACGGCCTCGCGCAATATCATTTCCGCTGGCCGCGTCCGCGACGCGAAGCCATCCACACCGCCGCGCCGATCTTCGCGCTGATCGCGTTGCCGACGACGTTCTTCGTCAAGATGATGTCGCGTCCCGACATCGACGCGCCGCTCGACACGTTCGGCCGCACGCTGATTCTCATCTCGCTGATCGGCACCGCATGGATCAGTTGGTATTTGTTTGCGCCTGGACGTTTGTGGACCGTGCGTCAGGCGACGCTGCAGGAACCCGTTCGCCTGCGCCAGACCGCGCGCATTTTCTTCACGTTCGTGTGCGGCGCATCGGCGATTCTCGTGCTACTCGGCTACCTCGTCACCGTCGACACGCTGGCGACGCATCTCGTCCAGACCATCGGTATCGCGCTCATCATCTCGACGTTTTACGGACTCGCCGTGCGCTGGCTCGTACTCGGCGAACGCCGCCTCGCGCTCAAGCGCATGGAAGCGAAAACAGAAAGCGAGACGTCCTCCGAAACAACCACGCCCGAAGGCGAATCGCGGCCGGAAATTCCAGAAGCGGAAGAAATCACGATTGCCAATCTGAGCGCGCAGACTCGCCGCCTGTTGCGCGCGCTGACCATCGTCGTGACCGCGAGCGTGCTGCTTTGGGTGTGGTCGGACGTGACGCCGGCGCTGTCGCTTCTCGGCGATTACGCATTATGGAAGCCGACGCAGATCATCGACGGGAAGGAATTCGTCATCTCCGTCACCGTGCGCGACGTGATCGGAGCGTTGGTTGTGATCGTGCTGACGTCGATCGCCACGCGCAACCTGCCCGGTTTGCTCGAAGTCGGCATCCTGCGCCGTTTCCACGTCGATGCCGCGACGCGTTATGCGATGACGAGCGTGACGCGCTATCTCATCGTTTTCACCGGCGTGATTCTCGGCTTATCGATGATCGGATTGCGCTGGGCGAACCTGCAATGGCTCGCCGCGGGTTTCTCCGTCGGACTCGGCTTCGGCTTGCAGGAAATCTTCGCGAACTTCATCTCCGGCTTGATCGTGCTGTTCGAGCGGCCATTCCGCATCGGCGACATCGTCTCGATCGGCGGTGTCGAAGGCGTGGTCGCGCGCATCCGCACGCGCGCGACGACGATCGTGGATTGGGACAACAAGGAAGTCGTCGTACCGAACAAGAGTTTCATCACCGATCGTCTCGTCAACTGGACGTTGTCCGACGCGACCACGCGACTCGTCATCAAAGTCGGCATCGCCTATCGCAACGATCCGCGCGAAGCGCAGAAAATCCTGCTCGACATCGCGAAGTCGCATCCGCAAGTGCTCGCCGACCCGGCGCCGAGTTGTCCGATGACCGGCTTCGGCGACAGCACGCAGAATTTCGAATTGCGCGTGTACGTTGCGGAAGTCGCGCATCGCGGCAACGTGCAGAACGAACTGCAGTTCCGCATCGTCGAAGTTTGCCGCGAGAACGACATCGAACTCGCGTTTCCGCAACGCGACGTGTGGATCCGCAACGCCGAAGAGTTGCGCGCCGGCCTCGCGGAATATCAGCCCGCGAGCGCGGCGCCGATCAGCGATTCGAAGCGCGACTGATCGACGTCCATCACGATTCGCGCATTCGCGCGCGATTCGAAACGGCGATCCCAATCGACCACCGTCGCACCGCGCGTCAGCGTGCCGGTCAACTCGATGCCGACATGACGTTCTTCGGCGTGACGAATAATGTCCGGCTGCAGCAGGACCGCGAGCGCGAGTGCATCGGCAACCATCAATCTCGGTCTGCCGCGTTGCGTCGTCCACGCGCGCGTCTTCGCGGAAATCGATGCGTAGAAACGCGCCGCTTCGGTTTTGCCCACAAGCCATCCATCGAGCATCGCGAAATCCAGACCGTGACGCAGCGTCAATTCCCAATCCACCAACGTGAACATCGGCCACTGCGAAAACACGACGTGCGCCGCTTCCGGATCGAAACCGATATTGAACTCGGCCGGCACCAGATGCGTATTGCCGCGCCCCGTCACCGCGCCGCCCATCACGATCAACTGTGCGATACGTTGCGGCAACGTCGGATCGCGTCGCAGCGCGAGCGCTAGATTCGTCAGTGGTGCGATGCACGCGATCACCAGTTCGCCGGCGTGCTCGTGCGAAAGCCGCAGAATCGCGTCAACCGCGTGTTCGCGCTCCGCGCTTCGCGCACTCGGCGTATAGCCTGTATCGCCGAAACCGTCGTTGCCGTGCACGAACGCCGCGTCGGCTGCTGGCAACACAAGCGGATTCGCGCAACCGGCGAACACGGGCGTCTTCGCGCCGATCATCTCGACCAACTTGAGCGCGTTCGCCACTGTATGCGCGAGCCCGACATTGCCCGCCGCGATGCTCAGTCCGACCACGTCGGCATGTCGGTGCGCGAGCATGATCGCGAGCGCGTCGTCGACGCCGGGATCGGTGTCGATCAGCAATTTCATTTTTTTCATGGCGCGATGCTACCGCAAGCGCTCATGCGCCGGCGTATCGCGCGCCCTGCCCGATCCAGCGCGCGACGAGCCGTTCGGCCAAGTCAGCATGGTCGCGCATCATGATCTCGCCGGCCTGTTGCACGGCGGGCAGCAGATGCGCATCGCGGCTCAGATCGGCGATCCGCAACGAAAGCTGGCCGGTCTGTCGCGTGCCGAGCACTTCGCCGGGTCCGCGAAGTTCGAGATCTTTTTCGGCGATGCGGAAACCGTCGCCGGTTTCGCGCAGCACGTCCAGACGCTGACGCGCCATCCCCGACAACGGCGTCTGGTATAAAAGTACACAACTGGACGCCGCGCTGCCGCGACCGACGCGACCGCGCAATTGATGAAGTTGCGCCAGGCCGAGACGCTCGGCGTTTTCGATGATCATCAAGCTCGCGTTCGGCACATCCACGCCGACTTCGATCACGGTCGTGGCGACGAGAAGCGACGTCTTGCCCGAGGCGAAGTTTTCCATCGCGCGCTGTTTTTCGGCGGGCTTCAACCGTCCGTGCACGAGTTCGACGCGATGTTCGGTAAGCGCGCGCGAAAGTTCGCCGTGAATCGCTTCGGCGGCTTGCGCCTGCAACTGTTCGGATTCCTCGATGATCGTGCATACCCAATACGCCTGACGTCCGTCGATGCACGCCGCGCGAATGCGTTCGATTACTTCGCCGCGCCGCGCGTTGGCGATGGCGACGGTCGTCACCGGCGT
>DATBAU010000118.1:0-17268 GCA_036271355.1 Rudaea sp. | reverse complement strand
CGACGCCGGAGTTTTATTCCGCCGCGCGCGAACTGACCAAGGCGCACGGCAGTATTTTCCTGGTCGATTCGATCCAGGCCGGACTGCGCGGGCACGGCGTTCTTTCGATCGTCGACTACCCGGGCTTCGAGAAATTCGAAGCGCCGGACATGGAAACTTATTCGAAGGCGCTCAACGCCGGTCAGTATCCGCTGTCCGTGCTCGCCGTGAGCGAGCGCGCTGCGAATTTGTATAAAAAGGGAATTTACGGCAACACGATGTCGTCGAACCCGCGCGCGATGGATGTCGCGGTGGCGGTGCTCGGCGAAATCACGCCGGCCGTGCGCGAGAACATCACCAAGCGCGGCAGGGAATTCATCGACAAGCTCAACGCGTTGAAGAACGAACTGCCGGGTTTGATCACGAAAGTCCAGGGCACCGGATTGCTGTTCTCGTGCGAACTCGCGACGGAATTCAAATGCTACGGCGCGGGCTCCACGGAAGAATGGATGCGCGAGCGCGGCATCGGTGTGATTCACGGCGGCACGAACTCATTACGTTTCACGCCGCACTTCAACATTACCGGCGCGGAAGTCGATCTGGTCATCGACGGCGTGCGACAAGCACTGCTGCACGGACCGCGCATGACGCAGGACACGCAGGCTGCCGCCTGATTCGGTTTTTCTTAACGGCGCGTTACGCAATGGACGCGCCGTGGAACGAACTTGTCCGCATCTTGTCTATTGCCGGGATCGCGCAGCGGCGTAGACTGCGCGCGACTGGCCCGACCGCTCGGCGCCGACCCGGATTCCCACTCAAGGAGATTGCTCGATGAAAGTCGTAACCTCGCTCGCCTTCGCGCTTGCCGCCACGCTGGGCGCCTCGGCGTTCGCCGCGGACAAAGCGCCGGCCGACCAGCTCACGCCGCAGCAGCAGAAAATGAGCGGCTGCGCGAAAGATGCGCACGCCAAGAATCTGAAAGGCGACGAATACAAAACTTTCATGGGCACATGCATGAAGGGCAGCGATACTGCGGCCGGAAAAACGGCTGCCGCGACCACGCCGTCGCCGCCGACCAACATGACGCCCGCCGGCGATGTCGCCACATCGACGACGTCAGCCGACAAGACACAAGCAGCGGAGAAAAAGACGCCTGCAAAAACCGGCGATCAGCAATGGGTTGCTGTCCCGAGCAGCTTGAATCCGCAGCAACAGAAAATGAAAGCGTGTGCGACCGATGCCAAGGCCAAAGGCCTCAAAGGCACCGACCGTCGCACGTATATGAGCACGTGCCTGAAGGCCGATCAGTCGACTCCTGCGGCGACCACCACGCCGGCGAAGACCGCGACTCCGGCGAAGAAATCGACGAGCTGATCCAACACACTCACGTCAATAAAAACCGGGCATTGCCCGGTTTTTTTTGCTTCGGTTTTGCCAGATGAAAATCAGCGAAACCGATCGGTCGCTTCGATCAACTGATGCGTGATGCCCGGCTCGAACGCCGAATGTCCCGCATCGCCCACGATGCGGAAATCCGCTTCCGGCCACGCGCGGTGCAAGTCCCACGCGCTGCGCATCGGGCAGACGACGTCGTAGCGACCCTGCACAATCACCGCCGGAATCTTGCGGATGCTTGCGATGTTTCGCAGCAACCGATCGTCCTGATCGAAGAAACCGCGATTCACGAAGTAGTGACACTCGATACGCGCGAATGCGATCGCGAATTCGTCAGCGCCGGTCGACGCGATGTAGTCGGCGTTCTGCAACAGATAGCTCGTCGCGCCTTCCCACACTGACCACGTTTTCGCCGCAGCGAGTCGCACGGCCGCGTCGTCGCTGGTCAGGCGCTTGTGATACGCCGCGATCAGATCGCCTCGTTCATTCGCTGGGATATGCGACGCGTAAGGCTCGAACGCATCCGGATAAATCGCGTCGCAGCCTTTTTGATAGAACCACTCGATTTCCGAACGACGCAGCAAAAAGATGCCGCGCAACACGATTTCGGTGACGCGCTCTGGGTGCGTTTGCGCATACGCGAGCGCGAGCGTCGATCCCCATGAACCGCCGAAGACTTGCCAGCGATCGATCTTCAGATGTTCGCGCACGCGTTCGATGTCGGCGACGAGGTCCCACGTCGTGTTCGCTTTCAGTTCGGCGCGCGGCTTGGAACGACCCGCGCCGCGCTGATCGAACAACACGATGCGGTAGTGCTTCGGATCGAAGAAGCGACGACTCTTGGCGTTGCAGCCGGCACCCGGTCCGCCGTGCAGGAACACGACGGGTTGTCCGTTTGGATTGCCACACTGTTCGTAATACAACGTGTGACCGTCGGACACGGGCAACATGCCGTGATCGTACGGTTCGATATCCGGATAGAGCGTTCGCAGTTGCTCGGGCATCGGTCCTCCAAAACAATTCCGGCGCCTGGTGGCGCCGGAACGGTATTTCGTGTTCGTGATGGTCGGGGCGGCGGGATTCGAACCCACGACCCCCTGCCCCCCAGGCAGATGCGCTACCAGGCTGCGCTACGCCCCGACTCTGTTTTTGATTCTAGCATTAGAAGGGCAAAAGCTTCCGCCGCGAGCGGCGGGTAACTTTTTGCTCAACGGCAAAAAGTCACCAAAAAACGTTTTTGGTTTGTCCCGGAGTCTGTTGTCCGCAGACAGCACGTCCGTGCTGCTGGCTGCGGACCGCGCGCATCCCTGCGCGCGATCACCCTCACTCCAAGCTTGAATGTGACCGGTATGAAGCTTCTTGTAAAAGATCACTGCACGCCGTGCTCTCGCGGAGGGCCTGCAAGAGCAAGACAAAAATATTGCTCCTAAACCTCACCGCCCTTGGCTTCGTGCAGTCCAGAGTTTCAAGAAGCTTGATACCGGTCACGCGCAGTCTGATGCGACGGTGATCGCGCGCAGGAAGCGCGCGGTTCGCGCACGGATCAGGGATGTCCGATCGCGAACAGGAACCTAGGTGAGAAAAGAAACGTTTTTTGGTGACTTTTTGCCGTTTAGCAAAAAGTTACCCGCTCGTTCCGAGCGGAAGCTCGTGATCTAAAACAAAGCACCCCGTCAGCGCCGAAGAATCTGCAAAACTTCTTCGAGTTCAAGCCGAACCTGCCTAACAATCTGATTGGAGATCGAAACCTCCATCCGCGCCTGCTGCCCTTCAAGTCGCTGCCGCGCTCCAGTAATCGTAAACCCCTGGTCGTAAAGCAACGACCGAATCTGCCGAATCATCAGCACATCATGCCGCTGGTAATAACGACGATTACCCCGCCGTTTGACGGGTTTGAGATTGGGGAATTCCTGCTCCCAATAGCGCAGGACGTGCGGCTTGACGCCACACAGTTCGCTCACTTCCCCGATTGTGAAATAGCGCTTTGCCGGGATGACCGGCAATTCGCTATTGCTGCCCTGATCCAGCATAGGATTCGACCCGGACTTTCAGCTTCTGGCCTGGACGGAATGTCACTACTCGCCGCGCAGAGATCGGAATCTCTTCCCCGGTTTTCGGATTACGTCCAGGACGCTGGTTTTTTTGGCGCAGGTCAAAATTGCCGAACCCGGACAGCTTGACCTGCTCCCCCTTTTCAAGCGCATCACGAACGGCATCGAAGAACGCATCGACAAATTCCTTGGCTTCACGCTTGTTCAGGCCGACGTCGGTAAACAACCGTTCGGCCATCTCCGCCTTGGTCAATGCCATGTTATCCCCTTAACCTTGCGTGACACTCTTGTTCCAAGGCCGTGACGGCTCTAGAGACGAAGCTGTCGGCGTCCTGGTCCGTAAGAGTGCGTGAATCGTCCTGCAAAATCAAGCCAATAGCGAGACTTTTTACCCCAGAACCGAGATTAGGCCCTTGGTACTGGTCGAAAACCAACAAATCCGATAAAGCCGCGCCAAGCGCCCGACGAACGGTCGTTTCGATGCTTGCGTACGGCACCGAATCGGGGACGACGATGGCGATATCCCGGCGCACGGATGGGAATCGCGAAATGGGTCGTGCGCGCGGCACGCGACCGGCTGTCACGGAAGCGACATCGAGCTCGAAAACCTGGATGTCTTCGTCGATGTCGAGCGCCTTGAGCAGACGCGGATGAAGTCCGCCGACGATGCCGATGATCGCGCCATCGACTACCACGTCGGCGC
The DNA here is from genome assembly GCA_036271355.1 of Rudaea sp. Taxonomy (GTDB): domain Bacteria; phylum Pseudomonadota; class Gammaproteobacteria; order Xanthomonadales; family Rhodanobacteraceae; genus Rudaea. The sequence goes on along the minus strand of DATBAU010000118.1, from coordinate 13,140 downwards.
TTCGGCCAGGATGCAGCCATGCACAGCTCGACGGCCTGAATTCTATCGCGCGTTTACCGCCGCCCAGCCGCAGCAGATTTTCGACGTCGGCCTTCACATCGTAGAAATCGACGACGCGTTTGTCGCCCGTCCACGATTCCGGCTGCGCGCGACCGCAAGCGACAGCGGCGATGTTCGGCGATTGTTTCAACTCGCCACTCGCGTTGTTGAATACGAGACCACTTTCGAACAACCGAACGCGTTCCTGCTGACGATTACGATTGCTTTGCAGGATTTCGACGAGACCCGGCAACAACGACGTGCGCATCACGGCCAGATCGGCACTGAGTGGATTGGCCAGCGCAACGGCGCCGTCGGCGAGCGACCACTTTTCCAGAAGCTCGGGCGCGACGAAGCTGTAGCAGATCGCTTCGCGATATCCGGATGAAGCGAGCTGCAAATTCAGTCGCGACATCGCGACTTCGCTTTCCGGTCGCAGATGCAACGCCAGCTCGCCGCTCGGCGCGTGCGTCGGCACGTTGTCGTAACCGTGGATGCGTGCGACTTCCTCGATCAGATCTTCTTCGATCTCGATGTCGAAGCGGCGCGTCGGTGGCGTCGCTCTCCATCCGTCGCTCGTGCGCTCGACGTTCATGTCGAGTGCCGTAAGAATGCGTTCGACATCCGCATCCGGCACCGTGATGCCAAGCACCCGCGAGAGACGCGTTCGACGCAGCGCAACCGCGTGACGCTTCGGCAGCGACGCCTCGATCGCCGCTTCGCCGATCGGCCCCGCTGTGCCACCCGCGATCGACAAGACGAGTTGCGTCGCGCGTTCCATCGCGATGCGCGGCAATTCCGGATCGACACCACGCTCGAAACGATGCGACGCATCCGTGTGCAACGCGAGATTTCGCGCGCGGCCCATGATTGTCGCCGGCGCGAAATGCGCGGCTTCGAGGAAGATGTCGCGCGTCGTATCGGTCACGCGCGAATCGAGTCCGCCCATGATGCCGGCGAGACCGACCGATTCTTTCGCATCGGCGATGACGAGATATTCCGGTGTCAGTGTGTAATCGCGGCCGTCGAGAAGTTTCGTTTTTTCATCTTTACGCGCGCGACGCACTTCGATCGCGCCGTTTAGTTTAGCGGCGTCGTACGCGTGCATCGGTTGGCCGAGTTCGAGCATCACGTATTGCGTGATGTCGACGAGAATGCTGATCGGACGAATGCCACTGCGACGCAACCGTTCGCTCATCCACAACGGTGTGTCGGCGTTCGGATTCACGCCTTCGATGACGCGGCCGACATAGCGTGGGCAATCCGCGTCAGCATTCAACTTCACGTCGATCGTGCGCTTCGATTTCGGCGCGATCGGATCGATTGCGTCGAACTTTCGTTTTGCATCGAATGCCGCCGCGACGTCGATGGCGATTCCGCGCAACGATAGACAATCCGCGCGATTCGGCGTGAGACCGAGTTCAATGACGTTATCCGGCAAACCGAGATAGTCGCTCAGCGCTTTTCCGGCCGGTGCATCGCTGGCAAGTTCGAGCAAGCCCGACGCATCGGCGTCGATGCCAAGCTCTTTCGCCGAACACAACATGCCATTCGATTCGACGCCACGCAGTGCCGCTTTCTTGATTTCGATTCCGTTCGGTAATATTGCACCGATAATCGCAAGGGGCGCTTTTAATCCAGCGCGCGCATTCGGCGCACCGCAGACGATTTGCAATTGCGCGTTGCCAACCGACACCGTGCACACTTGCAGTTTGTCGGCTTGCGGATGTTTTTCGCACGCCACGATTTCCGCGACGACAACGCCATCGAGCGACGCGCCAAGACGTTCGAGGCTTTCGACTTCATGGCCGATCATGTTGAAGCGGCGTTCGAGCGTCGCGGTATCGGCGGACAGATCGACGAGGCTGCGCAGCCAGTTTTCGGAAAACTTCATGCTCGTCCTTTAAGCGAACTGCGCGAGAAAACGCACGTCGTTCTCGAAGAACGCGCGCAAATCGGTGACGCCATATCGAAGCATCGCCAGTCGCTCTGCGCCCATGCCGAAGGCGAAACCGGTGTAACGCTCCGAATCGATGCCGCAGGCTTTCAACACCGTTGGATGAACCATGCCGCAACCCAGCACTTCGAGCCAGCGCGACGAACCGTCGGGTAATTGCCAGCGAATGACAACGTCGGCGCCGGGTTCGACGAACGGAAAATACGTCGGCTTGAACATCATTTCCAGATCGCGTTCGAAAAACGCGCGCAGGAATTCGCTGAGCGTACCTTTCAGATCAGCGAAGCTCGACGTTTCATCGACGAGCAGACCTTCGACCTGATGAAACATTGGGCTGTGGGTCTGATCCGAATCGCTGCGATACACCTTACCCGGCGCGATGATGCGCAACGGTGGTTTCGCATTCTTCATCGCGCGAATTTGCACCGGCGACGTGTGGGTGCGCAGAAGTTTTCCGTCCGGAAAATAAAACGTGTCGTGCATCGCACGCGCCGGATGATGCGGCGGAAAATTCAGGGCTTCGAAGTTGTGATAATCGTCTTCGATTTCCGGACCGTCGGCTTGCACATATCCCAAACGCGCGAAAATTTCGCCGATGCGATCGAGTGTGCGCGTGATCGGATGGATGCTCCCGAGATCCGCATCGCGTCCGGGCAATGTGACGTCGATGCGTTCTTCGGCGAGGCGTTTTTCGAATGCGGCTTCGTCAAGCGAGGATTTGAAATCGGCAACGGCGCTTTCGATCTGTTGCTTGGCGCGATTGACAAATTCGCCAACCGACTTGCGCTGATCCGGCGGCAGTTTGCCGAGCGATTTCAGTTGCGCGGTGATGACGCCGGCTTTGCCGAGCAGTTCGACGCGCAGATCGTCCAGCGCGGACTGGCGTTTCTTGATTCCCTCGATGCCGCGCAACAAACCGATTTTCTCGGCGATGCTGCGAAAACGATCGGCCGCTTCGGCATCCGGCGTGAGTTTCTCGCGCAGTTGCGTGAGAAGGTGGGAAATCTTGTCGAGCGTGTCACTCATCGAGAAAATCCATGCCGCAAAAATGCAAATGGGGAGCCGGTTGAACCAGCTCCCCACGACAGACTGAAACAATGGAACGTTACGCCGCGAGGCTGGCTTTCGCTTTTTCGGCGAGCGCGCCAAACGCCGCGATGTCGTGATACGCGATGTCGGCGAGCACCTTGCGATCGACGGTGATCCCGGCCTTCTTCAAACCATTCATCAGGCGGCTGTACGACAGACCGAACTGACGCGCACCGGCGTTGATACGCACGATCCACAACGCGCGGAACTGACGTTTCTTCTGCTTGCGGCCGATATAGGCGTACTGATGCGCCTTGATGACGGCCTGCTTCGCAACGCGGAAGACTTTGCTGCGTGCGTTGTAGTAGCCCCGCGCGCGGGACAGGATTTTCTTATGACGGCGACGGGCCGTCACACCACGTTTTACACGTGCCATGAGGTCGTCTCCTTATGCGTACGGAAGCATGCGCGCGATACGACCGGAGTCTTCTGCGCGAACAATATTCGGGCCGCGAAGATTGCGTTTCCGCTTGGTGCTCTTCTTCGTGAGGATGTGGCTCTTGAAGGCGTGGCCGGCTTTGAATTTGCCGGACGCCGTCTTGCGGAACCGCTTGGCAGCGGCCCGATTCGTTTTGATCTTGGGCATTGCCCATCTCCTGTTTTAAGTTTTAATACCTGCGCGAGCGTCTCGTTGATACGAGAACTTTCCGTCCATGCTCGTGCTCAGCTTATTGATCCACGCGAACGCGGATCGGGTACCACTTCCTGAATCGAACTCTGTTTACGTCTTCTTCTTCGGCGCGATCATCATCACCATCTGGCGACCTTCGAAGCGCGGGAAACTTTCGATCACCGCTTCTTCGACGATATCGCGCTGGATGCGCTTGACCATCGCCTCGCCCAATTCCTGATGCGCCATCTCGCGCCCCTTGAACCGGACCGTCACTTTCACCTTATCGCCTTCTTCCAAGAACCGCTTCAGGTTGCGCAGCTTGATGTCGTAGTCGCCCACCTCGGTGGTCGGACGGAACTTCAGCTCCTTGATTTCAACCTGTTTCGTTTTACGTCGGGCTGCGTGCGCTTTCTTCTGCTGCTCGAACTTGAACTTGCCGAAGTCCATGATGCGGCAGACCGGCGGATCGGCCGTCGGCTGGATCTCGACGAGATCCAGTCCAACGTCTTCGGCCATTCTCAGCGCTTCGTCGCGGGACAGAATTCCGACCTGCTCACCGTCCGCGCCGATCACCCTCACCCGCGGAACGCGAATTTCCGCATTCTTGCGGTTAGCTTTCTCAGTGGCGATAACTCACTACTCCTTCAAACCCGACATGTCGCGGAGGTTTGGGCTGGGCCTCCGCGCAAAAATAAAAAGCTACCCCAGACGATCTGCCTGAAGCTTCTCCACGAACGCACTGAGCGGCATCGAGCCCAGGTCTTCCCCGGACCGTGCACGCACGGCAATGAGCCCATTTTCCTTCTCGCGATCACCGACTACAAGAAGAAACGGGACTTTTTGCAGGGTATGCTCGCGTATTTTATAGCCAATCTTCTCATTGCGCAAATCGTCCTCGACGCGGAATCCTTGTTTTACAAGGGTTTTCGCCACTTCCGCCGCATAATCGGCCTGCGCATCGGTGATATTCATGACCACCGCCTGCACCGGCGACAGCCAGACCGGGAAATTGCCGGCGTGGTGCTCGATCAGGATGCCGATGAAACGCTCCATCGACCCGACGATGGCGCGGTGGAGCATGACCGGTGTGTGGCGGGCCGAATCCTCGCCGACGTATTCGGCGCCGAGGCGTCCCGGCATCGAGAAATCGACCTGCATGGTGCCGACCTGCCAGGCGCGGCCGAGCGAATCCTTCATGTGGTATTCGATCTTCGGGCCATAGAACGCACCCTCGCCGGGTAATTCCTGCCATTCGACGTTGCACGCACGAAGCGCGCCGCGCAACGCGGCTTCGGCTTTGTTCCAGACGTCGTCGCTGCCGATCCGGTTGTCGGGACGCAGCGCGATTTTCAGCGCGATGTCGCTGAATCCGAAATCGGAATAGACCTTCATCGCCTGCCGGTGGAAGGCGACCACTTCGCTTTCGATCTGCGATTCCGTGCAGAAGATATGTCCGTCGTCCTGCACGAAGCCACGCACGCGCATCAGACCGTGCAGCGCGCCGGATGGTTCGTTGCGGACGCATGATCCGAATTCGCCGTAGCGAATCGGCAGTTCGCGATAGCTGTGCAAACCGTGGTTGTAAACGAGCACATGTCCCGGACAGTTCATCGGCTTCAGCGCGTATTCGCGATTTTCCGATTCGGTCGTGAACATGTTCTCGCGATAGTTTTGCCAGTGGCCGGTTTTCTCCCACAGCGATTTGTCGAGAATCTGCGGACAACGCACTTCCTGATAACCGCTTTCGCGATACACGCGGCGCATGTGCTGTTCGACGACTTGCCAGATCGACCATCCTTTCGGATGCCAGAACACGAGGCCCGGCGCTTCGTCCTGCATGTGGAAAAGATTGAGCTGTTTACCGAGTTTGCGGTGATCGCGTTTCTCGGCTTCCTCGAGTTGATGCAGATACGCGTTGAGATCTTTTTCACTCAGCCATGCCGTGCCGTAAACGCGCTGAAGCATCTCGTTGTTCTGATCGCCCCGCCAATACGCGCCTGCGACTTTCATCAGCTTGAATGCCTTGAGCTTGCCTGTACTCGGCACATGCGGGCCGCGACACAGATCGATCCACTCGCCCTGTCCGTACAGCGAGATTTCCTCGCCCGGCGGAATGATGTCGTCGATGATCGCGGCCTTGTAGATTTCGCCTTTGTCCTTGAAGAACGTGATCGCATCGTCTTTCGCCATCACGCTGCGTTGCACCGGCACGTTTTCGGCGGCGATCTTTTTCATCTCCGCTTCGATCTTGGTCAGATCATCCGGCGTGAACGGTGTCTTGCGCGCGAAGTCGTAATAAAACCCGTTCTCGACCACCGGCCCGATCGTCACCTGCGTATCCGGAAACAGACGCTGCGTCGCCTGCGCGAGAAGATGCGCCGTCGAATGGCGAATGATGTCGAGCGCATCGGCACTTTTCTCCGTGACGATTTCGATTTTCGCGTCGCGATCGATGCGGAAACTCGTGTCGACCAGTTTGCCGTCGACTTTGCCCGCTAGCGCGGCCTTCGCCAGACCCGCGCCGATGGACGCGGCGACATCTTGAATGGTCGGCGCGTTCTCGAACTGTTTCCGACTACCGTCGGGGAGTGTGATGTTGATCATGGCGAGCTATCCAAAATCCAACCAATAAAAAAGGCGCCGCAGCGCCTTTAATCCGGGCGACTGAGCGGATGAATCAGTTGTCGAAAGTTCGAGTTGACATGTCGCACGCTCGGCCGGAGAAGGCCACCTTCGGTTTGGTCGCTTTGATTTTCTCACGGACGCGCGGTCCGTTCAATCGGCTACCATCGCCTTTCCGCGCAGCGACAGGCATTCCGATGGCACACGGCACGCACGAATTCGTCGACGATCCGCGCAACCGCGACATCAAGATTTACGTCAACGGCGAACTGAAACCGCGCAACGAAGCTGTCGTTTCCGTTTTCGACTCCGGTTTCATCCTTGGCGACGGTGTGTGGGAAGGCCTACGCGTGCACGCCGGACGCATCGCTTTCCTCGACCAGCATCTGGATCGTCTTTATACCGATGCCAAGGCAATCGATATGGACATCGGCCTGTCGCGCGATGACCTGACACGCGCGCTTTATCGCACGCTCGAGGCAAACGGCATGACCGATCATGCGCATGTCCGACTGATGATCACGCGCGGCGTGAAACGCACGCCGTATCAGGATCCACGCGTGACGATCGGCCCAGCCACTGTCGTGATCATCGCGGAATACAAAGATCCCAAACCCGAGACGCTGGAGCGCGGCATTCGCCTTTTCACCGTACACGTGCGCCGCGGCTATCCCGACGTGCAGGATCCCAAGCTCAATAGCCACAGCAAGCTCAACTGCATCACGGCGTGCATCCAGGCGACGAAAGCCGGCGCGGACGAAGCGCTGATGCTCGATCCGCATGGATTCGTCGCCACGTGCAACTCGACACACTTCTTCATCGTGCGCAAAGGCGAAGTGTGGACCTCGACCGGCATGTATTGCCTGCCCGGCATCACGCGCGCGAATGTGTTGCGCGTGTGCCGCGAGAACGGCATTCCGGCGTTCGAGAAAAGTTTCAGCCTCACCGATGTCTACGGTGCCGACGAAGCCTTCGTCACCGGCACGTTCGCCGGTGTCGCGCCGGTGACGGAAATCGACGGCCGCAAGATCAGCGAAGCGCGCGGACCGATGGTCGAACGTCTGCAGAATCTGTATCGGGACTTGATCGCGCGCGACGTGGCTTCGCGCAGCGCACCGGCATGAAACCCGTGCGCGTCGCGATGTGGTCGGGGCCGCGCAATATCTCCACCGCGATGATGCGTTCGTTCGAGAACCGCGGCGATTGCGCCGTGGTCGACGAGCCGTTCTACGCACACTATCTCGCCGAGACAAAGTCCGATCATCCGGGCCGCGACGACGTGATCGCCGCCGGCGAAACGGACTGGCGCAACGTCGTTGCCATGCTCACTGGATCCGCCCCGGGCGGCGCAACTGTGTTCTACCAGAAACACATGACGCATCATCTGCTGCCGCACATCGGCCGTGACTGGTTCGCCGACGTGACGCACGTATTCCTGATCCGCGATCCGCGCGCCGTGCTCGTGTCGTATCTGAAAAGCCGTCCGCATGCGACGGCCGAGGACATCGGCGTACCGCGGGAAGCGGCGTTGTACGACGAAATCTCGAACGACACGCGCGCACCGCCGCCGGTCATCGACGCGGACGAATTTCTAAAGCAACCCGAAGCGCATCTGCGCGCACTGTGCGAATTTCTCGGGATCCCTTTCACGCCGCGCATGCTGCACTGGCCTGCGGGATCGCGTCCGAGCGACGGCGTGTGGGCGCCGTATTGGTACGACACTGTTCTCAAGTCCACCGGTTTCGAACCGTGGTACGAACGCGATCGCGACGTTCCGCCGGACTATCGCGCGATGATCGATCGCTGCATGCCGCACTACGAAACGTTGTTTGCGCGGCGTCTTTCGGTTTGAAGGGCACTCAATCGTTGAGCAGCGCCTGGAAAGAAGATTCGGTTCGCAACGGATCCCACATCGGATCGAGTTTGAGAAGTGCCTTGGGAAGACCGGCTCGCGAATTCACCGACGCCGCGAGTGTCCGGATCGCAGCGGCCTTGTCGCCGCTCACCATTTGCGCCTGTGCCAATGCCGCCTGCGCCACCGGCGTCATGTTGGCGTCGTTCGCATACGCCTGCGCCGCGCGTTGCGCTTGCGCGAGCGCGTCCGGATTACCCGCGAACGCCATCGCGGACGCGAGATTGATCGGGATCAACGAATCGTCGATCTGGTCGCGCAAAGGCGTGAGGTGCGCGATCAATTCGGCGAACGTCGCGCGTGCCGCTGCCGCGTCACCGGCGCACGCCTGTGCCTGGCCGAGATAAAGCTGGATGAGCGGCCGGTATCCATCGAGTTCGCCGGGTTTCGCAAGTTCGGACTGCGCTTCGCTCACCGCCTGCGTGTAACGATGTTCCAGCACGCGCTGATACACGCGCTGCACGATGAGGACGGGATCGTCTCCCGAAAATCCGTCGAGCAGTTTGGCCGCCTCATCCAACTTGCCCTGGTTTTGAAAGACCATCGCTTTATAGGTAATGGCGAGACCGCTGTCCGCCGAGATGGCCAGCGCGCGATCGAGCCACTGCAGCGCGTCGTCGTAGCGTCGCATGTTGACGAAAGTCTCGCCGCCGATCGTAGTCATCAATCCCGCGTTGAGCGGATCGAGATCGATGGCGTTCATGAAATGTGCGACGGCATCGTCCCAGCGTCCTTCGCGGCGCTCGACGAGGGCGAGGTATTGCCAAGTGCGTGAATCGTTCGGCGTACGCTGAGAAGCATTTTCAAACGCCTGTCGCGCGCCTTCGAAATCCCGCGGAACGCGGTAGCGATAATTGCCGAGCGCGACGTATGCCTCGCTCGTGTCCGGTTCGAGTTCGGCCGCGCGGTCCGCGGCGTTCTTGATGAAGGTGGCCGGGTAACGATCGCGGTCGACGTTGTTGAAATACAAATAGCCGGCAGCGATCGCCAGATTGGCCCACGCCGACGCGAACTTCGGATCGAGCTTCACAGCTTCGCTGTAGGCTGCGACCGCTATGCGCACGTTGTCGTAGTCATAGCCTTTCGTCCACAGCGAACGTCCACGAAGAAACGCTTCGTACGCAGCGGCATTTTCGGTCGGCTTGACCGTGATGGCCGCCTGTTCGGCGCCGCTCAGCTTGGCGTTCAACGCCTGCGCGATCGCAGCGGAAACTTCGCCCTGGACGCCGAAGATGTCGCTGATTTTCCGATTGTAGATTTCCGCCCAGACGTGATCGTCCGTCGCCGCGCGGATCAGCTGAACATTGATATGCACCGCGTCGCCGACTTTCTGCACGCTGCCTTCGAGGATGTTCGCCACGCCGAGCTGCTTGGCGATTTCAGGCAGATTGGCCGGACTGCTCGCGTAATGTTGCGTCGATGTGCGTGAAATCACTTTGAGCGCACCGATCTTCGCCAGACGCGTCAGGATTTCGTCCTGAATACCTTCGGCGAAAAATTCGTTTGCTTTCTCTTCCGAAAGATTTGCGAACGGCAGCACCGCGATCGATTTTTCCGGGATAGCGGCCGCGACCAGCGCGATCTTCGGCGCAGCGAGATAACGTTGCGTGAGAAGAAATGCGACCGCGAGCACGAGCGCCCCGATGATCACGTAGTTCAAGCGCTGCCCGGTCTGGCGCGTGATCGATTCATCGGGCTGCACATCGCCGGTCTTGACGATTCCTTCCGGCGTGATTTCGTAAACCCACGAGAGCACGAGCGCCACGGGAAACCCGGCGACAATCACCAGCACGATGATCCGCTGAACGAGCGCGGAAATTTCGAATATCGGAAAAACCTGCGTGACGATCTGCACCAGCAACCACCCGGCGACGGCATACATCACGCCTACCTTGTAGACGTTACGGCGCTTCAGTTCCGCGAAGAACGATCGCATCCGCACCCCTGTGGTTTTACCCGCCGCGCGCAGCTTCGCGCGACGAGACACATGATAGACGATTCGTCCGAAGCGTGACTTTAGGGGAAGTGACAGCACTCCGCGCCGCCTCTATGCTCGCGCGACTCTTTCTCTGGAATGCACCATGCAGCGCGCATTGATCGGTCTTTTCTTCGCGGTCTTCGTCGCACCCACATTCGCAGACGATGTCTATTCGCGCGATGCGAACCAGACCGTCGACGACGCGTACGGCAAGAAGATCGCCGAATACACGACCGATCCATCCTTCAATTCGCCGCTGACGAATTACCTGCCGGCGTCGTCGACGGTGCCGACGCCGGAAAGAGTGCTCGGCGACGTCGCCGGCGCGCCGAACATGCTGCCGTACTCGAAAGACGTCTATCGCTACTTCGACATGCTCGCGCAGGCGAGTCCGCGCGTTAAAGTATTCCGCATCGGCAAGACCGAGGAAGGCCGCGACATGATCGCCGTCGCGATCGCCGACGAATCGGTGATCGCTGGATTAAAAGACAACGACGCGCGCCTCGCGCAACTCGCCGATCCGCGCACGATCAATCTCGACGATGCAAAAGCCGATGCGCTCGTCGCGCAATCGACTCCGGTCTATTACATCACGGGCACCATTCACTCGCCGGAATCCGGCGCGCCAACGGCGCTGATGGAGCTGGCGTATCGCCTCGCCGTCGATGAATCGCCGTACATCAAGAAAATCCGCTCGCACGTAATCACGCTGATTACACCCGTCGTCGAAGTGGACGGACGCGACCGCATGGTCGATCTGTACAACTGGCATCGCGCCAATCCGGATAAAACGCCCCCGCCGCTGTTGTATTGGGGACACTACGTCGCGCACGACAACAACCGCGATGCGATGGGCCTTACGCTGAATCTTTCGCGCAATGTGCTCGATACGTATCTCGCGTGGCATGCGCAGGTGTTGCACGACCTGCACGAATCGGTGCCTTTCCTCTACGACAACACCGTCGGCGACGGACCCTACAACGCGTGGGTCGATCCGATTCTCGTCGGCGAATGGCAACAGCTCGGATGGGACAACGTCCAAACGATGACGAAGTTCGGCATGCCGGGTGTGTTCACGCATGGAGACTTCGATACGTGGAGTCCGGGCTATCTGATGTTCATGGCGGCGATGCACAACGGCATCAGCCGCCTGTACGAAACGTTCGGCAATTCCGGCGCCGACACGATGGAACGCACGCTCGATCCGTCGGAATACGCGCGCACCTGGTATCGGCCGAATCCGCCGTTGCCGAAAGTGAAATGGTCGCAGCGCGACAACAACAATTACGAAGAAACCGCGCTGCTCGTTGCACTCAATTATTTCGCCGACAATGGCAAACTGTTTCTGCACAACTTCTATCTGAAAAGCAAACGTTCCGTGCAAAAACCGTCGATGGCTGGACCCGCGGCATATGTGCTGCCGGCCGACGATGTGCATCGCGACGCGCAAGCGCAACTGCTGCGCGTGTTGCAGCTTCAACACGCCGAAATCAGTCGCCTCACGGCTGCTGCGACGGTGCAAGTGCCCGCGCCCGAAAAGCCGAGCGACGACACGGACAAAAAATCCGATAAACCGCCCGCGGATAAAAAGCCGAAAACGGTCGCGAAGACGTTTCCGAGCGGCAGTTATGTCATACGCATGGACCAGCCGTATTCGCGCATCGCCGATGCGTTGCTCGATCGTCAATATTGGGCGCCGGACGATCCGCAGAAACACCCGTACGACGATACGGCCTGGTCGTTCGGTGATCTGTTCGGCACACAAGTATTCCGTGTCACCGACAACGCCGTTCTCAACGCACCGATGACGCTCGTGCGCGAGCCCGTGCAAGCACAAGGCACGACGAGCGGCAGCGGCGGCATTTATCTCGTCGCATATCACGGCGACGCCTCGCTGGCGGGATTGCGCTATTCGATGAAGGATGCGGATTTCGCCGTCGCCGACCGCGCGTTCGATGCGGACGGGCATCACTACGAAGCCGGAACGCTGATTAGTGGAAAAGTAAACAATGCTGCATTGTCAAAATTGTCGCAAGCTGGGCTCGCCGTATGGCAAGTTTCCGCCAAACCCGACGTGCCGACGCATAAGCTCGCGGCCCCGCGCATCGCGTTGATGCATACGTGGATCGACACGCAAACAGAAGGCTGGTGGCGCATGGCGCTCGACAAGCTCGGCGTGCCGTACGCATACGTCAGCACGCAAACGATCGCGCGCGAGGAAAACCTCAAGTCGAAGTACGACGTGATCCTGTTCGCGCCGCTGCACGCCGGAGCTTCCTCGCTGATCCTCAACGGCGTGCCGATGGTGGGCAATCCGGTGCCGTGGAAGAAAACCGCGCTGACGCCGAACATGATCATCGACGAAACCGACGACGCGCGCCCCGAACTCGGCGCAGCGGGACTCGCGCACTTGCAGCGTTTCGTCGAACAAGGCGGCGTGCTGCTCGCAGCAGGTGAAGCGGCGAAATTCGCGGTCGATATGGGACTCGCACCGGGCGTGTCGATCACGCCGGCGAAGGATTTGCGCGTTGTCGGCACCGTCGTCAACGCGACCGTCGTCGATGCGAACAGCCCGATCGCATACGGTTACGCGGACACGTTTCCGGTCTACAGCGAAGACGGCATGTCGTTCAACGTGAGCAACCTGGCCGCGTTCGGCCACAATCTGCCGACGGCGAAGGATATGAAACGTCCGACCGGCCGCGGCGGTCCGCACGATCAGGATTCGCCGGAAGGCCGCGTCGCCGCCGACGCGCCGGAATTGCCGGACGTCAAACCGTGGGAAGCCGTGCCGCTCAACGAGGAACAGAAACGTTACAGCCCGTTCTATCCGAGCCTGAAACTCGCGGACAACGAAACGCCGCATACCGTGGTGCGGTTTGCCGATGCGGACAATCTTCTCGTCTCGGGGTTACTCGACAACGCCGGAA
>DATBAU010000117.1:0-20638 GCA_036271355.1 Rudaea sp. | reverse complement strand
GAGCCCGTTGCCGAAGAAATCGTTGTCGACCGTCATCACCACGCCGTCGCGCGCGGCATGAACCGGCGTTCCGTCCGGCATGTCGATGTCGACCGCGTATTCGTTCTGCGAATCGTGATGACTGAAGCGCCCATGGAAACCTTGATCGACGCGGAACGATTCAGTCGCCGCATCGAACGGTAGACGATACGTCGCATTCGTATCCTGCACCGCGCGATAGTCGCCCGGCATGTACTTGAACATGTAACGATAGCGATAACCCGCATGCACATCGATCGGATGGATCTGTAGCGCGTGCGTCTCGCCGAGCGGCGCCACGACCACCATCGCCGGCAGCGCCGGATCGGACGACACGTTCACCGACTGCTCGAACGAAATCTGCACCGACACCGGCCCGCCCGAGCCATTGACGAAACTCACCGTACGGTCCGCATCGGGTCCGGATTCGTCGAGCCGCAACAATGGCTGCCGATCGGTGCGCACGAGCGTGGATTTCACGTCGCCGACGTTTTCGTCCGGCTTCATATCGGTGAAATGGACGACGCCGTTGGCGTCCGTGTATTGGTACATGTGCTTGGCGAGCGCGGTCGCGCAAGCCAGCATGAGCAGTATGAAAATAAAATTGCGCAGCATTGCCCGATGGTAACGCGTGCGCGTTACACGCTTCTGCGACTCAGCATTCGATGACGTTGACAGCCAACCCGCCGCGCGAAGTTTCCTTGTACTTATCCTGCATGTCGCGGCCGGTGTCGCGCATGGTTTTGATCACCTTGTCGAGACTCACGCGATGTTTTCCATCGCCGCGCATCGCCATGCGTTGCGCGTTGATCGCCTTGACCGAACCCATCGCGTTGCGTTCGATGCACGGAATCTGCACGAGTCCTCCGATCGGATCGCAGGTAAGTCCGAGGTTGTGTTCCATGCCGATCTCGGCGGCGTTCTCGACCTGATAGATCGATCCGCCGAGCGCGGCGGTGAGTCCGCCCGCAGCCATCGAACACGCGACGCCGACTTCACCCTGACAGCCGACTTCCGCGCCGGAAATCGATGCGTTTTCTTTATACAGAATGCCGATCGCGCCGGCAGTCAGCAGGAAATCGATCACGCCTTGCTCGGTCGCGCCGGGTACGAAACGATCGTAGTAATGCAGCACCGCGGGAATGATCCCGGCCGCGCCATTGGTGGGCGCGGTGACCACGCGTCCGCCGGCGGCATTTTCTTCATTGACGGCAAGCGCGTACAGATTCACCCAATCGAGAATCGTCAACGGATCTTTCAGTGCGGCTTCGGGACGCTCGCACAATTCTCGGTACATGGTCGGCGCACGGCGCTGCACTTTCAGTCCGCCGGGCAGCACACCTTTTTCGCGGATGCCGCGCGCGAGGCAATCCTGCATGGCCTTCCAGATAGTGAGAAGGCCATGTCGAATTTCGGTTTCGCTACGCCACACTTTTTCGTTTTCGAGCATCACCTGCGCGATCGTCTTGCCCGATTCCGCGCAGAGCTTCAGCAGTTTGTCGCCGGAATGGAACGAAAAGGGCAGCGGCGTCGTGTCCGGCACGATCTTGTCTTCAGCCGCTTCGTCGTGATTCACCACGAAGCCGCCGCCGACGGAATAGTAATCGCGCGTCGCCAGCGTTTCGCCGGCGGCGTCGAACGCGGTGAAGCGCATGCCGTTGCTGTGGTACGGCAGTTTCTGGCGTTTGTTGAAAACGAGATCGGTTTTTTCGTCGAACGCAATTTCGTGCTTGCCGAGCACGCGGATTTTCTTTTCGGCGCGAATGCGCGAAAGACGTGCAGGAATAGAATCCGGATCGATCTTGTCCGGCCATTCGCCCTCGAAACCACACAGCACGGCTTTGTCGGTGCCGTGGCCGCGTCCGGTGTGCGCGAGCGATCCGAACAGCTCGCCGCGGATACGTGCGACATTGTATAAAATGCCGCGTTCGTCGAGCCATTTGTTGACGAAACGCGCTGCCGCGCGCATCGGACCCACCGTGTGCGACGAGGACGGACCGATGCCGATCTTGAACAAGTCGAAAACGCTGACAGCCATGGCAATACAGATGGGGATGCGAAGCCGTTATTCTACGCCTTCCGTTTGGGCGTCGACTTCATGATCCTCGTTCTTTACCAGCGCGACGACTGCCACCTGTGCGATCTGGCCATCGACGTGCTCGCGAACGCGCGCGCGCCGGATTTTTCCAGCGTCTTCATCGACAACGACAATGCGCTCGAAGCGAAATACGGTGAACGCGTGCCGGTCCTCCGCGAAGAAGAATCCGGCCGCGAACTCGACTGGCCGTTCGATGTGTCACGCGTACGCGATTTTCTTCAGACCTGAGCGCCGATCGCCTCGATGTCCGGCGTGCGCCAGCCGCAATAAAGTCCCCAGAAATAAAAGACGATAGCGACGAGCGCGACCGCGCCGAGATCCCAACCGTATTTGATGACATCGAGCCCGCCGAATTTCGCGCTGCCGATGTACGACACGAGCGCGATCGTCGGCAGATATCCGATGAGCCATGCCGCGCCGCGCAATTGCCGGCCGAAATCGTTCCAGCCTTTCATCACTTGATAGTAAATGTAGATCGGCAGCGCGACGACGATGAGAAAAATGATCTCGCCCGTCAGCGGCCATCTCGCCCAATACAGCAATTCCGTCGAGAAGATGAAGGCGAGGCACGAGAACGTCGGCAGCGCGGGCATGCGCAACGGGCGGAAAAGATTCGGCGCGGTCTTGCGCAACGTCATCGCGCTCACGGGTCCGGTGATGTACGAAATGATCGTCGCGACCGAAATCACCGCCGCGAGCGTGTCCCATCCGCGGAAGAAAAACAGGAACAGAAATCCGACGCCGAGGTTGAACCACATCGCCGCGCGCGGCACGCCGTAAACCGGATGCACCGTTCCGAAAATTTTCGGCATCGTGCCGTTGCGTTGCATGCCGAACAGCATGCGCGCCGTCGTCGCTGTATACGTGATGCCGGTGCCGCTGGGGCTGATGAATGCGTCGGCGTATAACAGTGTCGCGAGCCATTGCAGGTTGACGAGCAGGGCGAGTTCGGCGAACGGCGAACGGAAATCGATGCCGTGCCAGCCGCCTTTCGCGAGCAGGTCCGGCGGCACCGATCCGAGATACGCAGTCTGCAGCAACAGATACACGATCGTCGCGAGTCCGATCGCGCCGAAGATCGCGAGCGGAACGCTGCGTCCGGGATTGCGCGCTTCGCCGGCGAGATTCACCGGACTCTGGAATCCGTTGTAGCTGAAGACGATGCCCGCCGTCGCGACCGCGGTGAGCACCGCGGCGAGATCGAGCGTGTGCGGTCCACCGTTGATGCCGACGCTGAAATTCTCCGCATGGAATCCGCTCGCGATCAGCGCTACGGCGGTCAGCGCCGGCACTACGAGCTTGAACACGGTGATCGCGCTGTTGGATTGCGCGAACAGTTTCACGCTCCAGAAATTCAACAGGAAATAAATGACGACGAGCCCGGCGGCGATCGCGAGTCCGGCATGCGAGAGTTCGCCGTGACCGCCGGGCACGTGCGCATAAAGATCGTGCGCCCATTGCCACGGCCACGACGCCATGTATTGCACCGACGCTTCGGCCTCGACCGGAATCACCGAAACGATCGCGATCCAGTTCGCCCATGCGCCGATGAAGCCGACCAGCGAGCCGTGCGAATAATGGCTGTAGCGCACCATGCCGCCGGATTCGGGAAACATCGCGCCGAGTTCCGCATACGTCAACGCAATGGTCGTGATGACGACAGCGCCGATCACCCACGCCCAGATCGCATCGGGACCGGCGAGTCCCGCCGCGCGCCACGCGCCGAACAGCCAGCCCGAGCCGATGATCGAACCCAAACCGGTCAGCATCAGCGCGAACGGCCCGACTTCGCGGCGCATGGCGGATGAAGACTGCATCGTTTGCCCCGAAAGAAAAGCGAAGCCGCATCGTCGCAGAATTCAATCGAAACGTCTCGCGTCAACCGTCGCGCGTCCGCCGCGTTTCCCGTTGAACGGAAAGCGGAGGCAGGGACATGCGCACAACGTTAGGTATCGTGTTCGGACTTTCGTTCGCCACAGCCGCCGCGGCCAATTGCGATTTCTCCGCCGTCGGTTCGCGCACGCAGCGCGTCATGCAGGCGACGAACGTAACCGACGGTGGCATCGTCATCGGCACGCCGCGCGGCATTGTATACAAAAGCTACTTTGGCACATACGACGATTCGAGCGTCATCGCGCTCGCTTCCGCCACGAAAATGCTTTCCGGCGTGCGCATCATGCAGCTCGTCGATCGCGGACAGATCGATCTCGACACGCCGGTGTCGACGTATCTATCCGAATTCACCGGCACGAAGGGCACGATGACAATGCGCGAAATGTTCTCGCATACGTCAGGCTACGGCGATGACGAAGACAGCCCGATCCTCGCCGCCAACACCACGCTCGCCGGCGCGGCGGCGTACATCCCGTGCTGCATGGACCAACCGTACCCGCCACCCGGTGCGAACTTCGCGTACGGCGGAATCTCGATGCAGGTCGGCGGTGAAGTGGCGCAAGTGCAAGCATTGAAGACTGGCAAGCGGGCTGGATCGCGCACGTCGGCGCGCCACTCGGCATCACGACGATCGATTGGCAAGGTCTCGGTCCCACGCAGAACTACCGCATCGCCGGCGGCGGCGAAACCAGTTTGCCCGATTACGCGCGATTGCTGGCGATGCTCGCGGACGACGGCGTCGGCAACGGGTATCGGATTCTGAGCCCGCAAGCAGTGGCGACGATGAACCACATCCAGACTGGCGGCGCCGCGCTCGCGTATTCACCACCGGCGGCCGATGGCAGCACCGCCTATGGCATCGGCGCGTGGATCGAAACGACGTTGTTCACGGATTCCGATACGCCGGTGATATCGAGCATCGGCAAATTCGGATTCACGCCGTGGGTCGACTTCGGTTACGGCTATTTCGGCGCGCTGATGATCGAGCAACGAACCGACACCGTGCCCGAATCCGTCGGCGCGAAAACGCACGATGCGCTGATCGACATCAGCGACATCGTGCGGGGGCAGCTTTCGTCATCGTGTCCGCTCGTCGAAACCTTCGACGAGATTTTTCGCGACGGCGCGGACGGTTTGCCCTAGAACGCGATCTGTACCGCGTCGCCGAGTCCGTCGACGAAGATGCGATCGGTGAAGGCCTGCATTTCGTAGGCACCCAGATCGCGCGTACCAAAACGATTGGGGACGCTGCCCAGGTCGAAGTCGAACGCGTCGCCACGGATATCGGTGCCGCCGTTGGCCGGTGCGTAGTCCAGCCCCGCCGACGGTGAATACACCGCACCGAGTTTTGTGAAGCTGAGACGATAATCGCCGTGCGGCTTGTCGATGTACGTGGGCGTTGCGGTCGTGTTTGATGTATCGCTGGAAAGCCCATTGGTGTTGCCGGCGATGTTGTACAGCGTGTGCAGATTGCCGGCTGCGCCGCCGAAGGCGAGCGCCGGCTTGCCGGTGCCTTCGTCGATGATGTCGTACGACAAGTTCACGTAATCGTTCGCGCCGACGACGCTCGCGCCGCCGAGCGCGTTGTTGGCGAGCGTGCAGTTGGTCATCGTGAGATGCGCGGTGCCCGGACCTTGAGCCAGCACGAGTTCGTGGTTGTAGGTATTGTCGGCGATGAGGCAGCTTTGCAGATCGCCGACGGTGTAGAAACCGGGGTCGATGTTGTTGCCGTGCTCGTATACCGCGTAGCCGCCGTGGTTGTCGCGCATGTCGAGATTGTTGGCGAACATTATCGTTCCGGCTTGCAGCGAGATCGTCGCGCCATCGGTGGCGGCGTTGCCGTTGAGCACGTCCTGCGCCAGATTTGCATACATCGTGTTGCAGGGCACCGACGGATCGCACGCCTGCGGCGTGAGCAGGGCTTCATAGTTTTTGCAGATGTTCTGCGTGTCGTCCTGGTTGAGCGCGATGTACGGCGCGCCACCGTTGGAATTGGTGTTGGAATAGATGGCGGTTCCATCCTTCGCGATGTTGTTGTCGATATTGAAATCGCGCGCGCAGATGACGCTACCCGACCCCGACGCCGTGTCGGCAAAGATGCCTCCGCCTGCGTTGTACGCCGTGTTTTCGCCGATGGCCACGGGCTGCGTTCCATCGCTCGAAAACATCACGAGCACACCCCTGTTCGACATGCCGATGCCGCCGCCGAGCGTGGCTGTGTTGTCGAAGATGACCGGCGAACCGTTGTAGCCGGGCGAGGCGACGTACGCCCGTGGTGTCGAGTCGCCGACGATCTCGATGCCACCGCCGTAGCCGGTTTTCGCTTGATTGAACGCAATCCACGTGTTCTTCTCCATCACGAACAATTCACCGCTCTCGATGCGGATGCCACCGCCCGAGACGGCCGCGATGTTGTCGGTGATGAAGCTGTTTTCGTTTAGCCGCAAACTGCTGCCCTCGGTCAATCCTTTGAAATTGATGCCCGCGCCGTAGTTCGCGTTGTTGCCGAAGATGCGCGTATCGGACAACGTCAGAGATCCCTCGCCGTTGAAACTGATGCCGCCACCGTCGTTGCTGCCCGAGTTTCCGTTCTCGACGGTGATGAAGCTGAGCGACACATTGCTCACACCCGTGATTTTCATCACCGGCGTCGTGCCGTTTTCGCCGCTGATCAACGCTTGCTGAAGCGTTCCTTTCGATCGATCGAGGAGGCAGACCGATGAATTGCAGGGGCACGAACTGATCGTCAACGACTTGCCATTGATCACCAGATTTTCCTTGTACGGCGTCGACGACGCGGCGACCGTGATCGAATCCGTTGTCGCCGCCGCATCGATCGCGGCTTGGATCGTCGAGAACGTGCAGCTACCGCCGGGAGCGCCGACCGTGATCGTCGCGAACGCGGCGTCCATCAGAAGAAAACCGACGCACGATCCGACGACGAGCCTGGCGAGAAAACCCGATCGCCGACGGCGAGCGGACGTGTCCAGGCTATTGATGGGCGTTCGCGAACGGACAAACATGAAGGCATCCTCGAAGTCGCCCGGAGCGGGCTTGGTACGAGGAACGCCGTTCGATGGCCGATCACATCATCGCTGTATCGCCGAGTTCGCGGTGCAACGATTCGGCGAGGCGCGTCAATCGCGACGGCGGATTGCGCAGCGATTTCAGATGGGAAAATCCGACATCGGCGTCGGCACGCGGCGAAACCTTCAGCGCGACGGCCGTCGCAGCGCGCAGCAGCGGCGCTTCGGTCGCCGCGACCGGATCGGAGAATCCGTTCGGATGTTCGTTCGCTTCGCGATCGAGTTGCGCGCGTGCATCCGCCGCGCGCCCGAGCAAAAGGCATACACGCGCACGCAGGACGACGGCGAGTTGCCGCGCCTCGTCGTCTTTTGCCGTGGCGACGGTCGCGTCGAGGGTATCGAGATTCGCCAGCGCGGCGGCTCCGTCGCCGTGATCGACTTGCAGTTCCGTCAACCGCAAATATCCATCGACCTGCTGCGCCGCGTCGCGTTTCGGTGTGTCGTCCAGCGCTTTCCGTAGTTCCGAGATGCCCGCCTCATACTTGCCCGTGTTGGCGAGCGCGACGGCGTGTCTGAAATGCGGACTGGATGGATCGTTGCGGCCGGTCATTGGTTTTCCGTCCGTCCGCGCGATGAGTTCGTCGAGCGTCGTCAGCGCTCCAGCGTAATCTTCGAGCAGCAGATCGAGCGACCCGATCGAGGACAGATCGTTAACGGTTTCAACATTGTCGTCACCGTAGGCGACACGGTCGATAGCGAGACCCTTCGTGGCCGCGTCGAGCGCGGCGCGGTAATCGCGCTGCTCCATGCGCAACGCCATCAGCGCATTCAAATGGCGCGAGCGCCGCCAGTCGAATTCGGGCAAGACCGCCTGATCGATGTCGAGCGCCGCGTTGATGTGACGTTCGGCCGCGTCGATGTCATGTGCGCGCCGATACGCGCGCGACAACGTTGCGTGCGCGGAGGAAACATAAATGTGCTTAGGTCCATATTGGCGGATGCGCAGGGCAAGCTGTTCCTCGCCGGTCGCGATCGCGCCGGTCACGTCGCCGGCGCTGAGCTGCGCATTGCTGAGATAGCTCAACGCTTCGGCGACGTGCGCGATGTCGTTCTCCTCTCGCGACAGCGCGATCGCTTCGTTCGCATCGGCGAGGCCACGCGTCGTGTCGCGCCGTTTCGTCGCCAGCATCGAAGAAACCAGTAGCAGTTCGCGTCGCAGTTCGAACTGGTCATGGCTGGAATCGAGCAGTCGGTCGGCGAGTGCGCGCGCGGCCGCGAAATCGCCGCTGCTCTCGAGCGTCAGCGTGAGTTGATAGCCTGCGCGCAACGTCGCCGGCGCCGTTTCGCCGAACGCGGCGCGCGCGCGATCGTAGTTCCACTGCAGCGTGTCGCGCGCCATGGGCAGGCGGCCCTGGTGTCGCAGCATCTGGCCCAACGAGTCGAGCAGTTCGGCGCGGACGCCGTCGTCCATCGTCGCGTCGTCGCGTGCGTGCGCGATCGCTTTTTCCGCGACATCGGTGATGCGCGGCGGACCCTCGCGCGGCGAACCCGGCTCGGCCTGCACGAACGCTTCGACCATGAAATCGTGAAACGCGTCGGCGCGGCGCAGTTCCAGCCGCGCCACGCGCGTCTGCCATAGCGCGATGCCGAGCGCGCCCAAAATCGCGATGAGAAAAATCGCCGCGAACGCCACGCTCGCGCGATGCCGGTGCACGAATTTCTGCGTGCGATACCAGCGCGACGGCGGATGCGCGGCAACGGGTTTGCCGTCGAGCAGCAGGCCGATGTCGTCGGCGAATGCGCCCGCCGACGCATAGCGACGTTCGCCTTCCGCATCGAGCGACTTGCGCAGAATATTGTCCAGATCGCCGCGCACCGCGCGACGCGTTTGCGTCGGCGTGTCGGGCAGCTCACCATCGGCGGCGGCGTCGGACACGTAGCTCGACGGCGCGCCGGTGTCGGCGCCGCTCAAACGATGACCGGTTACCAGTTCGCCGAGCAGCACACCGAGCGCGTAGACGTCGGTTGCCGTCGTGATCGCGCCGCCGACGTGCTGTTCCGGCGCGGCGTACGCAGGCGTGAGCATCGGCAAGCGCGTGCGTTCCTCGTCGTCGGATTGCAGCAGTTTCGCGATGCCGAAATCGAGCAGCTTGACGTTGCCGTCGGACGCGACGAACACGTTCGACGGTTTCAGATCACGATGCACGATCAGCGCGCGATGCGCCGCTTCGACCGCGCGGCACGCCTGCACGAACAGCAACAGGCGCTCACGAAGATTCAGTTTTCGCTCGCGCGCATACGCCGTGATCGAAACGCCATCGACGAATTCGAGCGCGATGTAAGCGACGCCTTCGTCGGTGACGCCGCCCTCGATCAAGCGCGCGATTCCCGGATGCGTGAGCTGCGTCAGCGCCGTGCGCTCGCGGCGGAACTGCCGCTGCGCATCGACCGAATACAAACCGCGCGATAGGATTTTCAGCGCGACCTGCTGACGCACGCCGTCGCTTTCGCGTTGCGCGAGAAACACCGTCGCCGATCCACCTTCGCCGAGCATGCGCACGATCTCGAACGGACCGACGCGGCTCCCGACTGGCAAGCGCGCACCCGATTCGGTTTCGCCGATGACGTTCGCCGCGGCCTGCGCGCCGCCGGCGAACAGCCGATCGTCGCGCGCGTCGGCCTGCAACAGCCGCTCGATATGGCCGCGCACCGCCACATCCGGACACTGCGCGAGTAAAAACGCCGCGCGCTCGGCCGGCGGCAGGTCGAGACAGGCGTCGAACAAATCGCGCAACGTGGGTGAGGTATCAGGCATGCGTCGGCTCTGTTTCCAATAACGCCGTTTGGCGACGCGATGCGTCAGCCGCCGATCGCATCTTTGAGAAAAGCGCGCGCGAAGCGCCAGTCGCGGTCGACCGTTGCCGTCGCAAGGCCGAGCGTTTCAGCGATTTCCTTCACCGTCAGTCCGGCGAAGTAGTGCAGTTCGAGAACCTGCGCAGCGCGCGCATCGGTTTCGGCGAGATAGTCCAGCGCGGCATCGAGCGCTAATGCCTGCTCGGCGCTATCGATGGCCAGTTGCATGTCGCTGCCGGTGAGCGTGATGCGCATCATGTCGCCGCCGGCTCGATAGCGCAGGCGATCGCGCGCGCGATCGGCGAGTAGATGTCGCATGGCGCGCGCCGCGTATGCGAAGAATTGCGCGGGATGTTCGAACGCGAGCTCGGGCTGTTTGCCGACTCGAAGATACAACTCATGCACCAGCGCCGTCGTATCGAGTGTCGCGTGTTCGCGACGGTTCAGTTCACGCGCGGCCATCGCTTTCAGCCGAACGTAAACGGCATCGAACAAATCGTCGGTGCCCAGCGGTATGTCCGTGCCCACGGCAATCTCCCATCCCCGCGCCGATTTTAGCGCCGGATCGTGACGTACGATCAACCTTCGCCGCGAAGCCGCGCCAGAATCGCGCTGCGCGCTTCGAGCAGTATCGAATCGCGATCCAACCCCGCGACGATATCCGACACCGCGCGCTTGGCGCCTTGATCGCCCCAGGATTTGCCGTTCAGCAAATAATGCTCGGCGGCACGGCCGACGATTTCCGTCGCGTACCACGCAAGCGCACCCTGCGCGCCGGCGGTGACGAACGTCGTCAATCCCGCGCTGACGCCTTTCAATGCGCTCGACACCAGATGAATTCCCCAGATCGCACCCATCAGCGCCGCGAGCTGCGCGCAGATGGTGCCGATCAGCGTGCCTGCTTCGGCGCGCGTGAGCGGCTGTCCGTATACTTTTGCCAAATGCAGCACGAGGGCGACGTCGAGCGATGCGGCGGCGAGAAGATCGGCGACGGGAATCGGATTGAGCGCGACGGCGACGCCTTTCGCCAGACAATAGTTGCGAATGATGCGATCGGCTAGTTCGCGGCGCGCGGCGGCGACGCGTTGCGCGACACGATCGGACAATTCGCCGGCGAACAATCCGGCGTTGAGCGCCGCGAGTGTTTTGCCTTCGCGTTCGGCGATCGTGCGCACGCGGTGGTCGAGGTCGGCGACATCGGGTTTCTGTTCGATGCGATTTTCCGTTTCCCTGCCATCGGCGCCGACGATGACGATGCGTTTGTCCGCCGGTTTCGCCGCACACGCGACGACGTCTTCCGCGCGCACGCGTCCGCCCGCGTGTTCGCGCAGGCGCGCGAGCAATCGATCGCGTTCGTCGTCGGTGTAACGATCGGCTTTGTTGAGCGCGAGCAACAACGGGCGTTGCGTTTTCGCGAGCGTCGACAGCGCGTCGAGTTCGCTTTGCGTCATGTCGCCGTCGACGACGAAGATGACCAGATCGCTGATCGCGGCGACATCGAACGCGAGCTTTTCGCGTTCCTCGCCCGACAATTCGTTGATGCCCGGCGTATCGATCAGATGCAAACCCTGGCCTGCGACTTCCTGCCAGCGTTGCGCGTCGCGCGATCTCGTCGTGCCGTGCAGCACGCCGGTGACGAATGCGTCGCGACCGAGCAGCGCGTTGCCCAGCGCGGATTTGCCGACGCTCACCCGCCCGAATACCGCGATGTGCAATTCACCGGCTGCGAGTTTGCCAAGCAGCGATTCGATCTGCGCGAAATCGTCGCCGAGTTCGCGACGCACGGCATCCGGAATGCTTTTGTCGTCGAGCAGCGATTTGAGCGCTTCGCTCGTCTGCGCGACGTGCGAGTCAGGCGCCGTCGTGCGCGATTGGTCGCCGCCGAGGCGGGCGCGCAGGCGCGTCCACCAGTCGGTCATGCGTTACTTGCCGGTCAGCGCGAGATGCCCGTGCACAGCGACATCCTTGCCGATGTCGACCCAGTCGCTACCCGTGCCGAGATTGAAGCCCATGCGATTGAGCGTGGTGTCGACATCGAGCGTACCGCTGTCGCCGGTCGCGACGAACTTCACTTTCAGCGTAACGGGTTTGGTCTGGTCGCGGATCGTGAGCTGGCCTTTCGCTTCGAGTCCGCCGTCGGCACCTTTGCCGAACGATTGCGTGACGAAATGCGCTTGCGCGAATTTTGCGGGATCGAAGAAATCCGCCGTGCGCAACGTGTCGTCGCGTTCGGAACTGCCGGTATCGAGACTCGCGATGTCGACCTTCACGTCGAAGCTGTCTTTCGACACATCGGTATCGTCGAGCTTGATCGTCGCTTCGAACTTCTTGAATTTTCCTTCAAACGGACCGTTTTGATAGGTGTCTTTGAAGGTCAGCGAACTCTTGGTGTAATCGACTTGCCAATCACGGGCGAGGGCGCTCGTCACCGGTAGCAGGGCGCACAGCAGCGACGGGATTGCGAGGCGTAGGTTCATCGGTGAACTCCGGTAACGTCGGTTCGGGCGATACGGACGGTGGGGGCGGCGCGCGCCGTTGCAACGAGGCGGGCCACATGCGCGCGAGCACGCCGTCCTTCGACACCACTTGATGATATACCGCGGCGAGTGCATGTCCCGCGGCGACCACGACGACGGCCCAGAACAGCCAGTTGTGATAGCTACCGGTGACATTCTTTAGGTCCGGGTTGGTCGGATCGGGACCGCCGAGCGGTGGCACCGGAAACAGTCCCCAGAAATACAGCGGCCGCAGCGCGGAAACGGAATCGTGCCACCAGCCGGACAGCGGCACGAGGAATAGCAGCACATACAGCAAGCCGTGACCAAGGTTCGCCGACGTCACCTGCCAGCGCGGCATCGTCGCGGGTTCATCCGGTCGTCGATCAAAAAGTTTCCAGGTCAGGCGCAGCACGGCCAGCAACAGGATCGTGAGGCCGAGCGATTTGTGAAACGAGAAAAACGGAATGATGCGCGGCGTCTTCGGCAGATTCGTCATCAGCAAACCCACCGTGGCCTGCACGAGGATCAGAAGCACGATCGTCCAGTGAAAAAATTTCGCCAGACTGCCCCAATGTTCGCGATCGCCTTTTAGCATCACTGCGCCTCCGTTGCGTTGGCTTTCTTTTCCGCGTCGCCGTCGCGCACGCCTTCCACTTCGATGTGAACCGACACGTCGTCGCCGATGCTTTCCGCGCTTCGCGTGAGTCCGAATGCGGAGCGTTTGAACGTCGCGTTAGCGGAAAATCCGGCGATGTAACGCATCGTATATCCGTCGACGCCGCCGCGGTTGAACGTGACGCGCAAATCCACCGGCTGTTTGCGGCCGAGTAGCGTTAGTTCACCGTGGATCACGCCAGTTTTCTCGCCGGTTTTTTCCAACGACTTGCTGACGAAATGCGCCGTCGGATACGTGTGGGTATCGAGATAGGCGGATTTGATCTTGTTGCTCCATTCCGCGTGACCCATGTCGAGCGAAGTCATATCGACGGTGGCATCAACTTTCGCTTTGCTCCAGTCATCGTTGTCGAACGAAAAGAATCCGTCCTTGATCGCGAAACGTCCGGTCGACTGCGAATAGCCTTCGTGACTGATCGAAAAAAACACCTGGCTGTGCACGGGATCGAAACGGAATTCGCTCGCCGATGCGAACTGCGAAAGGCCCAGCATGATCAGAGCGGCGACGACACGGCGCATGCGATTCTCCTGAGTACAATCTGCCACGTTCCGCCGCGCCGAACCAGTTGCGCGCGTGGAACGCTGTGTCGCATCAGACCGCCGGACTTATTCCGATATTTCCCGATCCATCGCCAGCTTCGCAATGGCACGCATACGTTCGACACCTGCCTCCGACAGCAGTCGCGACAACGCATTGCCCGCCGCGGTGCTGTCGAGTGTGTGCTGATCGCGCAGCGTGACGGCCACCGCGCGGCCGAGGCTGTCGACGAGAAGACCATAAGCGATCGCGTGCAACGCGCCACCGCCGAGTGTGCCGAGTCCCGGAAATGCTTTGAGTGCATTGCCGGCGATCGCGAGCACGATCGACGTGCTCGTGCGCACCGTGAGTTTGATGTGACTCATGAATGCATCGATATCGACGTCGCGCACCGAAACGCCGTAGAGCTTCGCGAGTTCGCGGATCAACGCGGTCGCGAGCACACCTTGAATCACCAGATCGCTGCCCGGCACAACGGCCGCGAGCGCACCGACGACCGCGCGCCGTGTGTACTTCGCGATGATCGCTGCAGCTTCGCGATCGCGCGCATCGTTCTGCAACACATCGGCTTTGCCCGCGACGGACGTCAGCACGGCCGCCTCGCGCGACGATTCGAGTTCTTTCGCGCCGATTTTTGCGAACGACCCGAGCACTTTGTTTAGCGGCGCGACATCGGGCAGCCGTTGGCGCTCGACGTGCTCGCGACGACCATCCGGCAATTGCCGTTCGAACCGTTCGACGCCACCGGCGCTGACGACGATCTGTGCATCGGTCACGTCGCCGTAACGCTCGCGCAACGCACGCACGAGCGCATCGCGTTCGCGCGCCTCTAATTGATCGGCCTTGTTGAGCACCAGCACGAGCGGCTTGCCGAATCCGTGCAGCCAGCGCAATTCCGCATCCTGATCGCGCGTAAGATCGCTCGCGCACACATACAACACGACATGCGCGCGCAACGCTTCGTCGCGCGCAAGATGTTCGCGCGCCGTGCCGGATACTTCGTGCGAGCCGGGCACATCAGCGAAGGTCGTCGTCGCGTTGCGAAAATGCGTGACGGCGCGCGTGGTGCCGCCGATCACATCCACTTCCGGTTGCGCTTGCGGCGCGAGCGCGCGGATCACGCTCGACTTGCCCGCGCTGATCTCGCCGAACACCGCGACATACAATTCTTCGCTGCGCGCGCGGCGATCGAGTTCTTCGAGTTCGCTTTGCAATGCCGCTGTGTCGGCATGTTTCTCGCGCAATGCGATCAGGCGCAGATCGATATCCGCGCGCGATGGCGGCGCTTTCGGCAACGACTTCGGCCGGCGCGGTCCGAAGAAATACCAAAGGATCCCAAGCACGCCGATCGCTGCGGCCGCGAGCGCGAGGGCGACGAGCCATTGCAGCACGATCGGCAGATCGCGCACGTCGTGCCACAACGCGATGCCGCTGCGCAGCGCGCCGAATAACACCCACAGCACGCCGCCCAGCGCGAGCGCGAGGATCGCGATGAGGATCAAACGCAACGGACGTGAAGCGGACGGCATCGTCCGATTCTACCGTGGCTGCGCAACCTTTCTGGCATGATCGCGCCGGGAGAGAGTTCCGATGCGACGCTTCGCCACGATATGCGCCTTGCTCGTCTGCGCCTTTGCGCACGCCGCGCCAGCGTTGCATCCGACGCCGCTCTTCCGCAAATTCGGCGTCGCGGAAGGATTGCCGTCGAGTTCGGTGCATCAGCTCGCCGAAGACGCGCAGGGTTTTATCTGGATCGCCACCGTCGACGGGCTCGCCCGCTATGACGGCGTCGGCTTTCGCGTGTTCCGGCACGATCCGAACGACGCGGCGTCGATCGCGGGCGACGACATCACGACGATTTTCGTCGATCGCGACAACCGCATTTGGTGCGGACTCGAATCGCACGGTCTGGACATGCTCGACACGGCGCGACACACGTTTGTGCATTACGTCAACGATCCGTCCGATCCGAAATCGCTGACTGCCGATGACGTGTGGAGCATCGGCCAGGATATCGACGGAACGATGCTGTTCGGCACCGGCGGCAGTGGACTCGATCGATTGCGCTTCGATGGTTCGCGCGCCGAGTTCGATCACGTCACGCACGACGAAAACGATTCGCGCAGCATCGCGTCCGACAAAATCGTCGCAATCCTCACCGCGAAAAACGGCGACGTCTGGCTCGGCAACGACTTCGGCCTCGACGTGCGCCGTCATGGCGGCTACGCGCATGTCGATTTCAGCGCGGTGCGCTCGGACAAAGGACGACTCAACGTCCGCAAGCTAATGGAGCGTGACGACGGAACGCTGCTCGCCGCGACCAATCGTGGCCTTGTCGCTGTCGATGCGCAGCTGAAAGCGAAATTGATCGTCGGCGACGAACTCACGCATAAAGCGGTTTTCAGTTTCGCGCGCGACCGCGACGGCGGGTTTTGGATCGGCACGCAGCACGGTCTCAATCATCGCGACGACGCGGGCGATCTCACCGGTTTCGTCGCCAGCGACACGTTGCCCGGCAGCATCACGGGAAATCTGATTCCCGACGTATTGCTCGATCACGAAGGCAATCTGTGGGTCGGCAGCGACGACGGCGGACTCGTGCAGCTGCCGCTGCTGTGGCGCAACTTCAGCATGTTTCGTCACGATGCGAGCGACAGCCACACCCTGAGCGCGAACCGCGCGCAAGGTTTGAGCGTCGATGCGAGCGGTGGAATTTGGGCGGTGAATCTCGACGGCGGAATCGACCGTCTGGATCCATCGACGGGTTTCGTGGAGCGCTATGCCGAACGGCTCGCGTCGCCACCATCGAAAGGGTTGTTCGCGGCCATTGCCGATTCACGCAAGCGTCTATGGCTCGGCCATGCGGCGGGAATTCGTATCTACGATCTCACAAGCGGAAAATTCCGCGATATTTCCGTCGATGCCGAACGCGCCGACGCGCTCGGCGGCGGCATTTCCGCATTCGCGGAATCCGGCGGCGCGATGTGGGCAGCGTCGAACGGACGCGGATTACACCGCATCGATCCGGACACGTTGCGCGTGCGCAAATATCTCGCCGACGCGCACGATCTGCGCAGCGACGACATCGATCGCATAGGCGCCGATCCCGACGGCACGTTACTTGTGGCGAGCGCGGGGGGACTGGATAGATACGACGCATCGAAAGACCGTTTCGAACCGGTCGCCGGAATTCCGGACGGCGCGGTCATCGAATTCGCGTTCGCGCGCGACGGATCGCTGTGGCTGCTTGAAGATGGCGCGCTCGAACATTTCTGTCCGCCATCGCGTTGCGGCGATTACAAGAGTATCGCGCGCTACACGAGCGCCGATGGCTGGCCGAGCGCGACATTCACCGGCATGCAGGTCGATGCGAACGGCATCGTATGGGCGGCCGGTCCACGCGGATTGTGGCGCTACGATCCCGCGAACAAACAACTGCGTTTGTTCGGAACGCAGGATGGATTGATAAGTGTCGAATTCAATGACGCGCCGCTCGTCCAGCGCGCCGACGGCACGCTGTTCGGCGCGACGCTTGCGGGCATCGTCGGTTTCTCGCCGGAGCATCTTTCCGAAAATCCGCAAGCACCGCGACTCGTGCTCGACGACGCATCCGTCACGCACGATGGACGTGTCGTTACGGTCGACGCATCACATCCCATCGCGCTCAACTGGACCGATCGCAATCTCACATTCGACGCGCGCACGTTGTCGTACGCAAATCCGGCCGGTAATCGCTACCAATGGAAACTCGACGGCTACGACACCGACTGGATCGACACCGCCCAGCGCGGCGAACGCGCATTCTCGCAATTGCCGCACGGCACGTTCGAATTGCGCGTGCGTGCGTCGAACGCGAGCGGTGTTTGGACGGAGTTGTCGCCACCTATCGCCATCACGCAAGCGCCGCCGCCGTGGTTGACGAAATGGGCGTTTGTCGCGTACGCGATCCTCGCGGCGCTCGCCGCGTGGTTTATCACGCGCGCGTATCGCAAACGATTGGAGCGCCGTCATGCGTTCGCATTGGCGCAACAGCAGCGCACATTCGCGGAGCGATCGAACGCGGCGAAATCCGAATTCCTCGCCACGATGGGCCACGAGATCCGCACACCGATGACCGGCGTGTTGGGCATGACCGAACTGTTGCTGCGCACACCGCTCGACGGCGCGCAGCGCGGTTTCGCCGAGGCGATCCAGAATTCCGGCCGTGTGTTGTTGCGGTTGGTCAACGATTCGCTCGATCTTGCGCGCATCGAAGCCGGCAAACTCGAACTCGAAATCAGGCCATTCGATGTGCATGCGTTTGTCGGTCACGTGCAGGCGCTGCAACGACCGCTCGCCGACGCGAAGGGTCTCGGGTTCGTCGTGACGATCGCTGCGGATGTTCCGCGTCACGTGCGCGGCGATGCGATTCGCATCGAGCAGATCGTGGCGAACCTCATCAGCAATGCGATCAAGTTCAGCGAACGCGGCGCCGTCGCGTTCGACGTTTCATCCGACGACGGAAACATTGTTTTGGTCGTGCGCGACAGCGGCCCGGGCATCTCCGCGGCGATGCGCTCGCGGTTGTTCCAGCGTTTCGAACAGGCCGATGGCCCGCAACGCCGCGTGGGCAGCGGATTGGGTCTTGCCATTTGCCGCGAACTCGTCACGCGCATGAACGGCCGCATCGACGTAGACAGCGAAGTCGGCGTTGGCAGCCGGTTTCGCGTGTCGTTGCCGCTGCCGGTATGCGAGCCGGAATCGATCGAAAGCAAATTGACTACGACATCGGCGCAAGCGCTGCGCGTGTTGCTGGTCGAAGACGACGCGACGGTTGCCGCCGTCATTGCCGGATTATTGCGCGCGAGCGGCCACGACGTCGTGCATGTCGCGAACGGACTGGCAGCGCTCGCCGAAACGGCAACATCGCACTTCGACATCGCCGTGATCGATCTGGATTTGCCCGGCGTCGACGGCCTCGCGCTCGCGCGCCTGTTGCGCGCGAAGGAAACCGGCGCGCGAATGCCGATGATCGGCATCAGCGCGCGTTCGGTCGGCGATGAGGAACATCTTTGTATCGACGCGGGCATGGATGGCTTCCTGCGCAAACCCGTCACCGGTGCAATGCTTGACGAAAGTCTCGCTACGCTGTTTTCAGCACGACTAGAATCGTAAGTTCCGCCGCCGAGGAGTACGCCATGCAACCGTACATGATGATCAGCAATCGCAATCGCGACGGCGATGGACTCGGGTCGGACATCGCCGCACTCACGTTCTACACTGCCGACGCTTCGGTCGACGCGAAGTCGCTCGACACGTTGTCGGCGTGGACGAAAATCACGCGCGCCGCGTTCATCGCGCAACTGAAAGAGATCGCCGACAGTTTTCCGCTCGTTCCCGATGCGCAAAACGAGAAACAAAGTCACGTGTGTCTGTTCGTGCACGGCTTCAACACGAACTGGACCGACGCCGTCGGCGATTATCTCGAAGTGAAAAACGGTTTGATCGAACCGGCGAACCTTGGGCTCACCGTACTGTACACGTGGCCGTCGAAAGGTAGTGTCGCGGGTTATCTGCCGGATCGCGAGGAAGCGCGCGAATCCGCGCCCGATCTCGCGCAGCTTTTCGTCGATCTCAACGATTACCTGGTGAAGAAGCAGCGCATCGCCGCCGCGACCGACGATCCGGAAAAAATGTGCAAAGCGAAAATTTCGGTGATCGCGCACAGCATGGGCGGTTACGTGATCGAGAATGCGCTCGCCGCCGCGTCGAAGCGGCTGAACAATCCGCAGCTCGTGAGTTTGGTCAATCAACTCGTGCTGATCGCCGCCGATATCGACAACGATTTGTTTCAGCTCGACAAGCCTACCGACGGCGACGGATCGCTGATGGCGAACCTGTGTTATCGCATTGCCGCTTTGTATACCGGACTGGATTCCGTGCTCGGCATGTCGGCCGGGCTCAAGCATTTCGGCACGCGGCGTCTAGGCCGCAGCGGTTTGGCCGATCGCACGAAGGTGTTCGACAACGTGTTCGATTTCGACATCACCGCGTACATCAATCGCAATGACGCATCGATCCATTCGGCGGTGTTCGATTCGATGCCGGCCATCGACATCGTCGAAAATATTTTGCGTGGTGTGGATCGCAATTACATCGCCGAGGGCATCAGTCCGTTCGTGCAGCCCGTTGCGCAACCGGCGTGAATTCGATCGATCGTTCGCCGTAGTGCAACGGCGCTGCCATTCAGAAAACGACGGCGTAAAGCGGCTCTCAGGGCGCACTACTCCGTGTATCTGAACGCGACCGAATATTAAGAGCAGGTTTTAAAGCGCGTTCATCCGAAACTTCTTAGCCTGATTCCCGGAGTCGTCGCCGCGAACGCGGACTACACGATGGAAATCAAGGAGCGTGGACGCGTTCCGATTTCTGCGGCAACACGAAATGCCGTCTCCGCCTGACTAATATTAAGGAGAATGACATGACGAAGTATCGAAATATCGCCAAGACAACGGCCCTTGCGCTAGCGCTCGGCGCCGCGCTGCCGGCTTTTGCGCACGCCGACGAAGTGGTCGTCGACAGCAACGGCACGCATCATTACGTGTTCTATAAAGATCACGACATCTACTTCTCGCCGGAGCGTAAGGTTTACTACTGGAATGACAACGGCGAGTGGCGTTCGGCGACGGTTCTACCGGCCGAGCAGCAGCGTTACATCACCTCGGGCGGCGTCGACATTTCGCTCGACACGACCAAACCGTACGAGCGTAACGACTACGTGATGTCGCGCTATAAGGACGTGCCGACCACGACGCGTGAAACCGCGACGCGCATGAACACGGACGGTTCGACCACCACGACGACGACCACCACGACGACACATAACTACGTCTATTACGGATCGCACGACATCTACTTCTCGCCGGATACGAAGGTGTATTACTGGAAGACGACGGATGGTTCGTGGACGTCTGGAACCGTGTTGCCGCAGGATCGCGTTGCGTATGTGCGCGATGGCGGAACGACCATTCAGCTGGATACGGATAAGCCGTATGAGCGG
>DATBAU010000116.1:0-10430 GCA_036271355.1 Rudaea sp. | reverse complement strand
GGAACGCCGACGGCGCAATACGTCGCGAACACGACGGCGGATCATTCCAATCAGTCCGGCTTCCGTCTGCTGAGCAACAACATCGATGCGTTGATGAGCCGCGTCGTGCTCGCCGACAAAGCCGCGAAATCGATCGATCTGCAGTACTACATTTTCGACGCCGATCCGACCGGCAAGCTCGTCGCGCAGCGTCTGCTCGCCGCCGCCGATCGCGGCGTGCGCGTGCGCTTGCTCGTCGACGATCTCGACGCCGGCGACGCCGAACACATGCTCGACGCGCTCGACGCGCATCCGAACATTCAAGTGCGGCTGTTCAATCCGTTCCACACGCGCAATCCGTCGATCTTCTCGAAGATCGGGCAGTTCATCGTCGACGGACCGCGCCTCAACCGGCGCATGCACAACAAATCGTTCATCGTCGACAACACGGTCGCCATCGTCGGCGGACGCAACATCGGCGACGCGTATTTCGAAGGCGGCAACACGCAGCACTTCCGCGATCTGGATGTCATCGCGATCGGCCCGGTCGTCGCCGAAACGTCGCGTGCATTCGACGTGTACTGGAACGACAACGCATCGTATCCGGTGAAGGCGTTCGACACGACGAAGGCCAACCGCAACGACGTCGATCATTGGCGCGCGCGACTGCAGAAAGAAGCGCGTCCGTTGTCGGAATCCGAATATGCGTCGGTGTTGATCGACGCGCTGCCCGGCGGACGCAACGTCGACCAGCCCGGCCAATGGTTCTGGGGGCCTGCTCGTCTGATCGCCGACAATCCGCAAAAAGTCGATGACGAGAACGACGATCCGTCGCTGCTGATCCAGCCGAAGCTCGATCGCATGATCGGATCGGCGAACAAAGAAGTCTTGTTACTCTCCGCGTATTTCGTGCCGGGCGAAGAAGACACGAAATATTTCGTCTCGCTCGCCAAAAGCGGCGTGAAGATTCGCGTGCTCACCAATTCGCTCGCCGCGACCGACGAGCCGCTCGTGCATGCCGGTTATGCACGTTATCGGCGCGAGCTCATCGAAGGCGGCGTCGAAATATACGAACTGCGACCGCAGATTCCGAATCAAGCACCGTCGCACGGCGCGTCGTCCGGTGTAAGCCTTCATGCAAAATGCATCATCGTCGACCGCGAGCGCATTTTCATCGGCTCGATGAACATGGATCAGCGCTCGAAGCTGCTCAACACCGAAATGGGCATCGTCGCCGCGAGTCCCGATCTGGCCGCCGCCGCCGCAGAATACTTCGATCGCGCCGCGCGTCCGCGCAATGCGTATCGCGTGACGATCGATTCCAAACACGGCAGCTTGCAATGGGAGACGACGGACGATCAGGGAAATCCGCAAAATTTGACGCACGAACCGGAGGCGTCCATCGGCCGGCGTCTCGAAGTCAGCCTCCTGAGGGCCTTGCCGATCGACGGACTGCTATGACCGCCGCGCAAAGATCCACATCGCTGAATGGCATCCTAATTGCCTTACGTTTGATTACCGAAGGCAGATCATGGATGCGATATGGCCCTCGCAGAACAACTCGTCACGTTTTGTCCGGATGCCACCGACAAACGTAGTCACGATTATCTTTCCCGCTGCGCCGTTTCGCAGCGGTTAGCGAAATTGCTCGGCGTTCCGTTCGCGGGCGAATACACGAACGGAAAAACCAGCGACTCCCATCCGTATTTCGTCCCGCAGAACACCCTGCTGAGCGACGAAGCCGACGCGCTCGGCATCATCAGTGAAGACGACCTTTTCGGCGGCGTCGTGCCGCACCATTTCGTCGCCACGAGAGCCGTCACGCATGACACGGTCAGTGCTCACGCGCGCGCACCGCACGGTTGGTCGCATGCGCTGGGCGAATCGTTGTCGCCTGTCGTGTTGCCGGGCTATTCGACGTTCACCGAAAGCGATATCGCCAACGGCGGCCGTTTGCTGTTGCGTCTCGGCTGCGTGCGAATGAAGCCCGCGCATCACCTTGGCGGCGCGGGACAGAAGGTGATCACCAACGAAGCGGAACTCGACGCGGCGATTGCCGCACTCGACAAATACGACCTGCATCATCACGGCGTGGTGCTCGAACAAAATCTCGAAGCGCCGGTAACTTACAGCATCGGCGAAGTACGTCTGCGCGAACTCCGTATCGCGTATTTCGGCACGCAACGCACGACGACGAACAACCACGGCGAAGACGTGTACGGCGGAACCGACCTCACGCTGATCCGCGGCGGCATCGACGATTTGCTCGACCTCGACCTCACACACAGCGTGCGCATCGCGGTCACGCAGGCGATCGAATACGACGAAGCGATCGCACGAGCTTTCCCGACGTTCTTCGCGTCGCGCCGTAATTACGATGTCGTGCAAGGTCGCGACGAACAAGGCCGCTGTCTCTCCGGCGTGCTGGAGCAATCCTGGCGTTACGGCGGCGCGAGCGCAGCGGAAGTCGCGGCGCTGAAAGTGTTCGCGGAAGATTCCGACCTCGACATCGTTCGCGCATCGACGCATGAGGTTTATTCGCCCGATGCGCGCGCACCGCGCGATGCCGACGTGCATTTCGACGGCCACGACGAACACGCGGGCCACCTGATCAAGTTCTGCGTCATCGAGCGCGATGGAGGTTAAGCGCGACGAGATCGATGTCGGCGAAAATGCGGTCACCGGCACGTTGCTGTATCCGTCGGAATATCTGCCCGGCATTCTTTCGTACACGGTTGGGCGGCAGTCAGGATCAGGATCTGGCGCGCGCGAAACAGGCGGCGGGTTTGGGCGCGGTATCGCTGACATTCGATCTGCGCAGTCACGAGCCGGGTTCGCCAATGTTCCAGACGGTGACGCGCGAACAGAATCCGCGCGACGTGCTCGCCGCGTACGATCGCCTCGCGCAGCAACGCAACGTGGACAACACATCGATCGCCGTCGTCGGCATCAGCTACGGCGGTTATCTCGCGGCAATTCTCACATCGATGCTTACATCGGCGCATTTTCGTCGCGAGCGAAATCGCTGTCGACGCGCACGATCGCCGGCGCGACACACGCATTCGCCGACAAGAAATCTCAGGATGCCTATACGTCGACGCTAATCGCGTGGCTGACGGAGATGATCATCGGCGGACGTGGGGCTGTCGCCACCGAACGTGTTGAAGCGCATCGGCAGGAACGCAAACGCTTGGACGAACGCGTCACGCAGTAAACGGAAAACCGCCGAGCGTTCCCGCGCGGCGGTTATGCAATCAGTGCGTTGCGTGTTGTCCGGTTCGCGTCGAAGCGGCAGTTTGGCCGGCGTGCTTGCCTTCGCCAATTTCTTCTACGAGCTTGGCGCAGAACGCATCGAGGTCTTTCGGAGTGCGGCTCGTGACCAACCCGTTGTCAACCACCACTTCCTCATCGACCCAATTGGCGCCCGCGTTGCGAAGATCACTTTGGATACTTTTGACCGACGTCATCGTGCGGCCTTCGACGACACCCGCCTCGATCAATGTCCACGGCCCGTGGCAAATCGCGCCGACGGGTTTATGCGCGTCGAAAAAATCGCGAACGAATCCGACCGCTTTCTCATTCGTGCGCAACGCATCGGGATTGAACACGCCACCGGGCAGAACGAGTGCGTCGTAATCCTGGGCACTGACATCCGAGAGCGCGTGATCGACACGCACCTTGCTGCCTTTTTCCATGTGTTTCAGACCTTGAATATCGCCCGACTTGAGCGAGATCACATCAACGGTCGCGCCGGCATTCTCGAGCGCGGCTTTCGGCACGTCGAGTTCGGCTTGTTCGAATCCGTCGGTCGCGAGAATGGCGACGGTTTTTCCGCTGAGTTGCTGAGCCATGACATCTCCTTCGCGTAGTGAGCGCGATCACGGGTGCATCACGTATGCCATGGAATGTTGATATTCCGTGAGGCTCAGCCCTCGCTCGGTTTGCCGCGGCGATTCGCATTTCCGCTGTCGGTATACGCAGGTGGTGTATAGAAATTCAGCGTGCGCAGCAGCGTCCGGCCGGTGTTGCGGATTTCGTGTCGATCGTTCTTTTCGATCAGCAGCAAGTCGTCCGCGCGCAATGATTTCGCGCGACCATTGATGATGGCGCGTCCGCTACCCGCGACGACGAACAACCACTGATCGGCGCCGGCGTGACGGTTGTGCGGATTGCCTTCCGCATCGCCGGGTGGAATCACCATTTCCGCCGCCTGACCGCGCTTGTTGTCGAAGACAACGCGAAATCCTTTCCCGAATTTCAGCCGTTTGTGCTTCATGGCGCTCTCCTCGAAAACCGAGGCGCAGCAAATCGCATGCCCTCAGCGCGTGCGTTCGGCGAAGTAGCGCTGCAATTCCGATGCGATCGACAACGCGAGCACTTCCGGCCCCGATCCGCCGAGGTGCAATCCGACTGGCGCATGCAACCGATCGCGCAAACGGGCGGCGACGTCCGCGCCGAGTTCACCGAGCAACTGATCGCGACGCGATGCGGGCCCAAGCAATCCGATGTAGCCGATGTCGCTCGCGGCGAGCAGTCCGAGATTCGTCGAATCCATCGCGTAGTTGTGGCTCATCGCAACGGCCGCGTCGATGCGTTGCGAGCGCCACGCATCGGCCGCGGCTTGCGGCGGCTGCTCGACGATTTCATCGACGTCGGCGCGTCGCGCGAAATCGAGCCAACGTCCGCGATGTTCGACGCACACTGAGCGCCAACCCAGACGCCGCACGAATTCCTGCAGCGGCGCGCTTTCGGCGCCGGCGCCGAGCAGCAGCACGCGCGGCGGCGGATCGATCTTCAATTCGATGGCGCCGTCCGTCGTCGCGGATGCGGCGCTTCCGTCGCGATTCCAGTTCCAAAGTTTTTTGCCCAGCGACGCACGACCGGCCCC
Organism: Rudaea sp.; assembly: GCA_036271355.1. Taxonomy (GTDB): domain Bacteria; phylum Pseudomonadota; class Gammaproteobacteria; order Xanthomonadales; family Rhodanobacteraceae; genus Rudaea. The sequence goes on along the minus strand of DATBAU010000116.1, from coordinate 5,563 downwards.
GATGTTGTCGCCGCTGCACATCAGCGACAACGACAATGCGTCCTCGCCGTTCACGAGCGACAACAATGCGTCGGTCAGCGGCGCGCCGTCGCGCTGCGGCGAGAGCAACAAGCGCACGCGTCCGCGGCAACCGGTGCCACTGCCGAACGTGACGTCTTCGTCGGTGCGCATGTCGAAGTCGACGCTCGCCGCGCGATCGTTACGCAACACGTCGCGCGCGCACTCTTCGACTTCCGGTTCGAGGCATCCGCCGCTGATCACGCCATAGCGCAAACCGTGCTCGTCGAGCACCATCATCGCGCCGCGTTTCTGGTACGTCGATCCGGTCGTCGCAAACACGATGCCGAGGACGCTGCGTGCGCCGCCCGCGTGGACGGCGCGCAGCGCGTCGATGAGTCCGGGAAGTCCGCCGCGCACGTTCGTCACTCGTGCAAACCTGCCTGTTCGGTTGTCGCGACGACGGCGCCGATCAGCGCCGCGCGCAACGTGGCCCATGGCAGCAACGCGCATTTGCGGCGCGCGAAGTGCAGACGCAGCGGTTCGAATGCGCGCAGATCGCCAAGTGTGGCTTCGTCGTCGCGATCGCCTTCCATATACAGAGCGAACCGGCCGGCGAGTTTTTCGATAGTTCGACGATCCTTGCCGCGCACCATCTCGCTCATGATCGATGCACTCGCTATCGCGATCGCGCACGATTCGCCGTTGAAGCGCAGCGCGTGCACGTTGTCGTCGCGGTAATCGACTTCGACGCGCAACCGATCGCCGCACAGCGCGTTGATGCCTTCGGAGGTGTGCGTGTGTTCCGGCAGCGATCCGAAATTCTGCGGTTCGCGCTTGTGCTGCAGAACGAGGTCGGAATACAGCGAATCCATGCGGCGAGTATACCGATGCCGATTCGCGAACCTAAAGTGCGGCGACGAGCGCCGAGACGATCGGCGGAACGTTGACGGTAGCCGCATGAAGATGCGCGAAAATTTCGTCGATGCTGATCGCCGCTTCGTCGCCGCAGCCCGCCGCCCAGTTGGCGACGAGCGCGAGGCACGCATACTCGACGCCGAGTTCGCGCGCGAGCGCTGCTTCGGGCATGCCGGTCATGCCGACAAGATCGCAGCCGTCGCGTTTCAGGCGCGCGATTTCCGCACGCGTTTCCAGACGCGGACCCTGCGTGGCGCCGTAACACCCGCCGTCGAGGACCGGCACCGACGCTTTTTTCGCAGCGTCGAGCAATCGCTGGCGCATATCGGCGCTGTACGGTTCGCTGAAATCGATGTGCTCGACTTTTTTTCCATCGACGTCGCTGAAACTGCTCAACCGCGCGGTGGTGTAATCGATGAGCTGATCCGGCACCGCGAGCACGCGCGGACCCATGTCGTCGCGAATGCCGCCGACGGCATTGACGCCGATCATGCGTCGCGCACCAGCTTCGTGCAGCGCCCATACGTTCGCGCGATAGTTCACGCGATGCGGCGCGTGGCGATGATCCTCGCCATGACGCGCGAGAAACGCGATCTCGCGTCCGTTGAGCGTCCCCATCACGATCGCGCCCGACGCTTCGCCGTACGGCGTTTCGATCGCACGCCGCCGCACATTCAGCAGGCCGGGGAAATCGTACAGACCGGTGCCGCCGATCACGGCGAGATCGATGCTCATGCCTCAAACCTCCAGTGCATAGATACCCGGCAGGTTACGGCCCTGCGCGTGGAAATCCATGCCGAAACCGAATACGTAGTTGTCCGGCACTTCGACGCCGCAGAAATCCGCGTGAATGCCGGCGGCGGTGCGGTCGTGATCCTTGCGGCACAGCACGGCGATCAGAACGTGCTTGGCGCCGCGTTCGAGGCAATAGTTGCGGATCGCGCGCAGCGTGTAGCCTTCGTCCAGAATGTCGTCGGCGAGAATCACGATGCGTCCGGCGACGGCAACGTCGGGCTTCTTGATCCAGTGCAATTCGCCCCCGGTCAACTCGTTGCGATAGCGCGTGGCGTGAATGTAGTCGAACAAAAGATCGGTCTTGATCGCGAGCGCGAGTTGTCCGGCGAAAATCAACCCGCCTTGCATCACGCTCAGGAAAACCGCCGGCTCGCCGTTGAGCGATTCGTCGATGCGCTGACCCATTTTTGTAATCGCGTCGTCGAGCACGTCGCGTCCGTGCACGAGCGTCGCGGAACCGAGCACGTCGTTCAGAAGCGGATGTTTCGTCATGGCGAAACCGCCTGCGCGTTCAACGCGGCGATGCGCGACAGGAAACGATCGCGCTGCGGATTGTCGATGAGTTTGTCCCACGTTTGCGCCACGCCTCCTCGCAAGCGCGCGATTTTCGACGGATCGCACGGCGGCGTTCCACGGTGTGCGGCGAGCGCTTCGTCGACGATCTCGGGTTTGCACACGAGCACGATGTCGCAGCCCGCATCGCGATGCGCGGTGATGCGCGCGCCGATACTGCCCGCGCCTTCGGCCGCGGCCATGCTGATGTCGTCGCTCATCACCAATCCACCAAATCCTAGTTCGCCGCGCAGGATGTCTTCGATCCATACGCGCGAATAGCCAGCGGGTTTCGCATCGACTTCCGGATAGGTCACGTGACCCATCATCACCGCTTCCGCGCCGGCGTTCACCGCGTCGACGAACGGCAGCAGATCGGCTTCGCGAATGTGTTCGATGCCGCGACAGTCGACCGCCGCTTCCACGTGCGTGTCTTCACGGACCGATCCATGTCCGGGAAAATGTTTGATCGTCGCCGCCATGCCCGCGAGGCGCATGCCGCGCAAATAAGCGAGACCGAGTTGCGAAACGACGGATGGATCGGCCGCGAACGAGCGTTCGCCGATGATGCGATTGCCACGATCCAGATCGAGCACCGGCGCGTAACTCAGATCGATATCGATCGAGCGCATTTCGCTCGCCATGAGCCACGCGTGTTCTTCGGCGAGTTCGACGGCGAGTTTCGGGTCATCCACGTAACGCTCGCCGATGCGCGCGAGCGCAGGCAATCGCGTGAATCCTTCGCGGAAACGCTGCACCGGGCCGCCTTCCTGATCGACGCTGACGATGAACTCGTCACCGCGCGCGCTGCGGATGTCTTCGATGAGCGCGGAAACCTGTTCGCGCGAGACGAAGTTGCGCGAAAACAGAATCACACCGCTGACGATCGGATTGCGAAGCCATTCGCGTTCGTGCGACTGCACGTGCGTTCCCTTGATTCCGATGATCAGCATGGTCGATTCGATGTCCGTCGGCGATGAAGCATTGTAGCAACTGGATTATTTCCGCCAATCGGTATCATTTGCGATCGAAAACAGCGATCGATTCGACGTGCGCGGTGTGCGGAAACATGTCCATCACGCCGGCACCCTTCAGCGTGAATCCGTGCTCGTTGACGAGCGTGCCCGCATCGCGCGCGAGCGAACCGGGATGGCACGACACGTAAACGACGCGCCGCGCGGATTTCTTAGGCAAATATTCCAGAACCGCGGCCGCGCCGCTGCGTGGCGGATCGAGCAGGAGCTTTTCGTAATCGCGTTTCGCCCACGGCGCGTCGCGTTGATCGGTGGACAGATCGGCGGAAAAGAATTGCGCGTTCTCGATGTTGTTGCGGCGCGCATTCTGTCCGGCACGCTGCACCAACCCCGCTTCACCTTCGACGCCGACGACCTCGCCCGCGCGGAGCGCCAGCGGCAATGTGAAATTGCCGAGCCCGCAAAAAAGATCGAGCACGCGATCGGATTTCTGAAGATCGAGCAGCGTCAACGTGCGTTCGATCATGCGACGGTTCATGCCCGCATTCACCTGCACGAAATCGAGCGGGCGGAATTCGATGTCGAGCGCGCCATCGGCGAGGAGGAAATGCAGAGTCGCCTGTTCAGGCCACAACGGCGCAACGCTGTCGATGCCGCCAGGCTGCAGGAAAATGCCGAGTCCGGTTGTCTTCGCGAACGCGACAAGTTTGGCGCGATCATTTTCCGACAGCGGCTGTAAATGACGAAAAACGAGCGCGGCGAGATCGTCGCCCACGGCGATTTCGATTTGCGGAATGTCGCGTTTCGCGTCGAGCGTTTCGATCATCTCGGCAATCGCGGCGATGCGTGAGCCAACGGACGGATCGAGCACCTCGCAGCGTTGGATGTCGGCGACGAATCGACCGTTCGTTTCGCGAAAACCGACGAGCACCCGGTTTTTCTTCTCGACGAACTTCACGCTCAGCCGGCCCTTGCGACGATAGCCCCACGGCGAATCGGTCAGCGGAGGCAGGATTTCTTGCGGCCGCACTTTGCCGATGCGTTCGAGGTTTTCGATCAGCACGTGTTGTTTGGCGGCGATCTGCGCGGCGGGATCGAGATGCTGCAACGCGCAGCCGCCGCAAACGCCGAAATGCGCGCACAACGGCGATACGCGATCCGGCGATGGACGCAGCACTTCTTCGACCACGGCCTCGTCGTAGTGACGGCGCTTGCCGGTGAAACGCAAACGCACACGCTCACCCGCGAGCGCGCCATCGACGAACACGGCTTTGCCGGCGACGTGCGTGACACCGCGGCCTTCGTGAGTGAGATCGGTGATATCCGCTTCGAGAACGGTCATGCGATTCGACGACCGGCGAAACGGTCACAAAGTGGAAGAGGAACGCGATAATAGCAGGCACGCGCTGGACGGCGGTGAATCGGGAGTTGGCAATGCAGGGATGTCGTGTGCTGGTCGTCGACGACGATGCGGTGACGTTGCGCTTTTTCGCGGCGGCGCTGCGCGTCATCGGCGCGGACATGGTTTCGGTCGAAGATGGCGCGTCGGCGCGCACGGCGGTCGACAACGACACGTTCGATTTGTTGCTCATCGATCGGCATTTGCCGGATACGACGGGCGAACGGTTGCTGCGATCGCTACGTGATGCGGGATGCACGACGCCCGCGATCGCGACGAGCGCGGACGTCGACGACGAGATTCGCGCAAATATGCTCGACGCCGCGTTCGACGACGTCATCGCGAAACCCATTTCGGTCGAACGGTTGCGTGAAATCGTCAACCGGTTCATCACTGTGCCGACGCAATTATTGCGCGACGATGATGCGCTGCAGGTGCTCGGCGGTCATCGCGGATCGCTGATCGCGCTACGCGGTCTACTTGCCGATGAACTCGATGAGGTGCGTGCGTCGTGTGCGGACTTCGACACGCTGGACCGAAACGTTCTTTCCGCGCGATTGCATCGTCTGCGCGCTTCATGCGGATTTTGTGGCGCGGATGCACTCGCACACGCGGCGGCGAAAACTCAAACGCTGCTCGACGAAAACGCAGCGGTCGACTGGCTCGCGTTTCTCGCGTTGTGCGCCGCTACGGCGACGGCGCTGCGCGCACCGACGACGACGTGAAAAGACTCCACGCACGCAGTTCGGCGCCGTCGAGATGGTGCGCGATCAGCGCACGCAATAATCGACGCAGCGCGGCCATGTCATCGGATTTCGGTTCGGTGTCGGTCGCGAGCGCGATCAATGCGGAGCCGCGCACTTTCAGTCCATCCTCGCTGCCGCGCCAGCGCACCGGGCCGTGTTCGAATCGATAGGCGTAGTCGACG
>DATBAU010000115.1:0-12281 GCA_036271355.1 Rudaea sp. | reverse complement strand
CCCGATCGGTCTGGCGTGGCTGTTCGTAACGGGTTGCATGGCGTACTTCGGAATCGTCGGACCGCCAGCGGCAGGAGTGGGCGCATGAGCAACATCGCTGGCTTTTTCAAAAGTCTCATGCTCATCGAACTGTGGAAGGGTTTGGCGCTTACGGGCAAATACATGTTCAAGCCCAAGTACACGATGCGCTATCCGATGGAAAAGATTCCGCAGTCGAACCGTTTTCGTGGTCTCCATGCGTTGCGTCGGTATCCGAACGGCGAAGAACGCTGCATCGCGTGCAAGCTGTGTGAGGCGGTGTGTCCGGCGCTCGCGATCACGATCGATTCCGAACAACGCGCAGACGGCACGCGTCGCACCACGCGCTACGACATCGATCTGTTCAAATGTATCTACTGCGGCTTCTGCGAAGAAAGCTGCCCGGTGGATTCGATCGTGGAAACCAATATCCACGAATACCATTTCGAGAATCGCGGCGAAAACATCGTCGACAAGCAGAAGCTGCTCGCCATCGGCGATCGCTTCGAATCGCAGATCGCTGCCGCACGCGCGCAAGACGCGCCGTATCGCTGAGGATTGAGATGGATCTGCCCTGGACCCTTTATCTGTTCTACCTGTTCGCCGCAGTGCTGGTGGTGTCGGCGCTCGGCGTGATTTCCGTGAAGAATTCCGTACACGCGGCACTGCTGTTGGTGTTGTGTTTCTTCACGACGTCGGCGTTGTGGCTGTTGCTGCAGGCGGAATTTCTCGCCGTTGCGCTTGTGCTGGTTTATGTCGGCGCGGTGATGGTGCTGTTCCTGTTCGTGGTGATGATGCTCGACATCAAAGTCGAACCGATGCGCGAAGGGTTCATCCGCTATCTACCGGTCGGTTTGATCGTGGCCGTGGTGATGCTCGTCGAAATGCTCGGGTTGATGGGCGTGAAGTCGATGAACATCACGGCGCCTGCCGATCCGGCTGGCGCGTCGAACACGGCGTGGCTAGGTAAAGCGCTATTCACGCAATTCCTGCTGCCGTTCGAGGTCGCAGCCGTAATCCTGACGGTGGCGGTAATTGCCGCAATCATGCTTACGTTGCGCAAGCGCGCCGGCACGAAATACCAGCAACCCTCGTGGCAGGTTTCCGTGCATGCGCGCGATCGCGTGCGCATCGTGAAAATGGCGAGTTCCACACCCGTCGAAGTGCCGGCGGGGGAGGCAAAACCATGATCACGCTCGCGCATTACATCGTATTGTCGACGATCGTTTTTTGCATTTCTGTCGCGGGCATTTTCATCAACCGCAAAAACATGATCGTGCTGCTGATGGCCATCGAACTGATGCTGCTGTCGGTGAACATGAACTTCATCGCGTTCTCGCGTTTCCTGGGCGACGCCAGCGGCCAGGTTTTCGTGTTCTTCATCCTGACGGTGGCGGCGGCCGAATCGGCGATCGGCTTGGCGATATTGGTCGTGCTGTTCCGCAACCGCGCCACGATCAACGTCGGCGAACTCGATTCGATGAAAGGCTGACGCGATGAGTTTGAATCCCACCCTCCTGCTCGTCATCGCGCTCGCGCCGCTGGTCGGTGCGATCATCGCAGGCTTGTTCCGCAATCAGATCGGCCACGCCGGCGCGCACAGCGTGACGATTCTCGGCGTCGGATTGAGTTGCGCGTTGTCGTTCTATGTTTTGTACCAGCTCGTCTGGGGCGGCGCAGAAACGTACAACGAAAATGTCTACACGTGGTTCAAGGTCGGCGGCATCGACGCACACGTCGGATTTCTCATCGATCGTCTCACCGCGCTGATGATGTGCGTCGTGACATTCGTGTCGTTGATGGTTCACGTCTACACCATCGGCTACATGGCCGACGATCCGGGCTATCAGCGCTTCTTCAGCTACATCGCGTTGTTCACGTTTTCGATGCTGATGCTGGTGATGGCGAACAACTTCCTGCAGCTTTTCTTCGGCTGGGAAGCGGTCGGTCTCGTTTCGTACTTGCTGATCGGATTCTGGTTCAAGAAGCCGACCGCGATTTTCGCGAACATGAAAGCGTTTCTCGTCAACCGCGTCGGCGACTTTGGTTTTCTGCTCGGCATCGCCGGCGTTCTGATGGTGTTTCACACGCTCGATTACGCGCAGGTGTTCGCCGCGAGCGACAAACTCAACGGCATGACGTGGGAAATCATCGGCGGCCAGCCGTGGTCGGTCGCGACAGTCATTTGCTTGTGCTTGTTTGTCGGAGCGATGGGCAAATCCGCACAGGTTCCGCTGCACGTGTGGCTGCCCGATTCGATGGAAGGCCCGACGCCGATCTCCGCGCTGATCCACGCCGCGACGATGGTGACCGCCGGCATTTTCATGGTGGCGCGCATGTCGCCGCTGTTTGAGTTGTCGGACACGGCGTTAAGCGCGGTGCTCGTCATCGGCGCAACAACGGCGTTTTTCACCGGCGCCATCGGCATCGTTCAAAACGATATCAAGCGCGTCGTCGCGTATTCGACGTTGTCGCAGCTCGGCTACATGACCGTCGCACTCGGCGTATCGGCCTACGGCGCCGGCATCTTCCATTTGATGACGCATGCGTTCTTCAAAGCGTTGCTGTTCCTCGGCGCGGGCTCCGTCATCATCGCCATGCATCACGAACAAGACATGCGCTACATGGGCGGTTTGCGTAGATACATGCCGATCACGTACATCACGATGATCATCGGCACGCTCGCGCTGACGGGCATGCCCGGCTTTTCAGGATACTTTTCGAAGGACGCGATCATCGAAGCGGTCGGCGAATCGCATCGTTGGGGCGCGACGTACGGGTACTGGTGCGTGCTGCTCGGTGTGTTCGTGACGGCGGTGTACAGTTTCCGTCTGTTGTATCTCACGTTCCACGGCCGCGAACGTTTCGTTGTCGAACACGAACATGGTTCGAAACCGAAACCGACGCATGCGAAAGCGGATGCGCACGGTCACGCCGAAACGCATCACGAATCGACGGACACGCACGACGATCACCATCTACCACCGGGCCACCTCGCGCATCCACCGCATGAATCGCCGTGGGTCGTGACGGTTCCGCTGATCCTGCTCGCGATTCCGTCGATTTTCATCGGCGCGATGACCGTTTCGTCGATCCTGCACGGCGATTTCTTCGAAACGGCGATTCGCACATCCGAACACGCCGAAGGTGCATTCTCCGGCTGGTTCAACGCGATGCTGCAAGGCTTCGCGCAGCCGCCGTTCTGGTGCGCGTTCGCGGGCTTCGTCGTATCGACCTATATCTTTCTGTTCAATCCGTCGGTCGCCGATCGCATCCAGAAAACGTTCCATCCGATCTGGACGATGCTCGATCGCAAATACTGGTTCGATCCGGTTTATCAGGCCGTGTTCGCGAAAGGTTCATTGCTGCTCGGACGTGGATTGTGGAAGGGCGGCGATGTCGGCGTGATCGACAACGTGATTATCGATGGCACTGCGGCGACAGTCGGCCGCGTCGCCGGAATCGTGCGCTGGATCCAATCGGGATATTTGTATACCTATGCGTTCGCCATGATCCTCGGTCTCGTCGCGTTGCTCGGCGGGTTGTGGTGGATGACGCACATCTAAGAGTTCGTCCGAAAAAGAATAAACGGGAACGTTGAATGCAAGCAAGTTGGCCCATATTGAGTCTGTGCATCTGGCTGCCGATCATCGGTGGCGCGGTCGTTGCGATGCTCGGCGAACGCGCCAACACCGCGCGCTGGCTGGCGCTTGCCGTGTCGATCGTCGTCTTCCTCGTCAGCATTCCGCTGTTCACGGGCTACGACGCGAACGCCGGCACGTTGCAATTCATTGAGCAGCTCGACTGGATTCCGGCGATCAGTGCCACGTATCACCTCGGCGCCGACGGCATCGCCATCGCGCTGATCATCCTCACCACGCTGACCACCATTCTCGTCATTCTCGGCGCGTGGGATTCGGTGCACGACAAAGTCGCACAATATTTAGCCGCATTCCTCGTACTCGAAGGATTGATGATCGGCGTGTTCGCCGCGATGGACGCGCTGCTGTTCTACGTGTTCTTCGAAGGCATGCTGATTCCGATGTTCATCATCATCGGCATTTGGGGTGGTCCGCGCCGCGTGTACGCGACGTTGAAGTTTTTCCTCTACACGTTCTTCGGTTCGATCTTCATGCTAGTCGGACTGATTTATCTGTATCTGAAAGCCGGCACGTGGGAAATGGCGTCGCTCGCCCACCTTCCGCTGACGGCACACGAACAGGCGTATCTGTTCTTCGCCTTCCTGCTCGGTTTCGCGATCAAAGTGCCGATGTGGCCAGTGCACACGTGGTTGCCGGATGCGCACGTCGAAGCGCCGACGGGTGGTTCGGTGATTCTGGCAGCGATCATGCTGAAGATCGGCGGATACGGATTCCTGCGTTTCTCGTTGCCGATCGTTCCGGACGCGTGTCAGGAATACGCGTGGCTCATCGTCGCGTTGTCGTTGATTGCGATTATCTACGTCGCTTTCGTCGCGCTCGTGCAAGAGGACATGAAGAAGCTGATCGCGTATTCGTCCGTGTCGCACATGGGTTTCGTCACGCTCGGTGTGTTCCTCGCGGCAACACTCGTGCGCTCATTCCACAATGCCGACGGCGCGTATCTCGGCGTTTCCGGCGCGATGGTGCAAATGATTTCGCACGGCTTCGTTTCGGGCGCGATGTTCTCGTGCGTCGGCGTGCTGTACGACCGCGTGCACAGCCGTCAGATCAAGGATTACGGCGGCGTCGCTAACGTGATGCCGTGGTTCGCCGCGTTCTGGGTGCTGTTCTCGATGGCCAATTGCGGTCTGCCCGGAACGAGCGGATTCGTCGGTGAATTCATGGTGATCCTGTCGAGCTTCCAGCTCAATCCGTGGGTCGCGGCCGGCGCGGCGCTGACGCTGATCATCGGCGCGGCGTACACGTTGTGGCTGGTCAAGCGCGTGATTTTCGGCGAAGTCACCAACGATCACGTCGCGCATCTGAAAGACATCAACGCACGCGAAGCGCTCGTGCTCGGCGTGTTCGCCGCCGGAACGTTGTTGATCGGCGTCTGGCCGGAACCGCTGACACATCTGATGGACGCATCGGTCAAGCACATCGTGGATCAACTGCTGGTGAGCAAGGTTTAAGTGATGAATTTCGATATCCACGACCTCGTCCTGCTCGCCCCGGAAGATTTCCTGCTCGGCGCGATCTGCGTGATCCTGTTCGTCGATCTGTTCCTGAAATCGACTCAGCGAATCGTGACGCATTGGTTGTCGCTGGTCGCGGTGCTCGCGACGATGGGTTTGATTCTCGCCGATCATGATCCGGCGCGCGTCGCGTTCAACGGCGCGTACATCCACGACGGCATCGCCGCTGTGTGCAAGGTTTTCATTCTCGGCGTAACCGGTGCCGTGTTCGTTCTGTCGCGGCGATATCTGGTCGAACGAAACCTGTTCATCGGCGAGTTCTATCTGCTCACGCTGTTCGCCACGCTCGGCATGATGCTGATGGTGTCGGCGGGCAATCTGGTGATGGTGTATCTGGGTCTGGAATTGTTCGCGTTGTCGACGTATGCATTGGTGGCGATCAATCGCGATTCGAGTCAATCGTCAGAAGCGGCGATGAAATACTTCGTGCTCGGCGCGCTCGCGTCGGGTCTGCTGCTGTTCGGCATGTCGATGATTTACGGCGCGACGGGAACGCTCGATCTCGCCAAAATCCACGCCGTCGGCACGTTCGCGGCGGACAATCCGCACGGATTGCTGCTTACGTTCGGTGTCGTGTTCGTCATCGTCGGCATCGGCTTCGAATTCGGCGCGGCGCCGTTCCACATGTGGTTGCCGGATGTGTACGAAGGTTCGCCGACAGCCGTCACGATCTTCGTCGGATCGGCGCCGAAAATTGCTGGCTTCGGTATGGCGTATCGTCTGCTCGAAACCGGGCTCGGCGATTTGTCGCCGCAATGGAAGCTGATGATCGCCGCGCTCGCCGCCGCGTCGCTCGCGATCGGCAACATCGTCGCGATCGCGCAATCGAATTTGAAACGCATGCTCGCGTATTCGACGATCTCGCACGTCGGTTTCATCCTTCTCGGACTTTCCAACGGTACACCGACCGGTTATGCGGCGGCGATGTTCTACGCGATTGCCTACGCGATCATGACGACCGCCGTATTCGGCGGCATTCTGCTGCTGGCGCGCGCCGGATTCGAAGCGGAAGAGATCGACGATTTCAAAGGTCTCAACCAGCGCAATCCGTGGTACGCGTTCATCATGCTGCTGATCATGGCGTCGCTCGCGGGCATTCCGCCGCTCTTCGGTTTCTTCGCCAAGTTGATGGTATTGAAAGCGGCGATCGACGGCGGCATGTTGTGGCTCGCGATCGTCGCCATCGTGTTCGCGATTATTGGTGCGTTCTATTATTTGCGCATCATCAAAGTCATGTATTTCGATTCTCCCGTCGATGACGCGAAGCTCGCGTTGCCGAACGATCTGCCGCTGCGCTGGCTGCTTTCGATCAACGGCGCGGCGCTGCTCGTTCTCGGCGTGTTGTGGGGACCGCTGATCGCGTGGTGCTATCACGCATTCGGCTTGCCGACATAACGATCGGCAACGATTGAAATCGCCGGATATCGCCGCCATTTCTGTGCGGCTGCGTCTCATCGAAGTTGCGCGCGGCGGCGCTGGCCGTTAAACTTCGCGTTCGCCTGATGCGGGGTGGAGCAGTCTGGCAGCTCGTCGGGCTCATAACCCGAAGGTCGCAGGTTCAAATCCTGCCCCCGCTACCAGTCGAAAAGTAAGGGGCCTCGCGAGAGGCTTTTTTGTTCGACGCGAAACGAATCGTCTTTTGTCGAAGCGTTTCGCGAAAGCGCAAGGATTGCGCGCGTTGCCGATGTTTGGATGCGAGACAACGGCGGACTATGGAAAGGGCCTTTGGCCCTTTTTTGTTTTTGGAATTAGGTTTCTTTTTCTTGAAAAGTGCGGCCACGGATGGGCGCTTTTTGATCTTCGCAATCACGGACGATTGCACAGGTACCGAGATGAGAGACGAACGACTGACCGAATTGCTGACACCGGTTGTCCAAGGCGTGGGGCTGCAATGCCTCGGCGTCGAATACAGCCCGTCGCACGGCAACAGTCTGGTGCGGGTTTACATCGAGGCGGCCGATCGCGAGGTCAACGTCGACGATTGCGAAGTGGTGAGTCGCGAAATATCGGCCACGCTGGACGTGAACGATCCGATCGCCGGCCACTACACGCTGGAAGTGTCGTCACCCGGACTGGATCGTCCATTGTATACAACCGCGCATTTTGCGCGTTTTGCCGGACAGCAGGCGAAGCTCGAAGTGAATCTGGCCGTCAACGGACGCCGGCGCTTCAACGGACCGATCGTCGCGGTGGAAGGTAACGACGTGATTTTGAATCAGGATGGCGAACCCGTGCGTATCGCGCATTCGAACATCCACAAGGCGCGTCTCGTCCCGGATTTCGGCGACGAGGCGAAGAAAGCGAACAAAGGTAAAAAGGTAAAAGGCCCGAAGTAAGAAGGTAAGAAGTAGTTTTTGCCTCCATCGAGAACCGGAACCATGAGCAAAGAATTGTTACTCGTCGTCGATGCCGTCGCCAATGAAAAGGGCGTCGCCAAGGGCGTCATCTTCGACGCGATGGAAGCCGCATTGGCCTCCGCCGCGAAGAAGCGCTATTTCAACGAAGACGTCGCCACGCGCGTCAGCATCGACCGCGAAAGCGGCGACTACGAAACCTTCCGCCGCTGGGAAGTGGTGCCGGACGATGTCGTCATGGAATCGCCCGATCGCCAGGTGCGCATGATGGACGCCGTCGAAACGCGCGAAGACATCCAGGTCGGCGAATTCGTCGAGGAGCCGATCGAGAATCCGGAATTCGGCCGTATCGCCGCGCAAGCCGCGAAGCAGGTGATCGTGCAGCGCGTGCGCGAAGCCGAGCGCGCGCAGGTCGTCGATGCGTACAAAGATCGTGTCGGCGAATTGATCACCGGCGTCGTCAAGCGCGTCGAGCGCGGCAGCGTGTATCTGGATCTCGGCGGCAATGCCGAAGCCTACATCCCGCGCGACAAAGCGATTCCGCGCGAAGCCGTCCGCGCCGGCGATCGCGTGCGCGGTTATCTGCATGAGGTTCGTCCGGAACCGCGCGGCCCGCAGCTTTTCGTGTCGCGCACGGCGCCGGAATTCATGATGGAGCTGTTCAAGCTCGAAGTTCCGGAAGTGGGTCAGAATCTCGTCGAGATCAAAGCCGCCGCGCGCGACGCGGGCGATCGCGCCAAGATTGCCGTGCTCGCGCACGACCATCGCACCGATCCGATCGGCGCGTGCATAGGCATGCGCGGATCACGCGTGCAGGCCGTGTCGAACGAATTGAACGGCGAGCGCATCGACATCGTTTTGTGGAACGACAATCCCGCGCAGTTCGTGATCAACGCGATGGCGCCGGCGGAAGTGCAGTCGATCATCGTCGACGAAGAAAAACATTCGATGGATATTGCCGTCGCCGAAGACAAACTGTCGCAAGCCATCGGCCGCGGCGGTCAGAACGTGCGTCTCGCCAGCAAGCTCACCGGCTGGCAGCTCAACGTGATGACGCAAGATCAAGTTGCCGCGAAGAGCGAAGCCGAGCAGGAAGCGGCCCGCGCATTGTTCATGGAAAAACTCGAGGTCGACGCGGAAATCTCCGCGATCCTCGTGCAGGAAGGTTTCACTACGGTCGAGGAAATCGCCTACGTGCCGAGCGGCGAACTGCTCGCGATCGAAGGGTTCGACGAGAACATCGTCGAGGAACTTCGTGCCCGTGCGCGCGATTCATTGCTCACCGAAGCACTCGCTGTCGAAGAAGATATCGAAGACAACAAACCCGCCGACGATCTTTTGGCCGTCGAGGGTATGGATGAAGACACCGCCTATCAGCTCGCACAGCACAAGATCGTCACACGCCAGGATCTCGCCGATCTGGCAACCGACGAACTGGCCGAACTCGCGATCGAAGGTGTCGATGAAACACGGGCAAGCGCGCTGATCATGGCCGCGCGTGCCGTCGGCGAGTGATTCCGATCATGTGATCGGACAACTCGCCACTAAAAGAGATTTAGGAGAACCATGTCAGACGTAACCATCAAACAACTCGCCGGTGTTCTCGGCATGAGCGTCGAAAAGCTGCTCACGCAGCTCGACGGCGCCGGCATGAAGTTCTCCAGTCCCGACCAGGTGGTTTCGAGCACCGAGAAGGTCAAACTGCTTGGCTTCCTGCGCCGCACGCACGGCAAGGACCGCGAGCAGCAGGAAGACACAGCGCCGCGCCAGATCACGCTTAAGCGCAAAACCGTCAGTGAGCTGACGGTCAATCAGGGCGCCGCGCGCGGAAAGACCGTGAACGTCGAGGTGCGCCAGAAGCGTACGTACATCAAACGCAGCGCGGTCGATGCGGAAACGCCGGTCGATGCCGAACGCGAAGATGCTTTGCGCAAACTGCAGGAATCGCAACTCAAGCGCGAAGCCGACGAAAACGCGCGTCAGGAACAGGAACGCCGTCGTCAGGAAGAAGACGCGAAACTTCGCACCGCCGAAGATACTCGGCGCGCCGCGGAAGAAGCGCGCACCCGTGCGGAAACCGAAGCGAAGCAACCCGTCGAAACGCCTGTTGCCAAGGCCGGTGCTCCGGCTGCGAAACCTGAAAAGAAAGACGAGCGTCCAGCGCCGCGTCAGGCACCTCCGCGCCCGGGCGAACGTCGCCCACGCGCACCGGAAACCGATGCGCCGCATCATAAGGCGCGCGAGAAACACGGCTCGCACCAGATGCGCGACGACGGCGACGCCGCAAAATATTTCGGCGCCGAACTGCATTTGTCCGACGAAGGCCACGCGCGCCGCGGCGCCGTGCGCAAGAAACCGCGCAGGATTGTCGAACCCGCACGCGCGAGTACGGCGCAGCACGCGTTCTCCAAACCGGTGGCTCCCATGGTGCGCGACATCGCCGTCGGCGACACGATTCTCGTCTCCGAACTCGCCGCCAAAATGGCGGTGAAAGGCGCCGACGTCGTGAAAACATTATTCAAGATGGGCGTGATGGCGACGATCAATCAGGTCATCGATCACGACACGGCTGTGCTCGTCGTCGAAGAATTCGGCCACACGGCCGTGCGTGCCGAAGAGCAGACCGCCGAAATCACGCTCGCGAAAGTCGAAGTGCAAGGCAACAAGGAACCGCGTCCGCCGATTGTCACGATCATGGGTCACGTCGATCACGGCAAGACCTCGCTGCTCGACTACATCCGCCGCACGAAAGTCGCGTCGGGCGAAGCGGGCGGCATCACGCAGCACATCGGCGCGTACCACGTGAACACCGATAAGGGCGTGATTTCGTTCCTCGACACACCGGGCCACGCCGCGTTCACCGCGATGCGCGCGCGCGGCGCGAAGCTGACGGATATCGTCGTGCTCGTCGTCGCCGCCGATGACGGCGTCATGCCGCAAACGATCGAAGCGATCCAGCACGCGAAAGCGGCGCATGTCCCGCTGATCGTCGCGATCAACAAGATCGACAAACCCGAAGCAAACCCTGAGCGCGTGAAGCAGGGATTGATCGCGCAGGAAGTCGTGCCGGAAGAATTCGGCGGCGAGGTGCAGTTCGTGCCGGTGTCCGCGAAAACGGGCGATGGCGTGGACAATCTGCTCGACGCGATCCTGCTGCAGTCCGAAGTGATGGACCTCAATGCGGTGAAGGATGGTCTAGCCACGGGCGTCGTCGTCGAATCGAGTCTCGACAAAGGACGCGGTCCGGTCGCGACGGTGCTCGTGCAACAAGGCACATTGAAGAAAGGCGACTTCCTCGTCTGCGGCATTGAGTACGGCCGCGTTCGCGCGATGTTCGACGAAGCCGGCAAACAGACCGACGAAGCCGGTCCGTCGATTCCAGTTCAAGTGCTCGGACTTTCCGGGGTGCCGGATGCGGGCGACGATTTCGTCGTCGTGAAGGATGAGCGTCTCGCGAAACAAGTGGCGTCCGAACGTCAGGCCAAGCGCCGTGAAACGCGACTCGGCAAGACGGCGATGCGCAGTCTGGAAGACGTCATCTCGACGATGGGCCAAGGCGGCGATCAGCGCGTGCTGAACCTCGTCGTGAAGGCTGACGTGCAAGGTTCCGTCGAAGCGCTGCGTGACGCGCTCACCAGCATCAGCACGCCGGATATCCGCGTCAACGTGATTGGCTCGGGTGTCGGTGGCATCACCGAATCGGATGCGACATTGGCCGGCGCGTCGAATGCGATCCTGATCGGATTCAATGTTCGTGCGGATGCGTCGGCGCGCAAGGTGATTGCCGATGGCGGCATCGATCTGCGTTACTTCTCGATCATCTATGACGTGATCGATCAGGTGAAGCAGGCGGCGACCGGTTTGCTCGGCACCGAAATTCGTGAGGAGATCATCGGTACGGCTCAGGTTCGCGATGTGTTCCGTTCGTCGAAGTACGGCGCGATCGCGGGCTGCATGATTATCGAAGGTACGGTCAGACGTAATAAGCCGATTCGTGTGTTGCGCGATAACACAGTGATCTTCCAGGGCGAACTGGATTCGCTGCGGCGGTTCAAGGAGAACGTCGAGGAAGTGCGCAATGGCATGGAGTGCGGTATTGGGGTGAAGCAGTACAACGACGTGAAGGCTGGGGATCAGATTGAGTGTTTCGAGCGGATTGAGGTTGCTCGGACGCTGTGAGTTATTGATCTTCTCGCACTCCCGCTGGCGGGATAGGGTTGGTTGAAAGTGGCGCTTCATTCTTCGCTCGTCATTCCCGCGAAGGCGGGAATCCAGCGCCTTTTCTTTGGCTGACTTTTAGAACAAAAGCTTCCGCCGCAAGCGGCGGGTAACTTTTTGCTCAACGGCAAAAAGTCACCAAAAAACGTTTCTTTATTGTTCTCAAGGTCTGTTGTCCGCAGACAGCACGTCCGTGCTGCTGGCTGCGGACCGCGCGCATCCCTGCGCGCGATCACCGTTGCTCCAAGCGGGAAAGTGACCGGTATCAAGCTTCTTGTAAAAGATCACTGCACGCCGTGCTCTCGCGGAGAGGTTGCAAGAGCAAGACAAAGATCTTGCTCTTAACCTCACCGCCCCTGGCTTCGTGCCGTCCAGAGTTTCAAGAAGCTTGATACCGGTCGCGCGCAGTCTGCTACGACGGTGATCGCGCGCAGGAAGCGCGCGGTTCGCGCACGGATCAGGGATGTCCGATCGCGAACAGCACCCTAGGTGAGAAAAAGAAACGTTTTTTGGTG
>DATBAU010000114.1:0-4164 GCA_036271355.1 Rudaea sp. | reverse complement strand
TGAACTGTTCGGTTTTCTCGCCGCGTATTCGACGTTGGTGTTCGTCGTCGCTTCGCTCTTGTATCCCGCCGAATTCGCGCACGACATGGACTTCGAGGCGTACTACTACAAGAATCAGCGCTGGTTTTTCGGTCTTCTCTTTGTGAGTTACGCGATCGACATTCCGGAGACATATTGGAAAAGCGTCGCGCACCTGCGCGACGTGCCGACACCTTATGTCGTGTTCCTGCCGACACTGCTCGTTATCGTCGGGACCGCCGCGCTGTCGCGAAGCCGCAAGGTGCAGGCATCTTTATGCGTCATCTCGCTGATACTGCAACTCGCTTACGTCAACCTGTCGGCGTTGCAGCGCATCGTCGCGCACTAATTGCTTTTCAGTAGATCGCGCAGCTTCTCTGATTCGGTCGCATCCATATCCGAGACGATGGCGGCGGGCTGTCCGCCGAGGTCGACGGTTTCGAGTCGATAGCCCTGCTCGGTCGTCGACGAGAGCGGCGTTCCGCTCGGCATCACGAACACGTCGATGATGTGCTGTCCATGTTTGTAGACAAGCACCGGCACGCGCGTGTCGCCGACGTAATCGATACGACCACCCATCAGCGGAAATCCGTGGTCGGCGAAATCCTGCACGACCGGCGTCTGCGCAACTTTCCCGGCGAACCACGGCTTCACCGTGTGACGGTCGCTCGAAACAACATCGATCGGTGACGTAGCCGCGAGTGCACGCCAATGACTGGCGAATACATCGTGCGCAATTCCGTTCTGCTGCGGCGAATTCCACAGATGCATCGATACGCCGCCCGCGCAAAACGCCAGTACGCATGCGGCGGCGTAGTTGAGCCATTGCGGTCGGCGCGTGGTGTCGTGGCGCGTCGCGGCGATCCGTTCGCGCAATGCTTGCGGCGCCGAAAATTTCAGCGAATTGTCGCGCAGCGCGCGGCGTATGCCGTCGAGTTTGCTCAACGCGTTGCGGCACGCTTCACACGCGTCGAGATGCGCTTCGACTTCGCGTGCATCGGCGCGATCGAGCTCGTTGTCGAGATACGCTTCGAGCAGCGGCTTCGCGGTTTCACAGTTCATTCGTGGTCTCCGATGCGAACGCGCGCTGCAACATCGCGCGACCGCGCGACAGTCGCGACATCACCGTGCCGATCGGCACGTTCAATACGTCGGCGATTTCGCGGTACGACAAATCCTCGATTTCGCGCAACACGAGCGCTTCGCGGAATTCCACCGGAAGCGCTCGCAACTGTTCGGCGACGAGCGCGCGACGTTGATCGGCTTCCGCGCGTTGTTCGACGTCGGCGACAGACGGTTCGTTGTCGACGGCGCGCAAATGCGTCGTCTCGCGCTTGCGGTTGGCGAGCTTGGCCAGACAGCAATTGCGGACGATCGCCAGCCACCACGCACGCGCGTTGCCGCCCGCGTACGTGTGTGCGGCGCGCGCCGCGCGAACATACGCATCATGGACGGCATCCGACGCATCCTGCTCGTTGCCGAGCAGCCAGCGGCCGAGGTTGTACGCCGCATCGAGATGCTGCTGCGCCAGTTCGCCGATCCAGTGGTCCGTCGTTGCCGTCATGCTAGTTGGCGCGCACGTGCACGGTGCCGGTCATGAAGGGATGGAGCGTGCAAAAGTAGCTGAAGTCGCCGGCCTTGGCGAACGTGACTTCGTAATGGTCGTCCGTATCCATCGCTTTGGAGACGAATCCTTTGTCGCTGGCGCTGATCGTGTGCGGCGTTTCGTCCTTGTTGATCCAGACGACTTTCGTTCCGGGCGCGACGGTAATTTCCTTCGGCGTGAATACGAACTTCTCGATGGTCACAGTCATTTCCGCGTGAGCGGCGACGGAAAAAAGCAAAGCGGTGGCGAACAGCAGTTTCATGGGGATTCTCATGCGTGGTCGATGGGAGTATCGATAAGGGCGAGATCGTGTTTGCCGCGAACGAGCGTGATTTCGCGCGTGCCGATCAGTTTGCCGAGGCGATCGGCCGGCACTTTCACCGGACCCGGTTCGCCGATGCCTTCCTGTCCCGGCGTCGGCAGCGGATAGGCGAGCGACATCGCCGTGTGCAGAGCGACATTGCCTTCGACTTTCTGCAACACCTGATGAATGTGGCCGTTGAGCACCGTCACCGATCCGTATGGCTTGAGCATCGCGATCGCTTGATCGGAATCGGCGGTGCCCCAGCCCCACGGCGCGTAGACGGTCCACATCGGGATGTGCGCCATGACGACGATCGGCGTGGATTTCGACACGCCGGCCAAATCCTTTTTCAGCCACGCGAGTTGTTCGTCGCCGAGCGAGGTCATCGTGCCCATCTTGAAGTTGAGCACGTTCGATAGACCGATGAAGTGCACGCCGTTCTGATCAAAGCTGTACCACGCGCGCTGTTTGCCGTCGTGATCGAAGCTTTTCAGGTAACCGGCGAGGCCGTCGTCGAGCGCGTCGTGTTCGCCCGGTATGGTATGGACGCGATCAACTTTGATTTCCGTCAACAACTCTTTCAGTTGGCCGAATTCCTCGGGCTTGGATAAATGCGTGAGGTCGCCGGTGTGCAACACGAGGGCAGGGCGATGTTGCATTCCGTTGATGTCGGCAGCGGCGCGATGAAAGCTGCCGACGACATCGGGATTGGCCTCTTTATGGAATCCGATGTGCGTATCGCTGATTTGCGCGAACGTGAATGCGTTCTTCGACGCGGCAGCAACGCCGGACGAAGTGGCCCCGAGCGCGCGCGGAACACCGCCTGCGACCGTCCAGATAACGGCGGCGCCGGCCCATCCGGCGATGCAGCCGAGCGCGGCGCGGCGGTTCATTTGAGTGGGTTCGTGGTCGGACATGGCGGTCTCCAGTGCGGGATGGCTACCGGTCAAGATCGCTGGGGGCGTGGTTTTATTCCCGTGCGATAATGCGCGACCGTTTTTTTCGCGATTCGCCATGACCCAGCAAACCGTTCTCAACGCAACGCACCGCGCCGCCGGCGCGAAAATGGTCGACTTCGGCGGCTGGGACATGCCGCTCAATTACGGCTCGCAGATCGAGGAACATCATGCGGTGCGCAAGCACGCCGGCATGTTCGACGTGTCGCACATGACGGTGGTCGATCTGCACGGTGAACGTACGCGCGAATTCCTGCGCCGTCTGCTCGCCAACAACGTCGACAAGCTGCAGAAATCCGGCAAGGCGCTGTATTCGACCATGCTCAACGACAGGGGCGGCGTGATCGACGATCTGATTGTGTATTTCCTCGCCGAGGATTTTTTCCGCGTCGTCGTCAATGCGTCAACGCGCGAAAAGGATCTCGCGTGGATCACGCAGCAAGCGAAAGCGTTCGGCGTGAACGTGACCGAGCGCGGCGATCTGTCGATGATCGCAGTGCAAGGTCCCGAAGCGCGCGAGAAAGTGCAGTCGCTGCTGTCGCCCGCCGTGAAAGAGAAGGCCGCGAAGATCGGCAAGTTCGTCGCCGTCGAAGGCGATGGGTTGTTCATCGCGCGCACCGGCTACACCGGTGAGGATGGTTACGAAATCATCGTGCCGTCATCGAATGCGGTGGAATTGTGGAATCGACTCGACGCGGCCGGCGTCGTTCCGGCTGGACTCGGCGCGCGCGACACGCTGCGTCTGGAGGCCGGCATGAATCTCTACGGTCAGGACATGGACGAAACCATCACGCCGTGGGAAGCCGGACTCGCCTGGACTATTTCGCTCGACGAAGGCCGCGATTTCATCGGCCGCGCGCCGCTGGAAAAGCAGAAGGGCACGGAACACCGCATCATGGTCGGGCTCGTGATGGACGAGAAAGGTGTCTTGCGCCATGGACAACGCGTCGTCACGCCGAGCGGCGACGGCGAAATCCTGAGCGGCACGTTCTCGCCATCGCTGGGCAAGGCGATCGCGTTTGCGCGCGTGCCTGCGGCGACGCCGGACAGGGCCGAAGTCGACATTCGCGGAAGGCTCGTTCCCGTGCGTGTCGTCAAGTACCCGTTCGTGCGTGACGGTAAGGCGCAGGTCGCCTGACCGGTCGTGTTTTGTTGCGGCCCGAACGCTCCGTGTAGAATTGACTCGAACCGAAAGCTCCCAAGGAAGCAGCCATGAACGAAATCCCCGGCGACCTGAAATTCATGAAGTCCCACGAGTGGGCGCGTGTCGAAGACAACGG
>DATBAU010000113.1:0-3991 GCA_036271355.1 Rudaea sp. | reverse complement strand
GGACTTGACGCGAGCAGACTAGAGCCGCAAATTGGCCGCCGCGAGAGCCAGTTTCCATGGAATTTTAGGAGCCGCCTTGTTTCTCCAGCTCGACGATCAAGGACCGCGCTATCTGCAACTGTCGCGCGCGCTCAAGCAAGCGATCCTCGAAGGGCGCTGCACCGCCGCCGCGCGCCTGCCCGCAACGCGTGCGCTCGCGCGCGAACTCGGCTTGTCGCGCAACACGGTGCTCGCGGCCTACGAGCAACTCGCGGCGGAAGGATTCATCGAGGGACGCGTCGGTTCCGGTTGTTACGTCGCCGCGCTCAGTGCCGTCAGAACACAGGAAGCGAAACCGGCGAAACGCGGCGCGTCGAACGTTGCGCTCGCGCGTCGCGGAAAACGCATTTCCGACGTGTACGATCGCGCGATTCCCGGCCGTCAGCATCGCGGTCTGCGTTACAACCTGCAATACGGTTTGCCGATGACGAACACGCAACTCGCGAGTGCGTGGCGTCGCGAACTCAATCACGCGGCCGCGCACGCGCAGACGGATTATCCCGATCCACAAGGCTTGCGCGAACTGCGCGAACAGGTGTGCGGCTATCTCGCGCGGCGGCGCGGGATCGTCGCGACGCCCGACGACGTGCTGATCGTGAGCGGCACGCAGCAAGCGTTCGCGCTCACCGCCGACGTGCTAGTCGACGCTGGCGATCGCGTCGTGATGGAAGATCCGCATTACCAGGGCGCGCGGCAACTGTTCCAGGCGCACGAAGTGAAGATCGTGCCGTGCCCGGTCGACAACGACGGCATCATCGTGTCCGCGTTGCCGCGCAACGGTGCGCGTCTCGCGCTGGTCACGCCGTCGCATCAGTTCCCGACAGGTGCCGTGCTCAGCCTCGCGCGCCGCATGGATCTGCTCGCGTGGGCCGAGCATCACGAATGCTGGCTGATCGAGGACGACTACGACGGCGAATTCCGTTTCGACGCACGCCCGCTCGCCGCGCTGAAATCGCTCGACCGCGCCGACCGCGTTGTATACTTTGGTACATTTTCCAAAGTACTTTTTCCGTCGTTGCGTCTCGCATATATGGTCGTCCCGCCGGGATTGCGGCAGGCGTTCGTTGCGGCGAAATGGCTCAGCGATCGCGGCTGTCCCGCGATCGAACAGGCGGCGCTGGCGCGGTTGATCGGCAGCGGCGCGTTCGAACGTCATCTGCGCTCGGCGGCGAAGGCGCTCAAATCGCGCCGCACGGCTCTGCTCGATGCGCTCAAGAAACACGCCGGCGAGCGCGTGCAGATCGCCGATTCGAGCGCGGGTATGCATCTGCTTGCGTGGCTGCCGCGCAGCGATCACGCGCAGGCCGAAAAACTCGTGGAACGCGCGCGCGAACGCGGGCTCGGGCTTTATCTCGTCGCGCCGTATTGCATGAAGAAGTTGCCGCGACCCGGATTGCTGCTCGGTTACGCGGACTTGCCCCCGGCGGATCTGCAGGCGGCGGTGAAAATCCTCGGCGAGTGCCTGCGCGACTAACCGGCGTCTTCGTTCGTTCCGACGAGACGAAGATGCCGCGCGCCTTGCGGCCGAAGCCAGCGCAGCACGCCGGCGTCGACGAGCGCATCGATGTTCGCGAGTTCCTTGCTCCAGCGCATGCGACCTTGCGGCGTCACGCGTCCGGCGACGATGCCGGCGCATCCGTTGCGGCCGCTCTGCTTGACGCGATAAAGCGCGGTGTCGGCGAATTCGAGCGTGGTGGCCCAATCGATGTTGGCGTCGTCGAACGTCGGATGCAGTGCGAAGCCGACCGACGCGCTGACGTCGATTTCGCGTCCGTCGGCTAAACGGAATTCGTGGGTGGCGACGCGCTCGCGGACGCGTTCGGCGATTTCGAGCGCCTGCTCTTGCGTCACGCGCATCGCCAGGATCAGGAATTCCTCGCCGCCCCAGCGAAGCAATTCGTCGTTCGTGCGGCTCATGTTCTGCAGCAATTGGGAAATCTGTACAAGTATACTGTCGCCGGCGGCATGGCCGTAGCGGTCGTTGATCTGCTTGAAATTGTCGAGATCGAGCAGCAGGAATGCAGGGCGCAAGCCGTCGCCCGAGCCGCGCGCGAGCAGTTGCGCGATACGTTCGAGCAGAAAGCGACGGTTGCGCAGACCGGTCAGCGGATCGGTTTCGCTGGCTTGTTCCAGCGCCATGTTCGCTTGACGCAATCGTTCGTTGCTGTGGCTCAGCGCCTGCGTGCGTTCTTCGACCAATCGTTCCAAACGTTGCTGACGCAGCCGGAAATAATGCGTCTGCATCCACAGCAGCGCCCCGATCACGAGCAGCGCCACCGCGAGAATCAAGGCGCGCACCCAACCGATCTCGTACCAGCGCGGCTGCAATTCGAACGACAGCGCACCGTCGCCTCCGATGCCACCTTCGGGCTGCAGCACCTGCACGTGGAAACGGTAATCGCCGGGCGGCAGGTTCGTGTAGAACGCGACGCGCCGCGTGCCGGCTTCGATCCAGTTATCGTCGTAGCCTTCGAGTCGATAGCGGAAATGCAAACCGCGTGGATCACGGAAGCTCAAACCGGTGTAATGGATTTCGATGTCGCGACTCTCGTTGTCGAGCGACACGCGCGCACCGCCGGGAAACCATGTGCCCGCGTTGCGCAAACCTTCGACGACGACCGACGGCGGCTCGCTGCCGGCGAGGATTGACGTGGTATCCAGCCGCAGCGCGCCGGAGATCGTCGGCAGCCAGATGCTCGTGCCGTCGAGCGCCGAACGCGCGGACGCGCCGCCGTTGCAACAGCGCACACGTTGGCTGCCCGGTTCGCGGCCGCTTGCGCTCAGGATCATTTGCGCGTTGATCGAATCCGAATTGCCGCGGCCGATGCCGGGCAGCGAATCGAGTGGCGCGCGCCAGACGCCGTCGATGCTCGACACGTACACCCATCCGTTCACGACGCGGAAACTCCAGCCGTTGTCGCTCGGCAAACCATTGCTGTGCGTGACCACACTGAGCTTGCCATCGGCGAGCACGCCGAACCCAGCGTCGAGCGTCGCGAAACCGATCGCGCCGTCGCGCAGCGGCGCGATCGCGCTGACGAAGCGGCCTTCGAACGGCGCCGCCCAAGCCGGCGTTTCCATGACGTTGTTGCGCACCTGACGCAAGCCGGCTTCGGTGCCGACGAGCAGCGTCGTGTCGTCCATGCGAAAGAGCGAGCGCACACGCGCACGCGTGCCGCCGGGCGGCGGTCCGACGAGTGCGATCGCGCCGTTGCGAAAGCGATACAAACCGCCGGTGGTGCCGATCCAGAAATCGTCGGGACCGTTTTGCACGATCGCGTCGATCTGGTACGCGTCGAGCGCCCTCAATGCAGCGGGACGTTCGACTTTCTGATCCGCATAGATCGCGATGCCGCCGCGCGTTCCGATCCAGATGCGATTACGGTCGTCGACGAAAAGATCGTACGCGGAAGGATTCGGCAACGATTTTCCGTTCACGAGTTCATGCACGCCGGTCGCGTCGTACAGGCTCACGTCCGAATTGGTGCCGATGATCATGCGGCCGCGCTGATCGCGCGCGATGCTCCACACGAACGGATCACTCAGTCCGTCGCGTTGCGATACGCGTCGCGCCCAACCGTTCCACAGTCGGAACAGGCTTTCGGTCTGGCTGCCGATCCACAGGTTTCGCTCGCGGTCTTCGAAGACGGCGAGCACCCAAGAATCGCGCGTGAAATCCTCCGCGCCGATGCGTTCGAGCCGATCGTCGGGTCGCAATCGGAATAGCATCGGCGCGGTGCCGATCCAAAGATTGCCGTCGCTATCGCGGTACAAACTCTCGATGTTGCGCGTGTCGAGTTCGCCGCCGAAGTTCGCCGCGACGATGTGGCCGTCGACGAATTTCATCAGGCCTGCCGTCGTGCCGAGCCACAAACCACGCGGATCGGAGACGATGTGCATGATGCGCACGGACGGCGCCGCGCCGGGCAGCGGATAGCGTTCGATGCCCTGC
>DATBAU010000112.1:0-8504 GCA_036271355.1 Rudaea sp. | reverse complement strand
CTACGACGCGATCACGCTCGACCGCATGCTGCCCGGACTCGACGGCCTTGCGCTCGTCACCGAATTGCGTCGCGCCGGCGTCGAAACCCCAGTGCTGATGATCAGCGCATTGAGCGATGTCGATGCGCGTGTGCGCGGACTGCGCGCGGGTGGCGACGATTACCTGACGAAACCTTTCGCGCCGGATGAAATGGCCGCGCGCGTCGAAGTTTTGCTGCGCCGTCGCCGCGCCGAAGCGCCCTCGACGGTGCTGCGCGTTGGCGATCTCGAACTCGATCTCATCGCACGCCGCGCCAAACGCGGCGTCGAAACGCTCGAACTGTTGCCGATCGAATTCCGCCTGCTCGAATTCATGATGCGCAATTCCGGTCAGGTGCTCACGCGCACGATGATTTTCGAAAACGTGTGGGGCTATCATTTCGATCCGGGCACGAACGTCATCGACGTGCACATCGCGCGGCTGCGCCGCAAAGTCGATTCGGGCGAAGCGCCGCCGCTCATCCGGACAGTGCGCGGTTGCGGCTACATGATCGCCGCACAGTAATGCGCGACGGCACGCGCGAACCGCCCGCGCCGCAACCGCTCAGCGGACGCTGGCGTTCGAGCACCACGCGGCTCATCGCGATCTACGGATTGTTTTTCCTCGCGTGGAGCATCGTGCTCGTCGCCTCGATCAACTGGCAGACCACGCAATATCTCGACGATGTCGTCGGCGACATTCTCGGACAGCGCATGCGCTTCCTCAGTCACGTCGATCGCGACCAGTTGCCGATGATGCTTGCGACCAGCGGCGAATTCGATCTGCGCGGCGCGACCTATTACGGACTGTTCGACGCGAACGGCGTGTACATGTCGGGCAACATCGATCATCTGCCCGAAGGCTTGCCGTTCGACGGCGTCGTGCGATCGCTACCCAACGGCGTGCTCGGCATCAACGGCCAGCACAATTCACGCGCGCAAGCGGTGGCGCGACGGCTCGATTCCGGCGAAGTGATGGTGCTCGCGCGATACAGCGGTGTGGCCGATCGCGTCGGTGCGCTCACGCGCAGCGCATTGTTGTGGGGATTGTCGCTGCTGCTGATTCCAGGATTGATCGGCGGTTATCTCTTGAGCCGCGGACCGTTGCGTCGCGTGCGCGCGATGGATACGGCGATGCAGCCCGTGCTGCGCGGCGAACTCGGCACGCGTCTGCCCGTTTCAGGTCGCCGCGACGAATTCGATCTCGTCGCGAGCATCGTCAATCGCATGCTCGATCAGATCGAGCGTCTGCTTGGCGAAGTGAAGGGCGTTTCCGACAGCATCGCGCACGATCTGCGCACGCCGCTCACGCGTTTGCGCGCGCAACTGCATCGCGCACAACAAATGACGCCGCGCGACGATCCGCGCGAGCATCTGATCGAACGCTGCATCGTCGACGTCGACGCGCTGCTCGACCGGTTCCGCGCGTTGCTGCGCATCTCCGAACTCGAGGACATGCGACGTCGCGCGGCATTCGGGCCGGTCGATCTCGATGAAACGCTGCAGCGCGTGCACGAGCTTTATGCACCGCTCGCTGAAGAAAAGTCGCTGCAGTTTTCCGTGGAATCGAAGAACAAACCGACGGTGCAGGCCGACGCCGCGCTGCTGTTCGAAGCGATCGGCAATCTCGTCGACAACGCGATCAAGTTCTCGCCCGCCGAAAGTACGGTGACGGTTCGCGCGATCGCCGACGATGACGGGCCGCGCGTCGAAGTGATCGATAGCGGTCCCGGTGTTCCCGCGAACGAACGCGAAGCGGTGTTGCGCCGGTTCTATCGCAGCGAGCACATGTCCGAAGTCGGAAACGGTCTCGGCTTGCCGCTCGTCGCGGCGATCGCGCGGTTGCACGGATTCTGTTTCGAGATCGGCGACCGCGCCGGCGGCGGCGCGCGCATGACGTTGTATTGCTGGCCGTGCGACTCCGCCGGCGCGCGGTCGGCGTGACGAGGTGAACTAATCTTCATCTGCTTTTGAGTGGAAAGCGCGCGCTCAAGCCCGATAATTTCGCTTCACTCGGTTCGCGCATTTTCCCATGATCGGCATCGTACGCATCGCGCTTGAGCGCCCGTATACTTTTATCGTTCTCGCCTTGCTCATCTTGATCATCGGGCCGTTGGCGGCCATGCGCACGCCGACCGATATTTTTCCGAACATCAATATTCCTGTCATCGGCGTCGCGTGGCAGTACACGGGTTTGCCGCCGGATCAGATGGCCGGACGCATCACGACACCCTTCGAACGCGCGCTCACCACGACCGTCAACGACATCGATCACATCGAAGCGACGTCGTACACGGGTTTCGGCATTGTCAAGATTTTCTTCCATCCGAACGTCGTCATCAGCACCGCGAACGCGCAAGTGACCGCCATCGCGCAGACGCTGGTGAAACAGATGCCGCCCGGCACGACGCCGCCGCTTATCGTCAACTACAGCGCGTCGACCGTGCCGATCCTGCAGCTCGCGCTGTCCGGCAAAGGCTTGACCGAACAGGCGCTCGCGGATCTCGCGATGAATCAGTTGCGCACGCGTCTGGTCACCGTGCCCGGTGCGGCGATTCCGTATCCGTTCGGCGGAAAATCACGTCAGGTGCAGATCGATCTGGATGCGAACGCTCTGCAGGCGCGCGGACTGACCGGACAGGACGTCGCCAATGCGCTCGCCGCGCAGAATCTTCTTACGCCGGTCGGAACGGAAAAAATCGGCACGCTCGAATACGCGATCAATCTCAACACCGCGCCGTCGGAGCTGAAGGATCTCGGCAACTTGCCGATCAAGACCGTCAACGGCGCGATGGTGTATGTGCATGACGTCGCGAACGTTCGCGACGGCAACGCGGTGCAGACGAACATCGTCCACGTCGACGGCGGACGTTCGGTATTGATGTCGGTGCTGAAAAGCGGCGCGACGTCGACGCTCGACATCGTCGACGGCATGAAAGCGATGATCGCCGAAGTCAAATCGTCGATGCCGGACAATCTCGAAGTGAAACCGATCGGCGATCAGTCGATCTTCGTGCGCAACGCGATCGGCGGCGTGGCGAAGGAAGGCGTAATCGCCGCTGCGCTGACCAGCCTGATGATCCTGCTGTTTCTCGGCAGCTGGCGTTCGACTGTGATCATCGCGATTTCGATTCCGCTGTCGGTGCTCGGCGCGATCATGGTGCTCGCTGCGCTCGGTGAAACACTGAACATCATGACGCTCGGCGGACTCGCGCTGGCCGTCGGCATCCTCGTCGACGACGCGACGGTGACGATCGAAAACATCAACTGGCATCTTGAGCAAGGAAAGGAAGTCGAGGCGTCGATCATGGATGGCGCACGCCAGATCGTGACGCCCGCGTTCGTGTCGATGCTGTGTATCTGCATCGTGTTCGTGCCGATGTTTTTCCTCGAAGGCGTCGCGCGTTATCTGTTCGTGCCGATGGCCGAAGCGGTGATGGCGGCGATGGCGTGTTCGTTCCTGCTGTCGCGCACGCTGGTGCCGACGATGGCGAATTACCTGTTGCACAAACACGAACACGAAGCCACGCACGCGGCGCCGTCGCGCAATCCGCTCGTGCGCGTGCAGCGCGGCTTCGAAGCGGGCTTCACGCGCATCCGCGATGCGTATCGCGATCTTCTCACCGTAACGCTCGGACACCGCAAAGTGTTCGTCGCCGGATTTCTTCTGATCGTCGCCGCGTCGTTCCTGCTGCTGCCGTTCCTTGGGCGGAATTTCTTCCCGTCGGTCGATGCCGGCCAGATTCTCATGCACGTCCGCGCGCCCGTCGGCACGCGCGTGGAGGAAACCGCGGCGCGGTTCGCGGACGTCGAAAAAGCGATCCACGAAATCATTCCCGATCGCGAACTGAGCGCGATGGTCGACAACGTCGGCACGTACATTTCGAGCATCAACACGATCTACAACAACACCGGCACGATCGGGCCGCAGGACGGTGACATCCAGATTTCGCTCAGCGAAGATCACGCGCCGACCGCCGATTACATCCGCAAGATGCGCGAACAACTGCCGCGTCGATTTCCGGGCATGACGTTCTCGTTCCTGCCCGCCGACATCGTCAGCCAGATCCTGAACTTCGGCGCGCCCGCGCCGATCGATCTGCAGGTCCGCGGCAACGATCTGAAAGCCAATTTCGCGTACGCGAACAAACTGCTCGATGAGATTCGCCGCATTCCCGGCGTCGCCGACGCGCGCATCCAGCAATCCGACGCGGCGCCCGCGCTGAACGTGAACGTCGATCGCACGCGCGCGCAATACGCCGGCGTCACCGAGCGCGACGTCACCAACAGCATGGTCGTGAATCTCGCCGGATCGAGCCAGGTCGCGCCGACCTTCTGGCTCAATCCGCAAAACGGCGTGACGTACCCGATCGTGATGCAGACGCCGCAGTATTCCATCGACTCGCTCGAAAAGCTGCGCAACATGTCGATCAACGCGCCCGGCGGCGTGACGACCGTGCTCGGCGGCATCGCCGACATCGACCGCAGCGCGGTCAACGGCGTGTTTTCCGAATACGACATCCGCCCGATGGTGCAGATCTACGCGACGACGCAGGATCGCGATCTCGGCGCCGTCGCCGCCGATGTGCAGAAAGTGATCGACGCCAACGCGAAGGATTTGCCGCGCGGTGCCAACGTCGCGCTGCTCGGACAAGTGAAGACGATGACGAGCGCATTTTCCGGATTGCTGTTCGGATTGATCGGTGCGATCGCGCTCATCTATTTTCTGATCGTCGTGAATTTCCAGTCGTGGAGCGATCCGTTCGTGATCATCACCGCGCTCCCGGCTGCATTGGCGGGCATCGTCTGGATGCTGTTCGCCACGCACACCACGCTCAGCGTGCCCGCGCTCACCGGGGCGATCATGTGCATGGGTGTGGCGACCGCGAACAGCGTGCTCGTGATCAGTTTCGCGCGCGAGAAACTCGAAGAACTCGGCGATGCCACGCAAGCGGCGATCGAAGCCGGTTTCGTGCGTCTGCGTCCGGTCCTGATGACCGCGCTCGCGATGATCATCGGCATGGCGCCGATGGCGCTGGGCTTAGGCGAAGGCGGCGAACAGAACGCACCGCTCGGACGCGCCGTAATCGGCGGACTTGTTTTCGCGACGATCGCCACGTTGTTCTTCGTGCCGGTCGTTTTAAGCATCATTCATCGGCGCTACGGTCAAAAACCCGCCGCGCCCGTTTCGTTGGAACCCGCTCATGCCTGACCAGAAAAAATCCTGGCGCGGATTGCGCCTCGCCGGCGTCATCGTCGCCATCGTCGCCATCGTTATCGTCGTACACGGTGTGTTGACGCGCGCGTCCGAGAATTCCCGTCTGCGCGACTGGACCGACGCACAGGCATTGCCGACGGTGGCCGTCATCTCGCCCAGCAACGGCGTCAACAACAGCGGACTCGAATTGCCGGGCCGTCTCGAAGCGTATGCGCGCGCACCGATCTACGCGCGCGTCAGCGGCTATCTGAAAGATTACAAAGTCGACATCGGCGCACAAGTGAAAACAGGACAACTTCTCGCCGAAATCGAAACGCCGGATCTCGATCAGCAACTCTCGCAAGGCCGCGCCGATCTCGTCACCGCGCAGGCGAACGAGAAACTGTCGAAGCTCACCAGCGATCGCTGGCAGACCATCGTCAAGACCGGCGCCGTTGCCAAGCAGGACGCCGACGAAAAACTCGGCGACTACCAGGCCAAGCAGGCGATGACGCAGGCTTCGAAAGCGAACGTCGATCGACTATTGGCGATGAAGAACTTCACACGCATCACCGCGCCCTTCGACGGCGTGATCACCGCGCGCAACACCGACGTCGGTGCGCTCATCAGCGTGGGAGGCAGCGCCGGACAGGAACTGTTCGTCGTCTCCGATACGCACAAGCTTCGCATGTACGTGAACGTTCCGCAGAGTTACGTGCCGCTCGTGCCGCCGGGCACGAAGGCGACGATGATCGTGCCCGAACATCCCGACAAGAAATATGACGCGACCGTGGAATCGTCATCGCAAGCCGTGAATGCAACATCCGGGACCACGCTCATGCAACTCGGCGTCGACAACACCGCCGGCGAACTGTTGCCGGGCGGCTATGCGACCGTGCGCCTCGATCTGCCCTCGACCGCAGGTGTGCTGAGCATTCCGTCGAGCGCGCTGATCTTCAACGCGAAAGGTTTGTCGGTGGCGACCGTCGGCGGCGACAACCGCGTCGTCGTGAAGCCCGTCACCGTCGCGCGCGATCTCGGCAAGACCATTGAAATCCGCGACGGCATCAGCGCGGACGACAAGGTGATCGAATCGCCGCCCGACGGCATCGCCACCGGCACCGAAGTGCGCATCGCGGCACAGCAGAAGCAGACACCGAAAGCGCCGGCCGCGCAGAAAGGCTGATCAGATCGACGCGTCGCGAAACGCACGCAGCAAGGAATTGATGCGCGTCTGATAGCCGGGTCCGCGCGATTTGAACCAGTCCAGCACGTCGCGATCGATGCGAACCGAGATCAGCGCTTTTTTCATTGCCGCACGCTTCGGGCGTACAGGCGCGGCGCGTTCGATTTTTCGATGATTCATAGCTCGCAGCGTACGTGAACGTGCGTTTCTCTTGGGGCGCTGTCCGTTGGATGGACGCGTCTTGTCCTCTTGAAACCGCGGTCGCCCGGCCATAAGAACAGTGCAGTGCAGAAACCCCTTTGCAGGGAGGTTTCTAGTCGTTAAAATGTTGGCACTCGTTCTCCCTGAGTGCTAACAGCCAGGGAAAATCCGTTCTTATTCAATCAATTGAGGAAAGCGTCCTTATGAAACTGCGTCCTTTGCATGATCGCGTGATCATCAAGCGCCTGGAAGCCGAGACCAAATCGGCTGGCGGCATCGTCATTCCGGACACCGCTACCGAAAAGCCGATCAAGGGCGAAGTGGTTGCGGTCGGCGCCGGCAAGATCCTCGAAGACGGCAAGGTCCGTCCGGTCGGCGTGAAGGCCGGCGAGAAGGTTCTGTTCGGCAAGTACTCCGGCACCGAAGTGAAGGTCGACGGCCAGGAACTTCTCGTCATGCGCGAAGAAGACCTCATGGCGGTCATCGACGGCTGACGATAAGCGGCGCGGACTCGTCCATACGTCGTTGCTGCGTCGGCTCGCAAATCCTCATTGACTATCGTCAACTCCGGTTTGCTCCCCGCCGCGCGCCTAGTCTGGACTTCGCCGCTCGCTTCGCGTCACCTCCCGAATTCCATAAATATACAAATCCATTTTGAGGTAAATTCCAATGGCTGCTAAAGAAATCCGTTTTTCCGAAGACGCCCGCGCGCGCATGCTGCGCGGCGTGAACGTGCTCGCCAATGCCGTTAAAGCGACACTCGGTCCGAAAGGCCGCAACGTCGTGCTCGAAAAGAGCTTCGGCGCGCCGACGATCACCAAGGACGGCGTGTCCGTCGCGAAGGAGATCGAACTGGCCGACAAGTTCGAGAACATGGGCGCGCAGATGGTGAAGGAAGTCGCGTCGAAAACGTCCGACGTCGCCGGTGACGGCACGACGACCGCGACCGTTCTCGCCCAGGCGTTGATCCGCGAAGGCCTGAAAGCCGTCGCCGCCGGCATGAACCCGATGGACCTCAAGCGTGGTATCGACAAGGCCGTCGTCGGCGCCGTCGCCGAGCTGAAGAATCTGTCCAAGCCGTGCTCCACGTCGAAGGAAATCGCGCAGGTCGGTTCGATCTCCGCCAACTCCGACGGTGATATCGGTGATCTCATCGCCAAGGCGATGGACAAGGTCGGCAAGGAAGGCGTGATCACGGTTGAAGAAGGCTCCGGTCTCGACAACGAACTCGATGTCGTCGAAGGCATGCAGTTCGATCGCGGCTATCTGTCGCCGTACTTCATCAACAACCAGCAGTCGATGCAGGCTGAACTTGAAGATCCGTACATCCTGTTGCACGACAAGAAAATCTCGAACGTGCGCGAACTGCTGCCGATCCTCGAAGGCGTGGCGAAAGCGGGCAAGCCGCTGCTCATCGTCGCCGAAGAAGTGGAAGGCGAAGCGCTGGCGACCCTCGTCGTCAACACGATTCGCGGCATCGTCAAGGTCTGCGCCGTGAAGGCGCCGGGCTTCGGCGATCGTCGCAAGGCGATGCTGGAAGACATGGCCATCCTCACCGGTGGTCAGGTGATCTCCGAGGAAGTCGGTCTGTCGCTCGAAAAGGCGACGATCAAGGATCTCGGCCGCGCGAAGAAGATCCAGATCTCGAAAGAGAACTCGACCATCATCGACGGTGCCGGCGAAGGCAAGAACATCGAAGCGCGCATCGCTCAGATCAAAGCGCAGATCGAAGAAACCACGTCCGACTACGACCGTGAAAAGCTGCAGGAACGCGTGGCGAAACTCGCCGGCGGTGTGGCGGTGATCAAGGTCGGCGCCGCGACGGAAGTGGAAATGAAAGAGAAGAAGGCGCGCGTCGAAGACGCCCTGCACGCCACGCGTGCGGCGGTGGAAGAAGGCGTG
>DATBAU010000111.1:0-6234 GCA_036271355.1 Rudaea sp. | reverse complement strand
CGATCCGTTCCTGTCGCAGAATTATCCGAAGTGCGACGTCGACCACGACGGCAAGCTGACGTGGTCCGAGTTCAAGACGTGCACGCACAATAATCCGCCGCCGGCGCAGAAGTAATCTAGAGTACGCAACGGGCCTGAGCGCGACGATCGATGGTCCGCTCAGGCTTCGTCGTATCTGGAGATGACGAATGCCGACGCTGCAACCTAGGACGAGCGGATCGTTGACCGCACTTCGCGGCGCGGCGAAAGATTGCCGTGCGTGTCCGATCTGGCGCGATGCGACGCAGACCGTGTTCGGCGAAGGCGATGCGAACGCGCGTTTCCTCATGATCGGCGAACAAGCGGGCGATCAGGAAGATCGCGTCGGCAAGCCGTTCGTGGGACCTGCCGGCCAGTTGCTCGACGACGCGCTGCAATCCATCGGCATCGAACGCGACGAGATTTACGTCACCAATGTCATCAAGCATTTCAAGTTCGAGCAACGCGGTAAGCGGCGATTGCACAAGCGCGCCAACGCAGCCGAGATCGACATTTGCTCGCGGTGGTTGCAAGGCGAATTCAACGCGGTGAAGACGCCGTATATCGTCTGTCTCGGCGCGCTCGCATCGCGCATCGTGTTCGGTCGCGCGTTCAAGCTGACGGAGCAGCGCGGGAAATGGATCGCGCTGGACGATGGCCGCTGGGCGATAGCGACGGTGCATCCCGCCGCGGTGATCCGCAGCCGCATCGGCGGCGGTTACGATGAGGCGTACTCGGGATTCGTCGCCGATCTCAAGAAGATGAAAAAGGTGCCGAGCTGATGTCCGCCTCGCAGGAGCAGATTCGCGACGCAACGCGCGAGTTGGCGAAAGCCATCGCGATCGAACCGCGCACGCTGAAGGAAGCCGGACTCGTCTACGTCAGCGACGAAGAACCGGGATTCCGCCGGCGCAAAAGCGGCAAGCATTTTATTTTCTTCGACACCGACGGAAAACGCGTGCGCGACGAGAAAACCGTGGCGCGCATTCGACGGCTCGCGATTCCGCCGGCATACACCGACGTCTGGATTTGCCGGCGCGACAACGGTCATCTGCAAGCGACGGGTCGCGACGCGCGCGGCCGCAAGCAATACCGCTATCACGCCGGTTGGCGCATGGTGCGTGATGCGGCGAAGTACGAACGCCTGGCCGATTTCGCCGACACGTTGCCCGCGTTGCGGCGCGCGGTGAACGCGGATCTGAAACTCGATGGATTGCCGCGCCAGAAAGTGCTCGCGGCGGTCGTGCGATTGCTGCAGCGTTCGCTGATCCGCGTCGGCAACGAGGAATATTCGCGCGCGAATGGATCGTACGGTTTGACGACGTTGCGCAATCGGCATGTGCAAGTACGCGGCAAGCACATCGAATTTTCGTTTCGCGGCAAAAGTGGAAAATTCCACGCGATCGAACTCGACGACGAACGGCTCGCGCGCGTCGTGCGCAATTGCCAGGAATTGCCGGGCCAGAAACTGTTCGGATTCCGCAACGACGAAGGGGGCGTCGAGGAAATCGATTCAAACGACGTCAACGAATACATCCGCACGATCGCCGGTGAGGAATTCAGCGCGAAATATTTCCGCACGTGGGCCGGAACATTGCTCGCGGCGCGCGCGTTGAGCGCGGTCGAAAAGGCCGCAACGAAGGCGGAAGAAAAACAGGTCATCGCTGCTGCGATTACCGAGGTCGCGCAACGGCTGGGCAACACGCCGACCGTATGCCGGAGTTGCTACGTGCATCCGGCCGTACTCGAAACGTATGCCGAAGGAATGCTGAAATTTCCGCCGCCGCTGCCGCCGAGCAAACGGCCCAAGACGGCATTGTCGGCCGAAGAAAAGGCGTTGCGCCGGCTTATTCGCAAACACGCGAAATGGCGTCGCCGTTGATCCCGCAAAACGCGGGTTCGCCACGGTGCGGCTTTGCATTTTGCCCCATGCAGAAGCTGTCTACGCGGGTTTCGCAAGGTTCGCGCTTGGCACAGAACTGGAATCACCCACTGCGTATCGGTCACGCGCGAGGTTCGTCATGGGACGCTATGTTTATGCATTCGACACATCCGATGCGGCGATGTCCGCCGTCGAATATCTCGGCGCGAACGGCATTGCCGGCCAACACGTTTCGCTCGTCGCGCGCAGCGACATCAATAAGAACGAATTGCCCGACAGCCTGCTCAACGTCTCGATGGATTTCACACCGTCCGTGAAACGCGGCGCGGTGTTCGGCGCGGCGACGGGGTTGCTGATCGCAGTGATCGTTCCGATGGTTCCCTCGACCGGCGTCACCATCGGAGTGTTCGAGCTGCTCGGCTTCATGATCGGCGGTGCGCTGATTGGCATCTGGTCGTCGTCGATGATCGGCGCGTCAGTGCCGAATAAGTTGCGCCGTAAATTCCGTAACGAAATCGATGCCGGTCACACGCTCGTGGTGATCGATTCGGACGGCAGCAACGACGCACGCATCATCGGCGGGATGTCGAATCTCGCCAATCGCCATCTCGTGTGGCAGAGCAACGCGTCGAATCTGAAGGAAGCAGCGATTTAGTCTTTATGGGCGGCGTCGTCGGCGCGATCCGCGCCGATACGCTTGTCCATCGATCCGAAAATCTTCTTGAACAGGCGCGACAGTTTGCCGCGTTTCGTCTTGCGCAATTTTTCTTCTTCACTCGTCAACCAAGCCACCTGGATCACGCGGCGTTCGCCCTCGAACGGCAAATGTCCGTGGAACGAATTGTCCGCGCGTTTGAACACGACGAAATTGCCGTACAGCGGTTTCACTTCCGGCGCGGCCAGATCGTCGATGCTATCGATACGATTGAGGAAACGGAAACAGGCCGCGCTCGTTTCCGGCCAGCTTTCGTTCAAATAGAGTAGGGCGGTCGCGACTTTCGATCGGCTGTCGGTATGGATGGTGCCATGGCGTTTGTTGAGCGCACGGCATAGCGTCACGAGCGTCGGATAGCGGCCGAGGTTGTCGATGCCGAGTTTCTCCCCGACCGCGGTCGCGACCGCAGGATCGATCAGATCGCCCACAAGCCGGTTGATCGATGCGCCGCAATCCTTTTGTTCGTAAGGAAAGAAACCAGCGCCGCTGTACTTTGGGAAATCGCGTTCAAGCTCGTCCGTTGCGTCGGCCGGGAGCTGGTTTTTAGCGATCAGAAAGCGGAACGGCTCGCTGCGCACGAGCGTATCGGCGCGTTCGAGCGTCGCCGGATCGAATAGGCGCGAAGGCGTAGGCAACGGCACGGCGGCGTTCATGCGCGGCATTCTAGCGCCGTCGCGTGACGGTGGACATCAAATGCCTCACACACGTATCATTCTCTCTCGCCCGCACACTTCACCCACGGACCGGCTCACGCCTGCCCGCGGGTCGGCCTGCACCTGAAGTTTGCGCGTTCCATTCCACCACAGGCGAAGCGATGACCGAAGCACTCCTTGCACTCGCAGACGGCAGCCTCTTCCGCGGCGTTTCGATCGGCGCGGAGGGCGAAACCGTTGGCGAGGCGGTGTTCAACACGGCCATTACCGGATATCAGGAAATCCTGACCGATCCGTCCTACGCGCGACAGATCGTAACCCTCACGCATCCGCACATCGGCAACACCGGCTGCAATCCGGTCGACGAAGAATCCAATCACGTTTACGCCGCCGGACTGGTCATCCGCGATTTGCCGCGTCTCTACAACAACTGGCGCTCGAAGGAATCGCTCGGCGATTATCTGCGCCGCAACAAGATCGTCGGCATCGCGGATATCGACACGCGCCGGCTCACGCGCATCCTGCGCGACAAAGGTGCGCAGAACGCGTGTCTCGTCGCGGGCAACGATTTGTCGGACGAACGCGCACTCGCCGCCGCGCGCGCATTTCCCGGGTTGAAGGGAATGGATCTCGCGAAAGTGGTCAGTGTCACGAAAAGCTATCGCTTCGAGGAAGGCAGTTTCGATCTCGACAGCGGCACCTTCGCCACGCCGACAAAAAAATTCAAGGTCGTCGCGTACGATTTCGGCGTGAAGCGCAACATCCTGCGCATGCTCGTCGATCGCGGCTGCGATGTGCTCGTCGTGCCCGCGCAGACCTCGGCCGCGGACGCACTCGCGCACAAACCCGATGGCGTGTTCCTCGCCAACGGTCCGGGCGATCCGGAACCGTGCGATTACGCCATCGCCGCCGCGCGCGAATTCATCCGCCGAAAAATTCCGCTGTTTGGAATTTGCCTCGGCCATCAGATCCTCGGTCTCGCCACCGGCGCGAAGACGATCAAAATGAAGTTCGGCCATCACGGCGCGAATCATCCGGTCATCGATCTCGACAACGGCCGCGTGATGATCTCCAGCCAGAATCACGGTTTCGCGGTCGACGAATCCAGCTTGCCGGCGCACGTGCATGTCACGCATCGCTCGCTGTTCGACGGCTCCAATCAGGGCATCCGTCTCACCGACGCGCCCGCGTTCAGTTTCCAGGGTCACCCGGAAGCCAGCCCCGGTCCGCACGACGTGGATGGTCTGTTCGATCAATTCATCCGTTCGATGGAGGCGCACGCGGCTGCCGCGGCGTAATTGCAATGAAGAAAATACTTTTCCTTGTTCTCATCGCCACCACGGGCTTCACGTTCGCTGCGGCACCGGCGCCGACGAAAGCGCCCGCCAAAACGCCCGCGAAAACCGCGCAGCCGCCGAAGGAAACCGAGCGCGAGATTCCTTATACGGAACTCGGCCATTTCATCAATCAGCGCGTGATCGTGCACAGCAACCTCGGCACGGTGCGCAGCGGCAAGCTCACGCATTATTCGCAGACGCAGATCGGCATCGATCTCGACGGCAGCGGCGTGCAGTTCACGTTCGAACGCGATTCGATCAAGAGCATCGGCGTGCCGATCGGGCCGGAAGAAACCCAGGGCGCGGACAGTGCCAAAAAGAACTGATCTAAAAACGATCCTCATCATCGGCGCCGGTCCGATCGTCATCGGGCAGGCGTGCGAGTTCGATTATTCCGGCGCGCAGGCGTGCAAAGCGCTCAAGCAGGAAGGCTATCGCGTGGTGCTGGTGAATTCGAATCCCGCCACCATCATGACCGATCCGCAGATGGCCGACGCGGTCTACATCGAGCCGATCAACCGGCAGACAGTTGAACGCATCATCGCGAAAGAAAAACCCGACGCGTTGCTGCCGACGATGGGCGGCCAGACCGCACTCAATTGCGCGCTCGATCTCGCTGAAAATGGAATTCTGGAAAAGTATAGCGTCGAGCTGATCGGCGCTTCGCGCGAAGCGATCCGCATGGCCGAAGACCGCGAACTGTTCCGCCGCGCGATGATCGACATCGGCCTCGACTGCCCAAAAGCCGAAGTCGTGCGCACGCTCGACGATGCGCTCGTCGCGCAAACGAAGGTCGGCTATCCAACCATCATCCGCCCGAGTTTCACTCTCGGCGGCAGCGGTGGCGGCATCGCCTACAACCGCGAAGAATTCCTGGAGATCGTCGCGCGCGGCCTCGAACTGTCGCCGGTGCACGAAGTGCTGATCGAAGAATCCGTGCTGGGCTGGAAAGAATTCGAGATGGAAGTGGTTCGCGACACCGCGGACAACTGCATCATCGTCTGCTCGATCGAAAACCTCGATCCGATGGGCGTGCACACGGGCGATTCGATCACGGTCGCGCCCGCGCAGACGCTCACCGACAAGGAATACCAGCGCCTGCGCGATGCGTCGATTGCCGTGCTGCGCAAGATCGGTGTCGACACCGGCGGGTCGAACGTGCAGTTCGGCGTGAACGCCGAGGACGGCCGTGTCGTCGTCATCGAAATGAATCCGCGCGTGTCGCGCTCATCCGCGCTCGCCTCGAAGGCGACGGGTTTTCCGATTGCGAAAGTCGCCGCGAAACTCGCCGTTGGTTACACGCTCGACGAACTGCGCAACGATATAACTGGCGGAAAAACGCCGGCGTCGTTCGAGCCGAGCATCGATTACGTCGTCACGAAGATTCCGCGTTTCGCGTTCGAGAAATTCCCGTCCGCCGATGCGCGTCTGACCACGCAGATGAAATCCGTTGGCGAAGTCATG
Source organism: Rudaea sp. (assembly GCA_036271355.1). Lineage (GTDB taxonomy): Bacteria > Pseudomonadota > Gammaproteobacteria > Xanthomonadales > Rhodanobacteraceae > Rudaea. The sequence continues at coordinate 165 of DATBAU010000111.1, read as the reverse complement.
GCGATCGGCCGCACGTTCCAGGAGTCGTTGCAGAAAGCGTTGCGCGGACTGGAAACCGGCAAAACCGGACTCGACCCGACGCGCTACGAAGCGGCGAGCGCCGACGACCTCGTCAATCTCAAACGCGAACTGAAAGAACCCGGACCGGACCGCTTGTTTTACGTA
>DATBAU010000110.1:0-9539 GCA_036271355.1 Rudaea sp. | reverse complement strand
GCGCATAATCCCGGTTACCACGGTGATGCTCCTGACTGATGCGGAGCCCGATTGCGGATGCATTCCAAGAAGAAAGTCGCGCGAGAACCTTTGCGGAAGGAACCGGATTTATTGCGCCGGCTGCTGCGAGCGAAGGATCGTATGGACGCGGCCTCGCACGAAGAATGGCCGGTGCGTCGTCTCGCTCGCGTGAGTTGTGTGTGCGAGGCGTATTTCGCGCGATCGTTCAAGGATGCGTTCGGCGTTCCGCCGCATCGTTATTTGTTGACCCGCCGCATCGAACGCGCGATGGCGTTGCTGCGCGACACGGAACTGTCGATCACCGATATCGCATTTCAGACCGGATGGAAAAGTCTCGGTACGTTCGGGCGCACCTTTCGCGACATCACCGGTGAAAGTCCCGGCGATTTGCGCGAGCAACAGAAAGCCGTATTGCACGAACTCGAACGGGTGCCGGCGTGTTTCGTCAGCGCGGCGCAGCGACCCGCCCTGACAATCTCAGTTTCGGAGAAGCGGCGAAAGGAGACGCGCGATATAAAGCCCGCTCACGAAGAAACGGAGGCGTCATGAGTCAGGGTATCCAAGTGGTGGGATTATATGTACGCGACCAAGACGAAGCGGTCGCGTTCTATGTCGACAAACTGGGATTCCGCGTCCACACCGACGCGCGCAACGGGAGTTATCGCTGGCTGACGGTTCAGCACCCCGAGCAGTCGACATTTCAGCTCGGCTTGTTCGCGCCGGAACAACCGTCGCTCGATGCAGCGAGCGTCCAGTCGCTGCGCGACATCATGGCGAAAGGCGGCATGCCGCCGCTCGTGCTCGTTGTCGAGGATTGTCGCGCGACGTACGAAACGTTCCGTTCGCGCGGCGTCGAATTCACGCAAGAGCCGATCGATCGCTACGGCCGCGTCGACGCCAGTTTCCGCGATCCGTCCGGCAACGGCTGGAAACTCATTCAATCGCACTGAAGCGCGCGCTGGTTCGCGGTGAGGTGAAATCAAAAGTTGGACGAATGATATCCTTCGCCGTCGACGGGAATTCGTCCGTCCGCGAAAAAATCGCATGAGAAGCTGATCGCATGTGCGAACACTATGCTCGAGAAGGCGTCGATCGCACAGATATCGATGCGTTGATTCGAGATTTCTTCGATTTCTTTGACAATAGAAGCGGCGTCGTATCGGACGAACCACGCCTGATCGATTTTTTCGCGGAAAAAGCGGTCATCGTGAAAAGTGTGGATGGAAAATGCGAGAGCTTCACGCCCGCGGAGTTCGTAGCGCCGCGCGTTGCCCTTCTCCGAGGCGGCAGCCTTCGCGATTTCCACGAACAGGAAGAAACAAGCTCGACCGAGATTGTCGGGGAAATTGCCGTGCGGTCGTCCCGCTATTCCAATTCCGGCTTGCTGGACGGCAAAGACTTTCGCGGCAGCGGAACAAAGTTTTTTCAGCTTGCGAAGTCCGCCGGTCGTTGGCGAATCGTTTCTCTTATCTGGACGGATGATCCCGCGTAAGCGTTTGATCGAGCGCTGAAGACGCCTCGCTACATGATCGCGGACCGGACTGGCAGCGCCGAAACATGAAATCTCCCGGCTGCGCACGGAACGGCGGTCGGCACATTGTCGGCCTTCGTGATGTCGATACGTCGTCCAGCGCCCTTTGCTGAAATCGGCGAACGCGGGAGTTACCGTGCGAGACGCAAGTGCTACGATCCACGTCGACGGACGAACTGCGATAACGCGGACGCGAGAATGGCGTGAACGATCGCGCGATACAGCACATTGACGACTGGAACGCGGAACTGAGCGCGGATACGCGCGCGCTCGCGGACGAACTTTTTCCGTTGTTCTACGACGAGCTGCGCCGACTCGCGCAGCGTGAACGTCGCCGCGTTGGCGCGGGCGCGACGTTGCAGACGACCGCGCTCGTCAACGAAGCGTATCTGAAATTACGGCGCGGACAGGGCTGGCGAACCGATGTGCATTTTCTGCGCGCCTCGGCACTCGCGATGCGTCACGCGCTCGTCAATCACGCCGCCGAACACAAAGCAGCGAAACGCGGCGGCGGGGAGGAAGCCTTGCCGCTGCTCGCCGCGTTCGACGTGGCCGTCGAATGGGACTCTTCGATCCTCGCGTTGAACGATGCGCTCGGACGTCTCGGAAACGAATCGCCGCGGCTCGCGCAAGTCGTCGAATGCCGTTACTTCGGCGGATACACCGATGTCGAAACCGCCTGTGCGCTCGGACTTTCCGAGCGCACGGTGCGCAGCGACTGGACGTTGGCGCGCGCGTGGCTGCATCGCGCGCTGGCGAGCGCCGAGGCCACGTGACTCATCCGCGAGGCTGAGCGGCGACGCGCGGCGTCGAGGATTTCGTCGCGGCCTGTAATTCGGTTTGCAGTTCGTTGAACGGAAGCCGATAGCGATCGGAAAGTTGAGGGTAGTGCGCTTCGATCGTGGCGGCCTTCGCGGCGAGATCGCGCGCGGATTCCAGATTGCCGGTCGCCGCATAACATCGCGCCAGTTGGCTTTGCACTTCGGCAAGACGCGGATGCGGCGCGACCAGCAATTTTTCGCGCGCAGCCAGCGTGCGCTGCAATGGTTGCAACGCTCCGTCCATGTCGTGGCGTTTCAGGCGCGACTCGCCATCGATCAAATCCGCGCTCGACCGATAAAGGTCAGCGCCGGTGACGATGTCGCCGCTGTCGATTTCGGCGCGCGCTTGCGCAAGTGGAGTTTCCACCGCGCTGACGGCATTGTCGGATTCCATCGCGATTTCCGCTTCGATCAGCCATTTCGCGACGCGCAGAACCGCGGCGGCTTTGGTGTCGTTCGGCGTCGTGAATTCGCCGAGCAGTTGCCGCGCATCTTCAAGGTGTCCTTCAACTTCGGCGAGCCGGATTTTAAGAAAGAGGATGCCGTTGTATCCCGACGTACCGCGCTTACGGCCGCGCTTTTCATAAACGGCGGCGGCGTCGTCGATCGTGCGCCGCGCATCGTCATAGCGTCCGAGATCCAATTGATCCATCGCGATCAGACGCAACATATTTCCGACGCGCGGCGAGTCGCCGTCGGTGCGGCGCCGGATCGCGAGCGCGGCCTGCAAATCCGCCATTCCTTCGGCGATGTCGCCGACATCCGATTGCCACGTGCCGTTGAATTCCAATACCTCGGGCGTGTGAAACGGATCGTCCGGTCCAACCAGCTTCAACACGTCACGCTTGGCTTGCGCCAACAGATCGAGACCTTCGCGCAATCGACCGCTTTCGAGCAACACCGTGCCGAGCATCATCCGCGTTCGCACGGCGTCGATGTGGTCTTCGCCGTTGATGGCTAACGCGATCTGCAACGCTTGTCTCGCGCTGCGTTCGGCAGCGGGAAAATCGCGCAACCGTTTTTGCGTGTCCGCGAGTTGATAGTAGAAGATGATGAGTCCGGGATTCGGCGTGCCTTGCACACGGCTGGAAATCTCGATCGCGCGATTCAGCGAGGTGACCGCGAGGTCGTTTCGGTCGGTATAGGTTTCCAGCAATCCCTGCATATACCAGGACTCGGCAAGATCGGCCGACGGCGGATGCGCGGCGAGCACGCGCACGCTTTGTCGCGCGAAATCCAGCGCCTTCGCCGACTGAGTGCCTTCGTACAATTCGGCGAATTTCTGCAGCAGGCGGCCGCGCACTTCCGAATCCTGATCGCCATTGCGATCGAGTACCGACAATGCTTCGCGCAGAAGCGGTTCGCGTTCAGCCTCCGCATCGGTGCCGTGCATCGCGCCGGCGAGCGCGCTCAGCGCGACGACGAGTTCGGACGAATCGGCGCCGTACAGCGTGCGCGTGAGTTCGACGCCTTCGCGGCGCAGATGGATTTCTTCTTTGCGCAACGCGAGTTCGTTGTACAAATCGGCGAGCAGATTGAGTACGCTGAGTTTCGCCGCCGGCGCGTCGGTCATGGACGTGTCGATTTTTTTTGCGCCGATATCGAGCAGTTCGCGCGCGGATGTCGCGCGGGCTTTTACCGGATCTTTCTGGCTGCTGGAGTTGGCGCGGAAAAGATCGGTCACGAAATCCTGCACGGCCATCGCCGTGCGCGCTTGCGTCTGCGCCTTGTGCGCTTGCCACAACGTTCCCGCCAGGCCCGCCGCGAACGCGAGAATCAGCATCGCCGCGACCGCGACCGGCCAGCGATAACGGCGCAACACGCGGCCGAACACATACAAACGTGCGCCCTCGCGCGCCTGCACCGGTTCGCGGCGCAGATGTCGCTGCACATCGAGTTTCAAATCGTTGACGGTTTCGTAGCGATGCGTCGGCTCGCGACGCAAACACTTGGCGACGATCGCATCGAGATCGCCTTCCAGCGCGCCGGCGGGCAACGGTGCATCGGATTTCTCACGCGCGACGCTGCTCGCGAGCGGCGCTTCTCGATCGTTCAACAGGGCGAGCACTTGTGCCGACGGCAATCCGCGCGCGCGCAACGGCCGTTCACCGGTCAGCAGTTCGAACAGCAACACGCCGAGCGCGTAGACATCGGTCGCGGTCGTCACCGCCGTTCCGGAAAGTTGCTCGGGCGCAGCGTAGTCCGGCGTGAACGGCGCGACCGTCAGGTTCGGATCGGACGCACCCGACGCCGCACTCGCGTCGATCAGTTTCGCGATCCCGAAATCGAGCAGCTTGACCTTGCCGTCGGCGTCGACCAGCGTGTTGGCCGGTTTCAGATCGCGATGGATGATGAGGTTGCGGTGTGCGAAGGCCACCGCGTCGCAGACTTGCTCGAACAGGTCGAGTCGTTCGTGCAAGCTCGCGTGGCGCGTGTGGCAGTAGTCGATGAGCGACTTGCCTTCGACGAACGTCATTACGGTGTATGGACGTCCATCCTGCGCGACGCCGCCGTCTAGCAGCCGCGCAATGCCGGGATGATCGAGGCGCGCGAGAATCCGGCGCTCGGCGTTGAAGCGCGCCAGTTCGCCGATCGCCTCGAAGCGCAACAGTTTGAGTGCGCCGCGTTGTTCGAATTCGGCTTCGACGCGCGTCGCGGCGTAAACCTCGCCCATGCCGCCACGCCCGACGAGTTTTTCGATATGCCATACGCCCACGCGCGATCCCGCCGCGAGCGACGGTGCGATCGTCACCGGTTCCGCGCGATCGGCACCGAACGGAAACGTGTCGAGCACGCCCGGCGTGCTGTCCGCGCGTAATAACTCTTCGAGTTCGCCGCGCAATTCCGCGTCGTCGCCGCACGCACGCGCGAGCCAGGCGGCGCGTTCGGATTCTGGCCGCTTGATGCCTTGCGCAAATAATTGTTCCAACCGCGCCCAGCGTTCCCGTTGCACGAAACGTCCCCGCAAAGATCCGCACGCGGCGATAGTGCGCTTTTCCGAACGACTTGCAAATTGACACTTGGATCGATGGAAAATTGCCCGATATGCGTTGCCGGATTCGTCGCCGTTTCTTGTAAGCGCGTCTCGGGTATCCGCTACGCATTGCGCCATGACGGAGCGTTGCCTTAGTGTTCGGCTTCGATGGCCACGCCAACCGAAAGATCGTTTCATGACGTTGTCGTCCTCGGCGCCGGCGCGGCGGGACTGTTTTGCGCAGCGAAGATCGCGCAGAGCGGCAAGTGCGTCGCCGTGATCGATCACGCCGCAACGTTGGGCGAAAAAATCCGCATTTCCGGCGGCGGCCGCTGCAACTTCACCAATCGCGAGACGACGCCGGAAAATTTCATTTCGGAAAATCCCGGTTTTTGCCGCTCTGCGCTCGCGCGTTATACGCCGCAGGATTTCATCGAGCACATCCAACGCCATGGCATCGCCTGGCACGAAAAACACAAAGGACAACTGTTCTGCGATGGCTCGGCGCAGCAGATCGTGCGCATGTTGCTCAATGAGTGTGCCGAAGGAAGCGTCGAAATTCTGAATCCGGTCAAGCTCAATCAAGTGCGGCGTGTCGAATCCGAAAAAGCGAGTTACGCGCTCGATACCAACCATGGATCGCTGCAGTGCTCCGATCTAGTGATCGCAACCGGCGGCTTGTCGATTCCAAAAATCGGTGCGAGCGATCTGGGCTATCGCATCGCCAAGCAGTTCGATATTCCGATCGTGCCGACGCGTCCGGCATTGGTGCCGCTCACCATCGAACCGGAAACGTGGGCGCCGTTCGCATCTTTGGCCGGCGTTGCGCTGCAGGCTGTTGTGCGTTTGCCGTCGAGTGAAGGCGGTCGAGTCAAACCGCCCGCGTTCGTAGAAGATCTGTTGTTCACGCATCGCGGACTTTCCGGTCCGGGCATTCTGCAGATTTCGAGTTATTGGAAATTAGGAGAGACCATCGCGATCGATCTCGCGCACGCCGTCGCATTGGATGCCGCGCTGATCGAACGCAAAACGAGCGACAAACGCGCGCTGCACAACGTGTTGGGCGACTATTTGCCGCAGCGGCTCGCCGACCATTTCGGCGCACAGACGGAGAATTCGAAAAAGCTCGCCGATCTTTCAGATAGCGTGTTGCGCGAATTGGGAAAAAGTATCAACGACTGGCGCATCACGCCGAACGGCAGCGAAGGGTATCGCAAGGCCGAAGTGACGCGCGGCGGCGTCGATACGCGGAATCTGTCATCGAAAACGATGGAGAGTTCGACCGTCGCGGGACTGTATTTCATCGGCGAAGTCGTCGACGTCACCGGATGGCTCGGCGGCTACAACTTCCAGTGGGCGTGGGCGAGCGCGGTCGCGGCGGCGAACGCGATTTCGATCAAGGTTTAGCTGCGTGAGTATCGCGCCGTGATGCTGAGCGCAACCGCTTCCGCCACGTTGATACCGTCGACGCCAGCCGAAAGTATACCGCCGGCATAACCTGCGCCTTCGCCGGCCGGATACAGTCCGCGCGTGTTGAGACTCTGCAGCGTCTCGTCGCGCTTGATGCGGATCGGCGACGACGTGCGCGTTTCCACCGCGGTCAGCACGGCGTCGTGCATGTCGAATCCGCGAAGCTGTCGTCCGAACGCCGGGAGCGCTTCGCGAATCGCGGCGATCGCGTAGTCGGGCAGGGCGCTGTCGAGGCTCACCGGACTCACGCCCGGCTGGAACGACGGCGTGACATTGCCGAGTCCGGTCGACGCGCGGCTCGCGATGAAGTCACCGACGCGTTGCGCCGGTGCGTTGTAGTTTTCACCGCCAAGAACATAGGCGTGACGTTCGAGCGCGCGCTGCAACGCGATTCCGGCCAATGGACTTCCGCTCGCATCGAACGGCGCGAAATCCGATGGCTCGATGCCTACCACGATTGCCGCGTTCGCGTTGCGTTCGTTGCGCGAATACTGACTCATGCCGTTGGTGACGACGTGGCCCGGCTCCGACGTCGCCGCCACGACGGTGCCGCCCGGACACATGCAAAAACTGTAGACCGATCGGCCGCGACCGGCGTGATCGCCGTTGCAGTGATGCACGAGTTTGTAGTCGGCCGCGCCGAGAATCGGATGACCGGCGTGCGGACCGAAACGCGCCTGATCGATCAGCGATTGGGGATGCTCGATGCGAAATCCGATCGAGAACGGTTTCGCTTCGACGTAGACGCCGCGTTCGTGAAGCATCGTGAACGTATCGCGTGCGCTGTGGCCAAGCGCGAGCACGACGTGATCCGCTTCGATCTCGCTGCCGTCGGCGAGTGTCACGCCGCGCAACTGACGTTCACCGCGCGAATCGGTTTCGATACGTAAATCGTCGACGCGCTGACCGAAACGGATTTCGCCGCCGAGCGATTCGATTTCCTTGCGCATGTTCTCGATCATGCTCACCAGCCGGAACGTGCCGATATGCGGCTTCGCGACATAAAGGATTTCTTCCGGCGCGCCAGCCTTGGCGAATTCAGATAGAACTTTGCGGCCGCGATGTTGCGGATCGCGAATCTGGCTGTACAGCTTTCCGTCCGAGAACGTGCCCGCGCCGCCTTCGCCGAACTGCACGTTCGATTCGGGATGAAGATTGCGTTTGCGCCACAGGTCCCACGTGTCGCGCGTGCGTTCGCGCACAGCCTTGCCGCGTTCGAGAACGATCGGACGAAATCCCATTTGCGCGAGAATCAACGCCGCAAACAATCCGCACGGACCGAAACCGATGACGAGTGGACGCAGCGGCAGAATTGCCGGTGCCTGTGCGACCGCGCGATAGGTCGTATCCGGCGCGAGACCAACGTGCGCATCGCCGGCGAATCTCGCGAGGATCGCGGCCTCGTCGCGCACCGAAACATCCACCGCGTAAATCAGCAGGATCGCGCCACGTTTTCGTGCATCGTAGCTGCGCTTGGCGATGCGCAAATCGAGTAACGCCGCGTCGGCGATCTTTAGTTTCGCGACAACCGCATGCCGCAACGCGAGTTCGACGTGATCGAGCGGCAGTTTGATATCGGTCAGTCGCAACATCGATCGCAATCCTTCGTGCCGCATGTCGCGCGGCGGGGCCCGAGTTAGGAGCCAGTGCGGCGCATTATCGCGGATTTGCGGAGCTGCACGCTCTGCGTTTGCTAAACTACGCACATGCTTCGTTTCGATGATCTCGCGCTACGCCGCGGGCCCTTACTGCTGCTCGAACATGTCGATCTGGCGCTCCATGCGGGCTGGCGGGTCGGCATCGTCGGGCGCAATGGTGCCGGCAAATCCAGTTTGTTGGGCTTGATCGCCGGTGAACTGCAGCCGGACGCGGGACATTTCGAGCGTCCGCGCAACTGGACGCTCGCGTTCGTGCGTCAGGAAGTCGCCGCGCTCGATCGCAGCGCGCTCGATTACGTGCTCGACGGCGACACCGAATTCCGCCAGCTCGAACGCGATCTCGCGAAAGCCGAAGACGAACACGACGGCCACAAGATCGGCACGATCCACGAACGTCTATACGCCATCGACGGCTACGCCGCGCATGCGCGTGCCGGCGAACTGCTGCACGGTCTGGGATTTTCGAGCGCCGACGAAACGCGCCGCGTGTCGGATTTTTCCGGCGGCTGGCGCATGCGCCTGAATCTCGCGCAGGCGCTGATGTGCCGTTCCGATCTGCTGCTGCTCGACGAGCCGACGAACCACCTCGATCTCGACGCCGTCGTTTGGCTCGAAACCTGGCTGCGCCGATATCAGGGAACGCTGCTGCTGATTTCGCACGACCGAGAATTCCTCGATGCGGTCGTCACGCACGTGCTCAACATCGCCGATCAGAAAGCCGAGTTGTTCGCGGGCGATCTCACCGGTTTCGAGCGCAAGCGCGCCGAGCGGTTGATCCAGCACAACATCCAGGTCGAAAAACAGCAACGCGAACGCGCGCATCTGCAGCAGTTCGTCGATCGTTTCAAAGCGCAAGCGTCGAAAGCGCGCCAGGCGCAAAGCCGCGTCAAGGCGTTGGAGCGCATGGTCGACATCGCGCCGATCCGCGCGGCGTCGCCGATCAGTTTCGAATTCCGCGAACCGAAAAAACTGCCGCAGCCGCTGCTCGTGCTCGACGACGTCGCCGCGGGTTACGGCGAACGGCATGTGCTCGATCACATCAAGCTGAATCTTTCGCCGGGCGA
>DATBAU010000109.1:0-1509 GCA_036271355.1 Rudaea sp. | reverse complement strand
TTTGTTGCGCATGTCCTCGACGCTGCCGCAGCCGACGTATCCCATCGCCGCGCGCAATCCGCCGCTCAACTGATGGAGGATCGCGCGAAGAGGTCCGCGATACGGCACGCGGCCTTCGATGCCTTCGGGCACCAACTTTTCTGCGGACGTATCGTCCTGGAAATAACGATCTTTCGATCCGTTCTGCATCGCGCCGAGGGAACCCATGCCGCGATAACTTTTATACGAACGGCCCTGATAGAGCTCGACTTCGCCAGGCGCTTCTTCGGTGCCCGCGAACATGCCGCCGATCATCACGCAATTCGCGCCGGCGACGAGCGCTTTGGCGATGTCGCCCGAATAACGGATGCCGCCGTCGGAGATGAGTCCGACGCCGCTGCCGCGAATCGCGTCCGCGACCATCGCCACCGCCGATATCTGCGGCACGCCGACGCCGGCGACGATGCGTGTCGTGCAGATCGAGCCCGGCCCGACGCCGACTTTCACCGCATCCGCACCGGCATCGACCAACGCTTTCGCTGCATCCGCAGTGACGATGTTGCCGCCGATCACCTGCACGTGCGGAAAATTCTTCTTCACCCACGCCACGCGATCGAGCACACCTTGCGAATGTCCGTGCGCACTATCGACCACGACGACATCGACGCCCGCGGCGACGATTTGCGTGACGCGCTCGTCCGTGTCGCCGCCGACGCCGACCGCTGCGCCGACACGCAGGCGTTCGTGTTGATCCTTCGCTGAATTCGGATTGTCGCGCGCTTTTTGAATGTCCTTGACGGTGATCAATCCGCGCAACTGGAACGCATCGTTCACCACCAACACCTTCTCGATGCGATGGCGATGCAGCAACTGCAGCACTTCGTCTTCCGACGCGCCCTCTTTCACCGTGACGAGCTTTTCCTTGCGCGTCATGATGTGGCGCACCGGATCGCCGGGTTTTTTCTCGAAGCGCAAATCGCGGCTGGTGACGATGCCGACGAGACTTTCGCCGTCCACTACCGGCACGCCGGAAATATTGCGCGAACGGACGATCTGCATCACTTCGCCGATCGACGTATCGGGAGCGACGGTGATCGGATCCCGGATCACGCCCGCTTCGAATTTTTTCACCAGCCGAACTTCGGCGGCCTGTTGCTCGATCGGCATGTTTCTGTGGATGATGCCGATGCCGCCGCTTTGCGCCATCGTGATGGCCAGGCGTGCTTCCGTCACCGTGTCCATGGCGGCGGACAGGATAGGAACGTTGAGGCGGATGTTGCGTGTGAGGCGCGTGGAAAGGTCGACGTCGCGCGGCAGGACGTTCGAATAAGCGGGTACGAGCGATACGTCGTCGAACGTGAGCGCTTCGGTCAGGATGCGCATGCGTTATCCGGAATCCGATCTTGGCGGGATAACCCAATATTGTAATCGAGGCGGCGAATTCAAGCCACTACAAATTCAGCGCGCGAGCCACAACGACAATTGCGGCACGTACGTGATGATCAGCACGCACAACAAAAGCAACGCATA
>DATBAU010000108.1:0-13756 GCA_036271355.1 Rudaea sp. | reverse complement strand
TCTTTACGCGCGGCAACGTGGTTAGCTCATGGTTTCTTTTTGCAAGGATCGCGACATGCGCGCTGCGACACGATTGGGTTTCCTTCTCCTCGCGACGGCGACGCCGTTCGCATTCGCCGCCGACGAAGTCGTGCCGACCGGTAAATTGCCGGATGACGTCGCGCCCGTCGCGTACACGCTCAATTTCAAGATCGATCCGCGCGAGGAAAAATTCAGCGGCAAGACGACGATCCGCATCAAGCTGGCCAAGCCGTCGGATCACGTGTGGCTTCACGGTGAGGGTCTGACGGTGAGCAACGTCGCGGTGACCGATGCGGCCGGCAAATCGCATAAGGCGACGTACACAGCGGAAAAAGAAGGCGTGGCGAAAATCGGTTTCGACGGTTCGCTGCCTGCGCAGGAAATCCAGGTCGCCATCGAATACACCGCGCCGTTCAACGACAAGCTCGAAGGCTTGTACAAAGTTAAGGTCGACAACGACGCCTACGCGATGACGCAGATGGAAGCGATCAGCGCGCGCAACGCGTTTCCCGGTTTCGACGAACCGCGCTTCAAGACGCCGTTCGATATCACGCTGACCGTTCCGGCCGATGACGCGGTGATGGCGAACACGTTGCCGAAGCATGAGGAGAAATCGTCCGACGGCAAATGGAAGACGGTCAGCTACACAACGACGAAACCGCTGCCGACGTATCTCGTCGCGTGGGCGGTCGGGCCGTGGGATGTGGTCGACGCCCCGCCGATTCCGCCGAACAGCGTGCGCAAGAATCCGGTTCCGTTGCGCGGTATCAGTCCGCGCGGCACGGGTCCGCAATTGAAGTGGATCCTCGCGCAGACCGCCGACATCGTGAAGTACTACGAGGAATACACGAACATTCCCTATCCGTGGGACAAGCTCGATCTGCTCGGCGCGCCGGATTTCAGCGCGGGCGCGATGGAAAACGCAGGCCTCATAACCTTCCGCGATGCGCTATTGCGCACGGACGGTCACACGCCGGCCGACACGTTCCGCTCGGCGTTCAACGTGACCTCGCACGAAGTCGCGCATCAATGGTTCGGCGATCTCGTCACGGTGCCCTGGTGGGACGACATCTGGCTCAACGAATCCTTCGCGACGTGGGCGCAGGGCAAGGAAACCGTCGCGCTGCGTCCGCAATATCAGGGTGAACTGGAACGACTGGACGCGACGCGCGGTGCGATGGGAAGCGACAGCTTGCTGTCTGCGCGAAAGATCCGTCAGCCGATCAACGATCACGGCGACATCGAGAATGCATTCGACGGCATCACCTACGAGAAAGGCGCAGCGGTGCTGCGCATGTTCGAGGAATGGCTCGGCGAAGACACGTTCCGTTCCGCGATGCGCGAATACCTGAAGCGTCATTCGTACGGCAGCGGCAGCTCGAACGATCTGATTTCGACGATCGCCGAAGTCAGCAAGAAAGGCGACACGCTGGCCAAGGCGATGCGTAGCTTCCTCGATCAGCCCGGCTTGCCGCTCGTCAACACCGAGCTGACGTGCTCGGCCGGCAAAGCGTCGATCACGATGTCGCAGGCGCGCTATCTGCCGTTCGGCGTGATGGCGGCGAACGAATCGACGTGGAGCGTGCCGGTGTGTGCGCGTTTCGGCAAAGGCGGTTCGTCGGCGACGCAATGCTTCCTACTCGAACAGGCCAAGCAAACGTTCCCGGTCGAAAGCGGCTGCGCGGACTGGTATCTGCCGAACGCGAACGCGTCGGGCTACTACCGTTTCTCGATGAACGAAAAAGAATTCAGCGCGCTCGGCAAAACGGTCGATACGCTGCAGCCGTCGGAGCAGGTGATCTACGCCGACGCGATCGCGAGTTCGTTCCGCCGCGGCGAGGCGTCGCCGGCGCAAGTGCTCGAAGCGTTGCCGGTGCTGGCGAAGTCGGATCATCCGCAGGTGGCGACCGCACTGATCGGCACGATCGACTGGCTGCATGAGTATCTCGCCAACAAGACCACGCTGCCGGTGCTCGATGCCTACGTCACGCACATTTACGGACCAATCCTGCAGAAGGTCGGCTATCGCAAGAATGCGAACGAAAGTTCCGAGACGACGCAGATGCGCGAAGATCTCGCGAACTTCCTTGCGTTGGGAATCAAGGATCCGGTCACGCGCAAGGCGCTCGACGCGCAAGGCCGCGCGGCACTGGGACTCGACGGTGGCGGCAAGGTCGATCTGAGCAAGGCCGATTCGGATCTGTTGCGCGTCTCGCTCAAGGTCACGGTGCAGGAAGGCGGGCAGCCGGCATTCGACGCGATCATGAACGAGCTGAAGACGAACCATCAGACGCGTCAGCGCTACACGTTGCTCGCCGCGCTCGCCTCGACGCATCAACCGGAACTGAGCCAGCGCGCGCTCGACTACGGACTCACGCCGGCGGTTGCGGTGGGCGAAATGCGCTACATCTACGGGTCCACGGCGAACGAACCCGAAGACCGCGCCGGATATTGGCAATGGTTCAAGACCAACTTCGACAAATTCCAGGCGCGGATGCCGCCGTTCGCGCAAGGGTATGCGCCGGCGATGGCGTCGCTGCCGGGCAAGTGTTCGAAGGATCAGGCCGAACAGCTCCGCGCCTTTTTCGAGCCGCACATCAAGCAAATGAACGGCGGCGAGCGCGTGCTGGCGCAAGTGCTCGAAAGCACCAATCAATGCGCGGCACTACGCGAACACGTCGGCGAGAAGGCGCTGGAAAGCTGGGCGGAAACGCAAGCCAAGCATTGACATTACTGCGACGCGGAACCGGCGGCCGAATTGGCTGCCGCACCGTGCGGCTCGTGGATGAAGGCGAGGATGTCGTCGAGGGTGCGCGATTTTGTTCTGTGAGCGCGCGCCAGCGACAGGATGATCGATGCGTGTCCGACGCCGGGGTACAACTTCAGTTCCACCGATGAGCCGGCAGCGCGTGCTTTCGCGGCCATCGATTTCGCGTTGCTCGGTTCGACTTCATCGTCATCCTCGCCTTGCAGAAGTAGCAGCGCGGGTTCTGACGCGTTGACGAAATTGATCGGCTGCGAATCGTGCACGCTCGTTTCGTCGGCGCCAAAAATCTGCGGTTCTTCTTCGACGAACGGCAGGAAATCGTAAGCGCCCGCGAGGCCGATCATGCCGGACAGATCGCTCGTCCGCATGCCCGCCGCGTCGAGATAGCGCGGATCGCAGGCCAGCAGCGCGGCGATCTGCCCGCCCGCCGAATGACCCATTACATAAAGGCGCGACGGATCGCCGCCGAATTCCGTGGCGTGATCACGCGCCCAGCGCACGGCATTCGCGGCATCGTCGACGAACACGGGAAACTGCACGTCCGGGTATTTGCGGTAATCGGGAATCATCGTCACGATGCCGTTGCTCGCCAGCGTCTTACCGACGTAGCCGTACCAGCGGCGCTTCCCGCTTTCCCAACTGCCGCCGTAGATGAACACGACCACCGGCGCGCCCGCGGCACTGGCCGGCGCGTAGACATCCAGATCCAGCCCTGTGCGCGCATCGAATTCGAGATTGCGATGGATTGCGATATTTCGCGGACTTTCGGCGGAATTGATCGCCGCGAAGAACACGTCCTTGCAGCCGCTCAATGAAACCGTGAGCGCCGCTGCCGCCACCCATCGCCACGATGCGGCCGTTCGCAGAATGCGGCACAAATTGCCAATCGGAGCGGCGGTTCCTATCATCGGTGCCATTCTGTTGACGCGAGCGTGAACGATGGATCAACAAACCAGCGCCAGTGTCGCCGAACTGTTCGCGCAAGTGCCCGAGCGCAACACCGGCGACCAGATCCTGCGCACGACGCAGCAGCACCACGTGACCCTGAGCGCGATGGCCGATACCAAGGCCAGCATCATCATCACGGTGTCGTCGATCGTGCTGACCTTGAGTTTCGGCAAGCTCGACCAGCCCGAACTGCGCCTGAGCATCCTCACGCTGACCGTGTTCACGCTGATGGCGCTGCTGCTCGCCATTCTCACCGTGCTGCCGAAGTATCGTCCGTTGCGTCTGAAGCAGGACGAGGTGCTGCCGCCGCACTTCAATCTGCTGTTCTTCGGTCACTTTTCCGAACTTTCGCGCGAGCGTTTCCTCGCCGAGATGGCGCGCACGATGCACAGCGACGGCGGCATCTATCAGACCATGGCGAAAGACATCTATAGCCTCGGTTCGTATCTGGCGCATCACAAGTATCGCTATCTGCGCTTCAGTTATCTGAGTTTTCTGACCGGATTCATCGCCGCTTCGCTCGAACAATTGTGGCGAGTGCTGGCGCATTGACGACGGTTCGCGCGGCCATCGCGCACCTCGCGAGAAACCTCGACGGCGAGGAAGCACTACGCGAGGGTGAAATTCTCGTGGCCCACGCGCTCGGCGCATCGCCCGCATGGCTTTTCGCGCACGGCGACGACGAGATTCCGGATGCGACGATGACGGTCATCGAAGCACTCGCGCTACGCCGCAGCGAAGGCATTCCGATCGCGTATCTCATCGGACGCCGCGGATTCTGGTCGCTCGAACTCGACGTCGGGCCGGATGTGCTGATCCCGCGCGCCGAAACGGAATTGCTCGTCGAAATCGCGTTACGGCATATTCCGGTCGACGCATCGTTTTCGGTCGCGGATCTCGGCACCGGTTCGGGAGCGATCGCGCTGGCGCTGGCGCGCGAGCGTCCGCACGCACGCGTTCGCGCGTGCGATATCAGCGCGAGTGCGCTGGCAATAGCCGAAAATAATGCGCGGAAACTGGGACTGAGCAATATCGCTTTCACGCGCAGCGATTGGTTCCACGGTTTGGGCAACGAACGCTTCGACGTCGTCGTCAGCAATCCGCCGTACATCGCGTCCGGCGATCCGCACCTCGCGCAAGGCGATCTGCGTTTCGAGCCCGCGCTCGCGCTGATGTCGGGAAGCGATGGACTCGATGCGATTCGTCACATCGTCCGCGAAGCGCCCGCGCATTTGCGTGATGGCGGAATGCTGGCCGTCGAGCACGGTTTCGAGCAAGGCGCCGCGGTGCGCGCCCTGATGCGTCAAAGTGGATTTGTGGAAACCTATACGGAACGCGATCTCGGCCGCCGCGATCGCGTCAGCGGCGGATTTCTTCCTATCGAGTCGGCAACGCGTTACAAAGTTTGAGATTCGTGCGCGCGGCTTTCACCAGCGGCAGATAATCGTCGGCATCGGTCGGCGGAAAGTTTTCGCGGATCGCCGCGTCGGATTTCGCGGCGTCGGCCGCGAGCGGATCGAGCGTCGACAGACACGCGGCGCGGTCGTGCAAATGGTATTGCGTCACCGCCAGATCGTTGCGGATCGAGGCGGTCTCGAGCCATGACATCAGCGCAGCGCACTGCGACAGCACCGGTGCGAGTTTCGCGCGGCCCGTTACGTAATCTTTTTTTGCGTAACTCGACTTGAACGCGTCGTGCGCGCGAGAGCGCTCGTCACTCGAACATCCGGCGGGAGGCTTGAAGTACATCCCGTCGAATCGGGCGCGCATGCCGCAATAAAATCGACACGGGTCGGTGCCGTGAACGTCGATGCCTTTCGCGCTCGCGTCGAACGTCACGACGCACACTCCTTCTTCGCCGTCGAGTTTGGCCTGGTTGTCGTGGATGTCGCCGTCGAGCGAGCAGGTATGGCCGTTGGCGCCGAACGCATCGATCTTGAACTTCATCGAGTCGGCGCTACCGCTGACGACGAGACTGCCGTTGCGATTTTCGTAGGTGCCGGCGTGCACCGCGTCGCCGGCGAAGGCGGTCGGGGAGAACGCGATCGCTGCAAGAACGAACCAGCGCATCAGCCGGCGCTGCGCATCGCGGCGACCGGCTCGGCGAACTGCGGCCAGCGCTTCGCGATCGCCGCATGAATGCCGGCGGCATCGATGCCGGCCTCCGACAGTAATTGTTCGCGGCTGGCGTGTTCGAGAAACCGATCCGGCAGACCGAGCATCAACAGCGGCGTCTGCACGTTGCGCGATTCGAGCAATTCCGCGACGGCACTTCCGGCACCGCCGTTGACGGCGTTGTCTTCTACCGTGACGATCACGGCATGCGTGCGCGCGAGTTCGAGCACGAGCGTTTCATCGAGCGGCTTGACGAAACGCATGTTCGCGACCGTCGCGCCGAACTCCGCGCCGACGCGCAACGCATCGGCGAGCGGACTGCCGAACGCGAGGATCGCGATGCGCGAGCCGTGCAAACGGATTTCAGCTTTGCCGATCGGCAGTGTGGTGAGTTCGCTGTCGATCTTCGCGCCGGGTCCGGTGCCGCGCGGATAGCGCACGGCGGCAGGACCATCGTGCTTGAACGCGGTGGTCAGCAGTTGCCGGCATTCGTTTTCGTCCGACGGCGCGGCGACGACCATGTTCGGTATGCAGCGCAGAAAACTCAGATCGAAACTGCCGGCGTGCGTGGCGCCGTCCGGACCGACCACACCGCCGCGATCGATGGCGAAGGTGACGTCGAGGTTCTGGATGGCAACGTCGTGAATCAGTTGATCGTAACCGCGTTGCAGAAACGTCGAGTAAATCGCGACGACCGGCTTCGCGTTTTCGCACGCCATGCCGGCTGCAAGAGTCACGGCGTGCTGTTCGGCGATGCCGACATCGAAATAGCGTTGCGGATATTCCCTGGAAAAACGGACGAGGCCCGATCCTTCGCGCATCGCGGGCGTGATGGCGTACAGGCGCGGATCGGCGGCGGCCATGTCGCACAGCCAGTCGCCGAAGATATCGGTGTAGGTTTGTTTGGCGGCTGTTTTTTTCGCCAGACCTTTGAGCGGATCGAACGGACCGACCGCGTGATATTCGATCTGCTCGCGCTCGGCCGGTTCGTAGCCTTTGCCTTTCGTCGTGATGATGTGCAGAAGCTGCGGGCCTTTGAGTTCCTTCAGCGTTTTAAGCGAATGCAGCAGCATCGGCAGATCGTGCCCGTCGATCGGTCCGAAATAATGGAAGCCGAGTTCCTCGAACAGCGTGCTCGGCACGAACATGCCTTTGGCGTGTTCTTCCCAACGCTTGAGAAAACGATACAAAAATCCAGTTCGCTTCAGGCGTTTTTTCGCGCCTTCGCGCATCGCGTTGAGCGTGCGGCTGGTCATCAGGCGGGCGAGCATTTTCGGCAGCGCGCCGACGTTCTCGCTGATCGACATTTGGTTGTCGTTCAAGATCACCAGCATGTCCGGATCGAGATCGCCACCGTGGTGCAGCGCTTCGTACGCCATGCCGCCGGTGAGTCCGCCGTCGCCGATGACGGCCACAATTTTTTTCGCGTCACCGTTGCGCTGCGCCGCGAGCGCCATGCCGAGCGCGGCGGAGATAGAGGTCGACGAATGGCCGACGCCGAACGTGTCGTACTCGCTTTCCTCGCGCTTAGGAAACGGAGCGAGTCCGTCTTTTTTCTTGATTGTGGAAATGCGGTCGCGGCGGCCGGTCAGAATCTTGTGCGGATAGCACTGATGGCCGACGTCCCAGACGAGTCGGTCGTTGGGTGTGTCGTAGAGATAATGCAGCGCGACCGTCAACTCGACGGCGCCGAGTCCCGCGCCGAAATGTCCGCCGGCGCCTGCGACCGATTCGATCAGGTAGTCGCGCAACTCGCGCGCGACCTCGGGCAGTTCGCGTTCGTCGAACTTGCGCAGGTCGGTCGGCGTGTCGATGGTGGAAAGGCGCGGGTAGCGCTGGGCATCAATCATTGAACGTGTGAATAACGTGAGGCGTGCGCGATGTCGCAGACCGTATTTTCGGCCACTGCGGCGCGCAGGGCAAGGTAATCCGGCACGTTCGGCGGTTTGAGAAGGGCGCGTTTGCGGACGGAATGCGGTCTTTACGCGGATACTTTTCTCGCCGCGCATCGTTTTGTGGCGGCGGAAGGACTTTCGGCGCGAACAATCAGGCGGCGAGGTGCCGGCGGTTCTTCGGCAAATGATTGACGAGGAAGTCCATCTGATCGGCGAGGATGTTGCGGTTGGAAAGGATCAGATGTTCCACCCAGCTCGGCCGGTATGGCACGGCGAGCAGCGGCATCGACGCTTGCTGCGGTGTGCGGCAACCTTTGTACACGTTGCACGCGAGGCAGGCGGTGACGCAGTTTTCCCATGCGTCCAATCCGCCTTTTGAAAGCGGATTCACGTGATCACGCGTGAGGTCTCCGCGGCTGAAATGTTCGCCGCAATAAAGGCAGATCATGCGGTCGCGCGCGAACAGTGCGGCGTTGGTCAGCGCGGGCGCGGGATCCATCAACGTGGGTCGCGCATGTCCGCGGCTGGCGACGATCGGATGAAGCGAAATCAGACTTTGCAAACCACTGTCGCGATTGGTGCCGCCGTGGATGGTGAGGCAGGGATCGCCGAGCGTCCAGGCTACGGCGTCGCGTACATACAGGCAGACCGCGTCCTGCCACGACATCCAATCCAGGATGCGTCCGCTGGAATCCAGCGACAGAACGCGGGTGCTATGGATGTCGCTGCTAGTTCGACTTTCTACCAGCATAGGCTCCTCTCATCGGACCGGACAGGTGCGCGCATTGCGATCCGAGCATAGAGCAAATTTGTGAATTTTGCGCGTCGCAAAGAAATCGCCCCCGAGGTCGGGGGCGATTGATCAGGATCATTGACCGGTCGGCGTCGACAACATCGATATCGGGATGTTGCTGCGGTTGAATCCGCCGCCGCCGGGATACGTCACCGCGATGTTCGCCGTTCCGGTGGTCTCGGCCGAGAACGTGATCGTCATCGTGCCGACGCTTTCCACCTGCAGCGATGCCGGCGGCGCGCACGTGCGGCAATATCCGTTCGTGGTTTGCGACAGCGGAATCGTGACCGTGTTTCCTTGCAGCGTGCCCGAGCCGATCAGCCAGTTCGGATTGTTGCTCGCGCCGGGCAGATACATCACGACGCTGATCGACGCGCCACTAGCGCCGGCGATGTCGAGCAGTTCAAATCCCCAGCCGGAATCGGAAGCGGCGTACCACATGCCGTTGTAGTCGGGCGAACCGTGCGCGCTGATCGGGACGATCGGCTGCACACACCAGCTTCCCGAATCGCCTTCGATCTGCCAGAACATCACCGCGAGTTGCAAGGCGCCGGTGCGATCGATGTTGCGGCACGCGGGCGATTGATCGGCCTGGTTGAAATCGACGATGACGCTGCCCGGCACGTCGTCGAGCGTGAAGCCGGTGATCGCGTTCGCGCTGGTTTGATACGTGATCCGGTGCAACGAGTTTCCGTTTTGATCCGGTCCCGGAACGAAAATGCCATCGACCAGCGTGCCCGCAGCCTGATACCACTCCGGATTGCCATCGGCGTCGTACGTGTAGAACGTGAGTGCATACACGTCGCCGTGAACGGCATCGTGGCCAAACAATTGAAAGTCGAAACCGTGGCCGCTGTGGGTCTGGTCGAACCAGTTGCCCGTGACCGGGATGGAGAAAGTCGGCGCGACCTTGGTCGCCGTGCTCCAGCCAAGCGGCGCGAGCATCGGCGCGGCGAGTCCCATCGACCGCAGATTCACGCTCGAATAGAACGCATTCATCATGTCGCCGCTCTGCACGGTGTGCGACAACGTCGACGCCGGTTGTGTCGCGCACGTTGTGGTTTTGGTTTCGTCGCACGGTGCGAAGAGACTCGGGAAATCATCCGGCGGCGATCGGCCGGCGTTGATGTTCACGCTCGACGTGGCGGCCACTGAATCCGACCAGCGAATTCCGGTTTGCGTGCCCGGGTTGTATTGACCCGATGACGACACCACCGGCCCCGATACCATCGCCGCGGCTCGGTCGGCATCGTGCGCGCCGCTGACTTCGTAACCGAGAAACGGCGCGTACGTTTCACCGTTCACGATGTCGACGTAGTCGTCGTAGATGTCGTCCCACGGACCGTCGCTGAAATCGTCGTACACGATCACGCCCATTTGCGAATCGGACAAGCCGCCTTTCGCGCCGACGGGTCCGGACGTCGGATCGGTGTTGACCAGTCCGATGAAACCGAGGCCGTGCGTCATCTCGTGCATCGCGACGCTGATGAAGTCGATCGACTGACCGCCACTTTCCGGCGTGAAGCCGTAATAGAACGAACGGCCGCCGATGACCGTCGACATGCCGATGTCCTCGTTGAACACGGCCATGATCGCTTCGTTGTTGCTGCCGCTGCACGAACCGCCGGCCAGGCCGCACAGACTCGTGCCGCCGAGTTTCACCGCGAGCGTCGACGGGTACCAAGTATACTTTTTCGGAAAATAGTTCGCGGGAAATTCCGGATCGTCGATGAAGAATCCGGTCGGTCCCGCGTGTGCGACCTCGGCCGAATTCTTGTCGCCGCCCAGATGCGCGCCGCACGCGTTCACTTGCAGCGCGACCTGGATGCCGAGCTGTTGCACGAGTTGCTGGCCGGCGTAGTTGAGCGCGTTGCGGCGTTGCTCGCCGAGCGTCGTGCCGGAATTGCCGCTGATCGGCGTTACCGTGGTGGTGTCGTTCCAGAACGTGTCGTCGCAGTCGTTGGTCGCATCCGACGGATCGGTGTACGGATTGTCGAAATCGAACGTGATGCTGCCGACCGGCAGTGAATTCGACAACGTCGCCGACAACGTGCCCGTTCCGTTAGTGCCCTTCGGACTGTTGACGACAACCGCATACCAGTTGCCGGCCTTCAGCGGAAAGCGGCTGCTCGGCAGGATGGTGATCGTTTCGTTCGGCGAACTGCTTTGCGAGTAGTACTGCGCGTAGTGGACGATCGTGTCGAGGTCGACGGTCGCGTACGAAACCGATGTGGTCTGCTCCGGAAACGGTGTGCCGTAGCGCACGAACAGATCCAGATCGCTCCCGCTGCCGTTGAGCGAGATGGTCAACGCTTGCGTCGTCGCGTCGACGCTGACGACATAGTTCTGCGAAACCTGACCGGCCGTGAGCGTGAACGTGCCCGGCGCGTTCGACGTGGCGAAAGCGGCGACGCCTTGCGCCGCGAGCGCGATGGCCGCGGCGAAACGGATGATCGGCGTCATGGCTGCTGATCCGGCAGTGCGTTTTTCGCGCGTGCTTTCTGGATGAGCGCGGTCGCTTTCGGATTCGGACGATCGACGCAGATGAACCCGAGGCTGCCATCGGGCTGGACGACGACGCGCGTTTCGCTGACCGTCGGCGCGACCACCCGACGTGCGACCGGTTTCGTCGGCGTCGTGGTGTTGGAAGGTGTCGTCGAATCGGCGGCGAATGCATCGGCGCCGACGACGAGCAGGCACAGCAGTGCGAGTCGGATGTGCATGATTCTCGGAAAAGTTGGGAATGGAAACCCGCGCACACGGCGCGGGAGTGCTAATGATATCGGGCGAACTGTCATTTATTCGTTGTCGGAATTCAACAGCAGGAAATGCTTCGCACTATGGCCGGCACGACGGCTGCGGCGAAGCGCGCGTTGCAGGAATTGTTCGGCGGAATCGACAGCGGCGCCCATTGCATATCCGCGAGCGAGATAAGCAGCGATGGCGGACGAGAGCACGCAACCGGTGCCGCGTGCATCGAAGGGTAGGCGCGGATGGCGGATATCGCGAACGCCATTGCCGTCCGCAAAATAGTCGACGACTGTAGTGCCGCGTGCGTGGCCGCCTTTCAGCAAGACGGCGCGCGCGCCGAGATCGAGCAGCGCGCGAGCCGCGCGTTTCGCGGGTAGCGGGCGACCGAGCAGTGCGGCCGCTTCCGGTCGGTTGGGCGTAACGATGTCCATCTGAGGTAGTAGATCGATCAACGCGCGCTGTGCTTTCGCTGGCAAAAGGACGGTGCCGCTCGACGAAACGAGCACCGGATCGAGCACGATGTTGTGCAACCCGCCAGCGCCTAAAAAAGCGGCGACGACCGCGATGTTCGACGCCGACGCGAGCAAACCGATCTTGATCGCGGCGATCGGGAAGTCTTCCGCGAGCGCGTTGAGCTGATCGCGCAGCATGTTGGCCGCGACGGGTTGGGTCGCGATCACGCGGCGGCTGTTTTGTGCCGTCACGGCGGCGACCGCGCCGAGTCCTTGCACCTTCAGCGCAGCGAACGTGCGCAGGTCTGCCTGAAGGCCTGCCGCGCCCGTCGGATCAGACCCCGCGATCGACAGTGCGCAAGGTAAACGCATTGTCCGGACTGAAAACGGTTTCAGTTTGTTGGATTTTGGAGACAATTTTGGCCGGGTGGTCGCCATTTAGTGAACGCAGCAGTCAAAAAACCTCAAAGTTTCAAGCAAGTTACATCAAACGTATCGCTTGACCCACTGTGGCTTTTTTGCCAAGATGCGCGCGGAGACATCACTCTCCTAACGCATTCAGGGCTATGCGTCGGTCAACAGCGAAATTGGCGAAAATTGCGGGAGCGCTTGGATCCGTCCTTGCGCTCCCTCTTTCTTTTGCCGCGACACCCTCGCTCGACAAGCATTCTGTCGAACGCGCTGCTGCGTCCACGTCATTCGCGCAGTTCGCGAGCGCGGAGAGTGTAATCGATGCCTGGCGCAACTATGCGCTGGCGGATTTGAGTACCGGATTTTCCTGGGCCAGCGCGCAATCCATCGCGGCGACGGCGCCATCGCTGTTCGATCGCGGCAACGCGCGACTGACCGAACCCGCGTCGCGCTTCAACGGTTCGCAAGTCACGCCGCAATCCATACAGATCACCTACGCGAGAACGCGCGTTTCCGACACGCCGTTATATGTGCCATCCGAAGTGCCGCAGCTCATGCAGGATTACATGCCGGGCCTGCAGCGCTACATCCTTTCACCGTCGATGACACAGCGCGTCGGCGAAAACAGCGCGGTCAGCGTCGCGGCGATTTTCGCGTACGAACGTTTCGCCGGTTTCGGTCTCGGTCCGGATACGAACACGTCCGCGTTGCCGCAGGACGATCTCGCCACGCAGATGTCGCAGCCCTACGGCTGGCGTAATCCGTACGGTTCCTACGGCGTCGGACTTCGCGTCGATTTCAACAACGCGATCACCGACCGGTTGAGCTGGCAAGTCGGCTATCAGTCGCGCGTCAACATGGATGCGTTCAACGCGTATCGCGGCGTTTATTCCGAGCCCGGCACGTTCGACATTCCGGCCAGCGCCAACCTCGGCCTCGGCTATGCGCTGACACAGGATTTCAAACTCGATCTCGGCATGCAGCGCGTCATGTACAGCGGCATCACGCCGTTCACGAGCAACGCGTTGCCGACACGGTTCCTGATTCTGCTCGGAAGCGAAGTGTCGCCCGCATTCGCGTGGGCGGACTTGAACGTGTATTCCGCGGGATTCACCTGGCACGATCCGACCGACACGGTGTGGTCGCTGCACTACAGCACGCGCGAACAGCCGCTGCCGACGTCGCGTCTTTTGCAGACTGCGCTGCAGCCGTTCTTGTCGTCGCGTGATGTCGAGTTCGGACTCGCGCATGCGTTCGGTGATTTCTCCAACGTCCGCTTCTCGATGATGTACGCGCCGACGGAGTTTGTACTCGGCTTGCCGAATACGTTCAGTCTGCGTGACAACAATGGTGGGAATCAGGTCGAATACGAATTGTTGTGGACTACGCGCTTCTGATTGCGCGATGAAAGTCGGGGAATGAAAATGGGGGCTTCGGCTCCCATTTTCATTTCTGGGGTTGGGGGTTTTGGTTTTTGGAAAGCAACAGCTTCCGCTGCAAGCAGCGGGTAACTTTTTGCTAAACGGCAAAAAGTCACCAAAAAACGTTTTTTTGTTGTTCGCATGGGACGTTGTCCGCGTAGGATCACGTCCCTGTGCCCGAC
>DATBAU010000107.1:0-6263 GCA_036271355.1 Rudaea sp. | reverse complement strand
GTTTCGACCGTGAGATGAATCGTCTGCGTCAGCCACTTGGCGATGTAACGCATGCGGACGATCGCGCTTTCGGACGACAACTGGCGGTCGTTCGTGATCGCGTTCAACGTTTCGAAATCGCGCTCGGACTTGACGACGTCTGTCGGCTTCGCTGGCGCCGGTGTCGCCGCGAGGCTCTGGAAAGACGCTTCGATGTTCGCGCGAAGTTGCAACATGTCGACCGGTGACATCGCCTGCACGTAGGCGGCGATGGCGTCGGCATGACGCTTCAGTCGGATCGAACGCGTCAGGCGTCCGATGCGCTTGATGATCGATTGTGTCCTGTTCATACGTCCTTGAAAGCCACCCTGTTCTCCGGTGCCGAAAGTCTATACCAAGGTGCGCCTTCGTGGCGGTCGAACGCGCGTTCGTTCAGGACGCGTTGTCGGGATTATGCGTTCGCAACATCGCGAACGCGGCGAAGCGGCGCCTTATCCCGGCGTAATGTCCGCGTGCTTGCGCGGGATGCGAAGCCGCCGGTGTGCGGCGCACGCCGAAGACAGCCGGCGTCGGGTCGGTTGCTGCGTATTGCGGCGTGGAGTAGTAACGTTGGTTGTAGCGAGTCAGGTTCATGGGTCAGGTCAGGTATTCGTGAATGGTTCGGGGAGAGGAGAAACGCGCGGGAATCAACGTCGACAAATCCACCGCGCGCATCACGACGCAGGGCGACTGTTCGACGTAGACGCGGTTGGCGCGATTCGCGGCGTTGTCGTTGAGGGCGGCGCGCACGAGCGTTACGGCTTGCTGGATTTTCGCGGAAACATTCATGGCAGGCTCCGTTGATTGGATGAGCCCATGCTAGCCAAGGCGGCGTGTGCGAAAACGACAACTGGCAGACGCCAAAAGGACAGCGAATCGGACACGCGGGGCGCATGTCCGCAATGTATCGGGACAATAGTCGGACAATATCCGGACACGCCGGTAATAAGCCCATTTCGCTGCGTAGACTACGTCCCGTACATCCTGTTTCGTTTGTGCGAAGAAGTTCCGGGGGACTTTCTCATGACGCAAGTGAATACCGCTGTGCCAACCGAACGCCGCGCAAGTTACGGATACGCATTCGATCGCGTCGTTCTCGAACTTACGCGGGCTCGACTCGTCGTCGATGGCCGCGAAGTGCAGGCGCCGACGCTGCCGCTGCGCCTGTTGCAGGCCTTGTGCGAGCGGCCCGGCGTAATGCTGCCGCGACGCGAACTGTTCAATCTGATCTGGCCGCGTCAGGTCGCGTCGAACGAAGCGCTGACCAAACTCATCGGCCGCCTGCGCGAACTGCTCGGTCCGTTCGGCGCCCGCGTGGTCACCGTTCGCGGACGCGGCGTGCGTCTCGATGCCACCGTGCGGCGACTGGACACGCCGCCCGCGCCCGATGCCGTACCCGACCTGCCATTCGCCTCGCCCTCACGCGATGCCGCAACGGCGACACCGCCGCGCGCGCTGCTTCCACATGAGCGGCCGATCGTGCTCATCGTCGACGACAGCCCGGACAGTGTGTTGTTACTCACCGAAACACTCAAGGACAAGTATCGGACGAAAATCGCCACGAGCGCTGCGTTCGCGATGAAATCTGCGCTGCGTCATCCGCAGCCGGACATCATCCTGATGGACGTCGTGATGCCGGAAATGGACGGCTTCGAATTGTGCAAGGCGCTAAAGTCGCTGCCGGAAGCACCGGAGATTCCGGTCATCTTCATCACCGGCAAGATCCAGCCCGAAGAGGAAGCGCACGGCCTCGCGATCGGCGCGGTGGATTACATCACCAAACCGATTTCCGCGCCCGTTGTGATGGCGCGCATCGCAACGCACCTGAAACTCGTGCAGTCGCAGCGCGCGCTGAAAGCGCACAACGATCAGCTCGAGGACTTGGTTCGCCGCCGCACGGAGGAACTCGCGCGCGTGCAGGACGCG
The DNA here is from genome assembly GCA_036271355.1 of Rudaea sp. Taxonomy (GTDB): domain Bacteria; phylum Pseudomonadota; class Gammaproteobacteria; order Xanthomonadales; family Rhodanobacteraceae; genus Rudaea. The sequence goes on along the minus strand of DATBAU010000107.1, from coordinate 4,319 downwards.
ACCATCGCGGCGATGGCCTCGCTCGCCGAGACGCGCGACGACGAAACCGGCAACCATATCTATCGCACGCAACGTTACGTGAAAGTGCTAGCGCGTGCGCTGCAGCAGCATCCGCGATTCGCGTATGAATTGTCGGAAGACAGCATCGATCTGCTGTTCAAATCCGCACCGCTGCACGACATCGGCAAAGTCAGCGTGCCCGATCACATCCTGAAGAAAGCCGGACCGCTCACCGACGAGGAATTCGAGGCCGTCAAGCTGCACACGACGAAAGGCGGCGACGCGATCCGCTCGGTCGAAGTGCGCCTCGGCGAAAGCAGCGATTTCCTTCGTTTCGCGCGCGAGATCGCGTATTCGCATCAGGAACATTGGGACGGCACCGGCTATCCCGACGGACTCGCGGGCGACGAGATTCCCGTTTCCGCGCGACTCATGGCCGTCGCCGACGTGTACGACGCGCTGATTTCGCGACGCCGTTACAAGGCGCCGTTCTCGCACGAAACGGCGGTGTCGATGATGGAGCAAGGACGCGGCACGCACTTCGATCCGGATGTGCTCGATGCATTCGTGCAGATCAAGGATCAGTTCCGCGCGATCGCGGCGGAATTCAGCGACGAAGCCGCTCAATCTGCGTGATGCGCTGCGCACCGGATTCGGTTGTGCGCAGCGTTGTTTCGATTCTGCACGGTTTCGTTTGCGTGGTGTTGCTCGTGCTCGGTTCGACGGTGCATGGGGCCGACGTCAACGTCGCCGTGCAAGGACCCGCACCGATCGTCGAACAGGATTTTCGCTGGACGGCCTACCGCCGGTTTTCCGGTGCCGATGGTTTGCCGGCAAATACCGTGCAGACACTCGCGCAGGATCACGACGGATTCGTCTATGCAGGCACGGCGAATGGATTGGCGCGTTACGACGGAAAAACGTGGAAGCCGGTCGAACTGCCGACGCCGACGAAATCCGCGTCGATTCTCAAGCTCAAAGCAACAACCGACGGCGCGCTCTGGATCGGCACGGATAATGACGGACTGTTCCGCGAAAATCGAGACGGCATCAAGCCGATTCCGTTTCCCGATGCCCCGGCCGCGAAGGATGTCGAAGCGCTGCTCGCGGTCGACGCGACCACGATCTACGCCGGAACGTCGCAAACACTGTATCGATGCGACGAAAAACAATGTCGCGAAATCCCGGCCGCGCGCGGTCTCGAAATCGCCGCGCTTCTCGACGGACGTTGCAACGACCGAGAATGCCTGTGGATCGGCACCAATCAGGACGGCGTCTATCGCATCGACGACATAACCTCGTCCACGCCGCATCGCGCCGACTGGCATTTGGGCCGACGCGAATTGCCCGCCGGCTCCGTGCGCTCGCTCGCGCATTGGGGCGGCGCCGCCGGCAACGATTTGTGGGTCGGCACCGGACGCGGACTCTCGCGTGTCGCCGGTGGACGCATCACGCTGTACACGATGGCCGGCGCCAGTGCGCTTTCCGGCGCAATGACGCTCGCGGAGGGCCGCAACGAAAACGGAAAATCCGTTCTTCGTTTCGGAACGCCGGGCAGCGGCATTGGAGAAATCAAAGTCGATGGCACATGGACCGTGATCAGTCGCGCGAACGGTTTGCCGGAAGACTACGTACTCGATCTGCTGCAGACCGATAACGACTTGCACTCGCCCATCCTGTGGGTCGCGATGAAGGACGGCGGGGTCGCACGCACGGACGCCGGCACGTGGTCCACTCTGGACGAACGTAACGGTCTGCCAAATCACGTCGTGCGTGGCCTCGGCCAGATTACGCTGACCGACGGCGGCGTGCGGCAATGGATCGGCACCTCCGACGGCGCCGCGATCTGGCACCATCAACGGTGGGAATCGTGGTTGCCGCAACCACTTACGCGGCTCGCTCTGTACGACGCGAAGAATGGTGCCGCCGGTATGTTGTGGCTCGGCACGAACGACGGGCTCGTTCGCCTTGCCGGCGATGCGTCGATCAACATCACCGCGCGCTCGTCGCCGCTGCTCGGGATGTTCGCCGAATCCGTCCTCTACGAACCCGCGCCGACTGGCCCGGGACACGTCTGGGTCGCGACGCATCACGGATTGACCAAGCTCGTCGGCGATCATCTCGAAAGAGAAAATGTCGATGTGCTAAGCGGCGAAAATCCGGTCGCCGCATTGACGACGACGACCACGCGATCCGGCCGTCGCGTATGGATGGGCGGCGCGTCCGGCATCGCGTTCTACGAAGACGGCAAATGGCATGCGCTTCCCGACAACTGCGCAGTTCGCAACGACGACGTGCTCGACTTGCGCGAAGAAGGCCGCGTCGACGAATCGCATGGATTGTGGGTCGGACATCGTGGCGGCGTCTCGCGCATCGATCTCGATGCGGGCGACGAATGCACGGAAATCCCAGCGAGCATCAGAGCAGCGGAACCCGCGATCCAAATCCAGCTCGACGCGAAAGGCCGTATCTACGTCTTCGGCACACAAGGCGTCACGCGACTCACCCGCGATCCGCTCGAACCGAACGATCTGTCGCGACTGCACGCCGAACGCTTCGGACTCGACGACGGATTGCCGACGCTCGAATTCAATCACACGTCGTTCGTCGATCCGAGCGGACGTGTCTGGGCCGGAACGTCGCAAGGCGCAGTGGTCTACGATCCGCGCGACGAATCGCGCCCGCCGGCGGCGCGACCATTGCGTCTTCTGAGCGCGCGCGCCGACGGCCGCGTTACACCACTCACCGACGGCAGCCGCCTGCGTGCCAATGAAAACAACGTGACGTTCGAGTTCAGCCTGCTTTCGTATCAGCGCGAGAAACAGACGCGCTACCACACCGAACTCGACGGGCTGGGCGAGGCGAATAAGGACTGGACGTCCGACAACCGTCGAACCTTCCTGCGCCTGCCACCCGGCGACTACACATTCCACGCCTATGCGCGCGATGGATTCGGCCTCGAAGCCGAACCGATCTCGCTGCACTTCTCCATCACTCCGCCGTTGTGGCTGCGATGGTGGGCATTGATTCTGTACGCAGCGGCAGCGCTCGCGCTGATGCTCGGCGTTGGACGCTGGCGCGTGCAGCGCGTGCGGCGCGTCGCGGCGGCGCTCGAGCGCACGGTCGAGGAACGCACGACCGCGCTCACGGTCGCCAATTCCCAACTCGAAGACGCGCGCAACACGGCCGAAGCGGCGACGCAAGCCAAAAGCGTTTTCCTCGCCAACATGAGTCACGAAATCCGCACGCCGATGAACGCAGTGCTCGGCTTCGCGGGACTCGGCATGCGCCTCGACACCTCGACGAAAGCGCGTGACTACTTCCGCAAGATCAACAACTCCGGCCAGAACCTGCTCAACATCCTCAACGACATTCTGGATTTCTCGAAGATCGAAGCAGGCAAACTCGCGCTGGAAACCGTGCCGTTTTCGCTGTCCGACGTGCTCGCGCAAGTGTCGGATCTGTTCACGATCAAGGCGTCGGAAAAAAGTCTGGAATTCGTCGTCGGCACCGCACCGAATCTGCCGGATCATTACGTCGGCGATCCGCTGCGACTCGGCCAGGTGCTGCTGAATCTCGTCAACAACGCGATCAAGTTCACGCGTGCGGGATTCGTGCAGCTTTACGCCGAACGCGTCGATGCCGAACGCGCGAACGGCAAGATCCTGCTGCGTTTTTCCGTCGAGGATTCCGGCATCGGCATGTCCGACGAACAACTCACGCGGTTGTTTCAGCCGTTCTCGCAGGCCGATCATTCGACCACACGAACGTTCGGCGGAACTGGACTCGGGCTGACCATTTCGCAGCGCCTCGTCGCACAGATGGGCGGTGTGATCACGGTGCGTTCGCATCCGGGCGCGGGCAGTTGTTTCCATTTCGAAATCGGACTCAAGCCGCAGGCGGCGGACGCGCCGCATCGGCTTGCACCGGACCAGGTGCGTGGCCGGCGCATTCTCGTCGTCGACGACAGCGAACAGGCACGCACTTGGTTGTGCGATCAGTTGTCCGCGCTGCGATTCAACGTGCACTGCGTAGATTCAGGCGAAGCCGCGTTGAGCGTGCTGCACGCGGAGCGTTTCGACGTGATCCTGATGGACTGGATGATGCCGGGCATCGACGGCATCGAGACGACGCGGCGCATCCGTTCGGATCTCGGACTCACCGCCATTCCCGAAGTGATCATGGTCACCGCGCACGGCCGCGAAGCGATTCAGGACGCGGCCGAATCGGTCGGCGTGAAACGATTCCTGATCAAACCCGTCGACGCGTCCGTTTTACTCGATACCATCGTCGATGTTCTGGGTGCCGACATTATGCGA
>DATBAU010000106.1:0-6669 GCA_036271355.1 Rudaea sp. | reverse complement strand
CAGGGTCTGGCCGGTCACTTCGACAAGACGTTCGGCAACTTCGCCCGCGTCCGTGCGTTGGCCACCCTGGACTGGAACATGGGTCCGTGGAACGCCAACTGGACCGCGCGTTACATCGGCCGCATCACGCTGGGCTACGCTGAACCGGGCTTGGGCCCGTCCGGTGTTGAATCGAGCACCAACCCGTACAACCCGGCGCCGATCGGACCGGTTCTGCATTACGGCGCGGTCACGTATCACAACGCGTCGATCGGCTACAACATCGAGCCGATCAACACGTACGTGGGTCTGGGTGTCGACAACATCTTCGACAAGCAGCCGCCGTTGCTGTATCAGAACAACGTGCTGAACGCGAACACCGACGTGAGTACCTACGACCTTCTCGGCCGTTACTACCACGCCAGCGTGACCGTCAAGTTCTAAGAACCAGCGTCACGGTTCGTTTCAAGATCGCGCGGGCAACCCCCGCGCGATTTTTTTTGGGCGACGAAAAAATCGCCGACCCTCGATCACCGAATCGACACGTCGACTAGCGCAAAACGCGTTTGCGGCCGGGCACCCGGGGCCACTGTGCTAAAATTGCGACATCGCAAGCGCTCGCCGTCCGTGTCCGCCACCGCCCCTCCCATTCCCTCGATCAATCCCATCGTCGCCGCGCTCCAGTCGGATCGTCCGAGCGATGCGGAACGCTTGGCGCGCGAATTCCTCAGCGCCATGCCCGACAGCGAAGACGGAATGCTGCTGCTCAGCATCTCGCTGATGCAACTCGATCGTCCGGCCGAGGCGGTGCCCATCTGCCGCGAACTGACAAAGATCGCGCCGTTGTCTGCCATTTACTGGAGCAACCTCGGCACGGTATTGCGCGATGCCGGCCAACTCCTCGAGGCCGAGGATGCTTATCGGCATGCCGTCGCGCTGGACCCGAAATTTTTCGGCGCGCTGTTGAATCTCGGGTATCTGTTGCTCGAAAGCGGCAAATTCCCGGAAGCGCGCGACGCATTGATGACCGCGCACACGCTCGATCCGACGTCGCCGGAAGCGCGCATCTATGCCGCGCAAACCTGCGTCGCGCTGGACCGGCGCGACGTCGCCGAACAATTGATCGCGCCATGGGCGAAATGGACCGACCTGCCGGACGAACTCCTCGTCGACCTCGCAGGCTTGCTGGTCACTGCGGGTACGCCCGACATCGGCGCGCGAATTCTCGAAGGCCTGCTGGCCAAGAATCCGAACAACCTTCGCGCGATCGCGAATCTCGTGTTCTTGTATGAGCGCATCAATCGCCTCGACGAAGCGGAAACGCTGCTCGCGAAATTGCCGCCACCCGAAACGATCACCGATACGAAACTGCAATACGACGTCATCAGCGCGAACGCGACGTTCGCCTTGCGCGAAAAAGATCCCAAGCGCGCACGTGAACTTCTCCAGCGACTCATCGACGCGTTCGAAGCCTCGCCCGCCGCAAAACTCACACCGTGGCGTTCGGGCGATCTGTATTCGTCGATGGCCAAGATGTACGACAAGGAAGGCAACATCGACGCCGCCATGGCCGCGCTCGAAACCTCGCACGCGCGACAGCTCACGCTCGCATGCCAGTCGGTCCCGGAACTGCTCAAACCCGATGCGCCGCCGCTGTATCTCGGCATGCACATGGTCGACGCCGAGATGCGCGCGCAGTGGCCGGAATACCCCGCGCCGTCGATGCTCCAATCGCCGATTTTCGTGGTCGGTTTTCCACGTTCGGGCACGACGATGCTCGAACAGATGCTCGATGCGCATCCGCAATTGCAGTCGATGGACGAGCGCGCGTTCTTCAGCAACCTCATCGACTACATGAGCGAGTTCGGCTGCGAATATCCAAAGGACCTCGGCAAGCTCACCGCCGAACAATGCGAAGAATTGCGCCGCATCTACTGGAAATCGACCGAGCAAGTCGCGCCGCGCACGGAAGGCCAGCGCCTGGTCGACAAGAATCCGCTGCAGATGCTGCGCCTGCCGCTCATCAGCCGCCTGTTCCCGAATGCGCCGATCATCATGGCGCTGCGGCATCCGTGTGATTCGATCCTGTCGAATTACATGCAGCACTTCACGTCGAATTCGTTCGCCGTCCTGTGCTCGAGCCTGAAGCGCTTGGCGCAGGGCTATGTCAACGCGATGAACGCGTGGATCCGTCACAGCGAAGTGCTCAAACCGCACGTGATCCATTCGCGCTACGAAGATCTGCTGGACGATTTCCCCGGCAATATCCGCCGCATCGCCGATTTCCTCGAGCTCGACGACGCCTCGCCGATGGCGCGATTCGACCAACACGCGCGCGACAAGGGATTCATCTCCACGCCGAGCTACGCGCAAGTTATCGAGCCGCCCAACAAGAAAGCCGTCGGACGCTGGCGGCGCTACCATCGCTACTTCGAACCGATTCTGCCGATCCTGGAGCCGATGATGAAACACTGGGGCTACCATGAGTGAAGCGACGGCCTTCTCCGAGCCCGCGACCGGCGGCCGCGATCCGCGCCTCGACGGATTGTCGTCGAGCGCCGCGCGCCGGCTCGGTATCGCGGCTCAGGCGTTGACGCTGGGACAAGTCGCGGTGGCCGAGCAACGTCTCGCTGGATTGATCGATGTGTATCCCGATCATCCCGAAGTGCTGCGCATGTTCGCCGGCCTGCAATCGCTGCGTGGCAACCACGCCGGCGCAACCGCCACGATGGAACGCGCCGTCGCGCAGCGTCCGACGGATGCCGCGTACTTGAGTTCGTACGGTTCGGCTCTGCTCGAAACGGCGCGCTACGACGAAGCGATCGACGCGTTGAAACGCGCCTGCGAATACGATCCGAACTACACCACCGCCTGGTACAACCTCGGCCTCGCTTACATCCGCTGCATGCACGTCGATGAAGCGAAAGCCGCATTGCTGCGTGCGGTGTCGCAGGCGCCGGAACTTTCGATCAACGCGCGCGTGATCCTCGGCGATATGTTCCGTGCGGAAAACCGGCTCGACGAAGCGAAAGCCGAATATCGCGAAGCGATCGCGATACAAAAAAATGCCGGCATGGCGTGGTGGGGATTGTCGGAGATCAAAACACAACGCTTCGGCGACGACGACCTCGCCGAACTCGGCGCGGCGATGAAAACTCCCGGCGCCAGCGAAGACGAAATGGCCGCGATGGGTTTCACGCTCGCGCGCGCGCTCGACGATCGCAAGCAATATGCCGAATCGCTCGCCGCGCTCGAACAGGCGAACGCGCGCATCCGTGCGCGCAAACGCTGGGATGCGCGCGTGTATTCCGAACACATCGATGCCGTCCTTCAGACATTCACGCCACCACCGGCCGGCGCGGTCGATCCAACGCTGGGTCGCGAAGCGATTTTCGTCACGAGCATGCCGCGTTCGGGTTCGACATTGACCGAACAGGTTCTCGCATCGCACTCGCAGGTCGACGGCGGCGGCGAAGTCTCCGATCTGCCGAGCGTGTTGATGGAAGAAGCGCGCCGCCTGAACCGGTCGTTTCCGGATTTCGTGCACGAACTCACGCCGAGCGATTGGGCGCGCATGGGCCAACGCTATCTCGATCGCACGATGAAATGGCGCGGCACGCGCCCGCGCTTCACCGACAAGATGCCGAGCAACTGGCAGTACATCGGCGCGATCCGCGCGATGTTGCCCGGCGCGCACGTCGTCGTCGTCCGCCGGAATCCACTCGAAACATGCTTGTCGTGCTATCGCCAACGGCTGGCCAACAGCGAATACACGCGCACCTTCGCCGACCTCGGCGCCGCGTGGCGCGACTTCGACCGCGCGGTCAAATACTGGCGCAACTTGCATCCGAACAACGTCTACGAAAACGTCTACGAAGAATTCGTGGCCGATCCGGAAGGAAAAATTCGCCAGCTCCTCGCCTTTTGCGACCTGCCGTTTGAGCAAGGCTGTCTCGAATTCCACAAGACCGAACGCAGCGTCCACACGCCCAGCGCGACACAGGTCCGCGAACCGCTGCGCGCCGACACGGCGCGCGCGCATCGCTACGGTTCGCTGCTCGATCCGCTGCGCGCCGCGCTCGGCATGCCGCCGTTTTCCGCGCAATGACTGATGCCGGCGTCGCAACGACGGATGTTCTTTCCGCCAGCGCGGCGCGCGGTTTGGCGGACGCGGAGCAAGCGCTTTCGCTCGGCAACGCCGTCGAACTCGAACAACGCCTGACGGGTTTGATTTCGGTCTATCCGAATCATCCCGACGTGCTCCGCCTGCAAGCTGGGCTGCAATGCCTGCGCGGCGATTTCTTCGGCGCGACGACGATGATGCAACGCGCTGTCGCGCAGCGGCCGAACGACGTCGCCTTCCTGAATTCGCTCGGCTCCGTCTTGCTCGAATCGGCGCGCTACGACGAAGCGATCGACGTGCTTCGCCGCGCAAGCAAACTCGATCCCAACTACACATCGGTCTGGTACAACCTCGGGCTCGCCTACGCACGCAGCATGCAGCCGGACGAAGCGATTCCCGCATTGCAACGCGCGATCAAGACATCGCCCGCGTTTTCGTTGAACGCGCGCGTGATTCTCGGCGATATTTTCCGCGCGGAAAATCGCATCGACGACGCCATTGCCGAATACCGTGCCGCGCTCGCGATGCAAAAAAATTCCGGCGCGGCGTGGTGGGGATTGGCCGAGATCAAAACGCGCCAGCTCAGCGACGACGAACTGGCGAAATTACGCGACGCAATGAAACTTCCCGGCGCGACCGTCGAAGATGCATCGGCCATGGGTTTCGCGCTGGCGCGGGCGCTTGAAGATCGCGGTCACTATGCGGAATCGCTCGCCGCGATCGAACGCGCGAACGCACTCGTCCGCACGCACCGACACTGGGACGCCGCGTCGTATAGCTGGCACGTTGGCGAAATTCTGAAAGCGTTCACGCCGCCGCCGACGGGCGCTGCCGATGCTCAACTCGGACACGAAGTCATTTTCATCGTCAGCCTGCCGCGTTCCGGATCGACGCTGACCGAACAAGTGCTCGCCGCGCATTCGCAAGTGGACGGCGGCGGCGAGTTGCCGGATTTACCCGCCGTGCTGGTGGAAGAATCGCAACGCATGGGAAAATCGTTTCCGGATTTCGTCGCCGACCTTACGCCATCCGATTGGGAACGCATGGGCCGACGCTATCTCGAGCGCACTGCCAGGTGGCGCGCGAAGCGACCGCGTTTCACCGACAAGATGCCGAGCAACTGGCATTACGTCGGCGCGATACGTTCGATGTTGCCCGGCGCGCGCATCATAATCGTGCGGCGCGATCCGCTCGAAACATGTCTGTCGTGCTATCGCCAGCGTTTCGCGAACATCGAATACACGCGCTCGTTCCGTGACCTCGGCGCCGCATGGCGCGATTTCGACCGCGCCGTCAAACGCTGGATCGCGTCGTATCCGACGCACGTGCACGAAAGCATCTACGAAAATCTCGTCGCCGCGCCCGAACAATCGATTCGCGAACTTCTGGCATTCTGCGATTTGCCGTTCGAAGCGAATTGTCTGGAATTCCACAAATCCGACCGGCACGTCCACACGCCGAGCGCCACGCAGGTCCGCCAACCATTGCGCGCGGACACCGCGCGTTCGCATCGTTACGGCGCATTGCTCGATCCGCTGCGCGCCGCGCTCGGCCTGCCGCCGTTTTCCCCTTCCGCATGAACGCGCCTACGAACGATTCAACGGACGCCGCCATCTGCGATCTGCGCCACTACGTGCGCTTCTACGACGAGGCGTTGTCGCGCGAATTCTGCGCGCAACTCGTCGACAACTTCGAGAAATCCACGCATCTCCAAGTTCCGCACGGCAAGGGACATCAAGCCGGTCTCGACGATAGTGGCTGGACGGAACTCAATGTCGGCCGCGTCGCCGACGCGGCGTTCCTCGGATTCTTCCACGCGCACATCGACAAGTATCTCGGCGAATACAACAAAGACCTCGGCCTCACGCTGCCAATTCCACCGAGCATCAAGCTCGACGAATTGCGTATCAAACGCTATCGCGCGGGCAGCGGTGAAAATTTCCAGCCGCACTTCGACGCGTACGAACGCATGAGCGCGCGCTATCTCGTGTTCCTGTGGTATCTCAACGACGTTGCCGACGGCGGCGAAACCGCGTTCGTGGACATCGGCGTGAAAGTCGCGCCGCGCGCCGGTCGGCTGCTCATGTTCCCACCGTACTGGATGTATCAGCACGCGGGATTGCCGCCGATGTCGAACGACAAGTACATCATCTCCACGTATCTGATGTTCTGATGCGCGCCATGCGTCGATGAAGCCGTTACCTCCTGGTTCGCGACTTGCGGGTTTGTCGCCCGCGTCGATCCGCGCCGTGGTCGCCGCCGCGCAGGCGCTCGAACGCGGACGCGCCGACGAGGCCGATCATCACATCATCGGCTTGCTCGCGCTTTATCCGTCGCATGCGGAAATCCTGCGTCTGCACGCCGGATCGCAACGACTGCGCGGCGATCTGGACGGCGCGGTCGCGACGTTACGTCGCGCCCTCGCATCGCGTCCGGACGACGCGCTCTACATGAGCACGCTCGGCGGCGCGCTGATCGATAATTATCGCTACGACGAAGCCATTGACGTTTTGCATCGAGCCACACAGCGCGACGAATCGCTCGCGAGCGCGTGGTACAACCTCGGC
>DATBAU010000105.1:0-28971 GCA_036271355.1 Rudaea sp. | reverse complement strand
AGCGCAGATAAATCCACGCGCCGACGATGCCGTAGAAAAATTCGTCGAGCCGTGCGGGCAATTGCATGATGCGGCCGTAATCCACCCATTCCGACCACGCGACATCGCCGAGCGCCCGCACGCAGGCGTAGCGGAACGCGAGCGTCAGCACGAACAACACGATCCACGTCGTCATGCTGCGCAGTCGCGCGAACAGGAATAGGAACAGCGGCAGCGTCGCGTAGAAATCCCATTCGATCGGCATCGTCCAGTAGATGCCGTTGAGCATCGGTTGTCGCGGGAAAAAATTCTGTATCAGGAAAGCGTGCGCGGTGAGATTCGGAAACGTGACCATCTCCGAATGTCCGACGTACAACAATGCGCAGACGATGACGACGATCTGCGCGTAATACGCGGGCAATACGCGTTTGCAGCGCCGCCAGAAATAGTGCAGCAGATCGGGCCGCGGCGCGCCGTCGATGCGCGCGCGATGGAACGGCATCGACAACAGAAATCCCGACAGCACGAAGAAGAGGTCCACGCCCATGTAGCCGCACCCGGCCAGCGACGTGAGCGGACCCAGATCCGGCGACCCGGAAAACTGGAACAGATGGAACACCAGCACCCATGCGGCGGCGATTCCGCGCAACCCGGTCAGCGCCGGTAGATAGCCGTTTCGGACGCCGGTTTCCACAGTCGGACGGTTCATCGCCGCATTGTGCCAGAGGCCGTCGATGCGGCTTGTTGCAGGGTGGCTAGTCTTGTCGCGCGACCCGGCTATACTGGGCCGCTTTTTCGCATTTCCGTTGCCAATGCATCCGATTCTTTTAGGGAGACGGTTCGATGTTTTTCACGCAATACCCGATTTGGATTGCGCTGGGCTGTGCCCTGCTCGCAATCGTTTATGGTGCGTGGTCGCGCAGCTGGATTCTGTCCAAGCCGGCCGGCAATGAACGCATGCAGGAAATCGCCGCCGCCGTGCAGGAAGGTGCACGTGCGTATCTGAATCGACAATACACGACCATCGCCATCGTCGGCGTGGTGCTGTTTTTTGTGCTCGGGTTTTTCCTGAACTGGGTGACGGCGATCGGTTTTGCGATCGGCGCGATCCTGTCCGGCGCGGCCGGCTACATCGGCATGAACATCTCGGTACGCGCCAACGTGCGCACGGCCGAAGCGGCGCGTCACGGCATGAACGCCGCGTTGCAGGTCGCGTTCCGCGGCGGTTCGATCACCGGCATGCTCGTCGTCGGTCTGGGTCTGCTCGGTGTCGCCGGTTACTACGCGGGTTTGTTGCACTTCGGCCAAACACAGGATCAGGCACTGCACGCGATGGTCGGACTTGCGTTCGGCTCGTCGCTGATTTCGATCTTCGCGCGTCTGGGCGGCGGCATCTTCACCAAGGGTGCGGACGTCGGCGCTGATCTGGTCGGCAAAGTCGAAGCCGGCATTCCGGAAGACGATCCGCGCAACCCGGCGGTGATTGCCGACAACGTGGGCGACAACGTCGGCGACTGCGCCGGCATGGCCGCCGACCTGTTCGAAACCTACGCGGTGACGCTGATCGCCACCATGCTGCTCGGCGGTGTGCTCGTCGCGCAGACCGGCGCGTACGGCGTGCTGTATCCGTTGGTACTCGGCGCCGTGTCGATCGTCGCGTCGATCATCGGCATGTTCTTCGTGAAGGCGAAAGAAGGCGGCAAGATCATGAACGCGCTGTACGTTGGCGTGGGCGTGTCGGCGCTGCTGTCACTGCTCGCGTTCATTCCGGTGACGCAAGCGATGATGATCAATTCGCAATACGGCGTGTGGAACATCTATTGGTGCGCCGTGATCGGCATTCTGCTGACCGTGGCGATGGTCGTCATCACTGAGTACTACACGGCGACGGAATATTCGCCGGTGCGCCACGTAGCGAAAGCCTCGACGACGGGTCACGCCACGAACATCATCGCGGGCCTCGGCGTGTCGATGAAATCGACGGCGTTGCCGGTGCTCGCGGTGTGCGCGGCGATCTGGGGTGCGAACTACTTCGCGGGTTTGTACGGCATTGCGATCGCTGCGACTGCCATGTTGTCGATGGCCGGCATGATCGTCGCGCTCGACGCCTACGGTCCGATCACCGACAACGCCGGCGGCATCGCCGAGATGGCCGAACTGCCGAAGGAAATCCGCGCGATCACCGATCCGCTGGATGCCGTCGGCAACACGACCAAGGCGGTGACGAAAGGTTATGCAATTGGCTCGGCGGGTCTCGCCGCGCTGGTGTTGTTCGCCGATTTCACGCACAACCTCTCGACGACGCCGAGCCTCGCCGGCCAGATCATTCCGTTCGATCTGTCGGATCACATGGTCATCATCGGCCTGTTCATCGGCGGCCTGATTCCGTATCTGTTCGGCGCGATGGCGATGGAAGCCGTCGGCCGCGCGGCCGGTTCGGTCGTCGAAGAAGTTCGCCGTCAGTTCCGCGATATCAAAGGCATCATGGAAGGCACGGCGAAGCCGGATTATTCGAAGGCCGTCGATCTGCTGACCAAGTCCGCGATTAAGGAAATGCTGATTCCGTCGATGCTGCCGGTTCTCGTTCCGGTGATCGTCGCCTTCGGCGCGAAGTGGATCACGGGTTCGAGTGCCGAGGGCGCGAAGGCGCTCGGCGGCGTGCTGGTCGGCACCATCGTCACCGGTTTGTTCGTTGCGATTTCGATGACGACCGGCGGCGGCGCGTGGGACAACGCCAAGAAATACATCGAAGACGGTAACTTCGGCGGCAAAGGTTCCGACGCGCACAAAGCGGCGGTGACCGGCGATACCGTCGGCGATCCGTACAAGGACACGGCGGGTCCGGCGGTGAATCCGCTGATCAAGATCATCAACATCGTCGCGCTGTTGCTGATTCCGCTGCTGTGATTTGAAAAGACGAGCGCGCCGATTGTCCGCGAGGATGATCGGCGCGCTTTTTTGTTTCCGGAAGGAGAAAGTCCATGTCGATCGTGATCCGTTTATGCTTGATCGCTGTCGTGTCGCTGCTGGCAGCCTGTGCGAACAAGAACACCGTGAACGAAAAATCCAAACCCGCTGAAAAACCCGCCGTCTCTGCGGCAGTCGAAGATCCGTATCTCTGGCTCGAAGAAAACGACAGCACGAAGTCGATGGACTGGGTTAAAGCGCGCAACGCTGACACTGTGTCCAAATACGCGAACTCGGCCGACTTCGGCACGATGCGCGACCGCATCCTGGAAGTGATGGATTCGAAGGAAAAGATCCCGTACGTGCAAAAAATGGGATCGTTCTACTACAACGTCTGGCGCGACAAGACGCACGCGCGCGGCCTGTGGCGCCGCACGACGCTGGACGAATACCGCAAGGACAATCCGAAGTGGGAAACCGTCATCGATCTCGATGCGCTCGCCACCGACGAAAAGGAAAACTGGGTCTGGCACGGCGCGGATTGCCTGCGTCCGGACTATCGGCATTGCCTGATCGCGCTGTCGCGCGGCGGCGCGGATGCGAGCGTGCAGCGCGAATTCGATCTGAAAAATAAAACGTGGGTGAAAGACGGTTTCAATCTGCCGGAAGCGAAATCGCAAATGGCGTGGATCGATAAGGATCGCGTTTACGTCGGCACGGATTTCGGTCCGGGTTCGATGACGAAATCGAGCTATCCACGCATCGCGAAGGAATGGAAACGCGGCACGCCGTTGGCGTCGGCTGAAACCGTGTACGAAGGCAAGGACGATGATTTGTCGGTCGCCGCCTACCGCGATCAAACGCCGGGTTTCCAGCGCGATTTCGTTGTCCGTTCGCTCGCGTTCTACAACAGCGAGACGTTCGTTCGCGGTAAGGACGGCAAGCTGACCAAGATCGACGTGCCTAACGATATGGACGTCGGCGTCGTGCGCGAATGGATCACGTTCAAGCCGCGCACCGACTGGAACGCCGGCGGAAAAACCTACGCCGCCGGATCGCTGCTCGTGTCGAACTTCGACGATTTCATGGCCGGCAAACGCGACATCACCGTGCTGTTCGAGCCGACCGACACAACGTCGCTCGAAGGTTTCTCGATCACACGACACCACGTCATCCTGTCCGAACTGCACGACGTGGTCAGCCATCTCGAAGTGGTGACGCCACCAACGAAGAAAGGCGGCGAATGGAAGCGCAGCCCGCTCGGCGGCGCACCCGCGATGAGCACGATCCAGGCAGGCGGTGTCGATTCCGACGAGAGCGACGCGTATTTCCTCACCGTGACCGGCTTCCTCGAAGCGACAACGCTGTACTACGGCACCATCGGCAAAGGCGAAGCGAAGCCGATCAAGCACAGTCCGACATTTTTCGACGCGTCGAAGTACGCCGTGAACCAATATTTCGCCACCTCGAAAGACGGCACGCGCGTGCCCTACTTCGTCGTCGCGTCGAAAGACATGAAGATGGACGGCACCACGCCGACACTTCTTACCGGCTATGGCGGATTCGAGATTTCGCTGCAGCCGTATTACAGCGGCGGTGTCGGACGCGCGTGGCTATCGCACGGCGGCGCTTACGTCGTCGCGAACATTCGCGGCGGCGGCGAATACGGACCGCGCTGGCATCAGGCCGCGCTGAAAGGAAAACGTCTGCGCGCGTATGAGGACTTCGCGGCGGTCGCCGAGGATCTGGTCGCTAAGAAAATCACGTCGCAGCCGCATCTCGGTGCGCTCGGCGGCAGCAATGGCGGTTTGTTGATGGGCAATATGGAGACTTTGTATCCGCAGTTGTGGGCGGCGATCGTTTGCGAAGTGCCGTTGCTCGACATGAAGCGGTATACGCATTTGTCGGCCGGCGCATCGTGGATGGCCGAGTACGGCGATCCGGACAAACCCGAGGACTGGGCATTCATCAAGACGTTTTCGCCGTATCAAAATGTGGAAAAAGGGAAAAAGTATCCTCCGATACTGTTTACGACGTCGACGCGCGACGATCGCGTCGGGCCGGCGCAGGCGCGGAAAATGGCGGCGCGGATGATCGAGTTTGGGGATGACGTTAGCTTTTACGAAAACATCGAAGGCGGGCATGGGGCGGCGGCTGACAATAAGCAGGCGGCGTTTATGTCGGCGCTTGCGTTTACGTATTTGTGGGAACACACGAAGTAATTCGGTGTTTGTTGGTTTTTTTGGAGAGCCCCGCCTTTGTGCGGGGTTTTCTTTTAGAGCTTCCGCTCGGGACGAGCGGGTAACTTTTTGCTAAACGGCAAAAAGTCACCAAAAAACGTTTCTTTTTCTCACCTAGGTTCCTGTTATCGGACATCCCTGATCCGTGCGCGAACCGCGCGCATCCTGCGCGCGATCACCGTCGTAGCAGACTGCGCGCGACCGGTATCAAGCTTCTTGAAACTCTGGACGGCACGAAGCCATGGGCGGTGAGGCTAAGAGCAAAATCTCTTTCTCTGTCTTGCTTTACAGACCTTCCGCGAGAGCACGGCGTGCAGTGATCATTTACAAGAAGCTCGATACCGGTCACGTCCTAGCTTGGAGTGAGGTGATCGCGCGCAGGGATGCGCGCGGTCCGCAGCCAGCAGCACGGACGTGCTGTCTGCGGACAACAGACTCCGAGAACAATCAAAAACGTTTTTTGGTGACTTTTTGCCGTTGAGCAAAAAGTTACCCGCCGCTTGCGGCGGAAGCTGTTGCTCTAAAAAACCTAACCGCGCGCGCTGAGAGAATGCACAGCCTCAATCAAAACCCCAAGCCGCTCCGGCTCAACATCCGGCGTAATCCCATGCCCCAAATTAAACACATGCCCGTCATACTCACCGAAACTATCGAGCGTCTTCTTAACTTCACCTCGAATCGTCTCCGGATCCGCATGCAACACCGCCGGATCGACATTCCCTTGCAACGCCACGCGTGATCCCACGCGCCGCCGCGCTTCATCCAATGAAATCGTCCAATCCAGACCGAGTCCAGTGCAGCCCGTGTCCGCCAGTACTTCGAGATGCGAATTCGCACCTTTGCTAAACAAAATCACCGGCACGTCGCGCGAAGCAATGTCACTTTGTATACTTTGTACGATTTGCGCCAGATAGCGCAGACTGAAGTCACGAAACATATCCGGTGCCAACAAACCGCCCCAGGTATCGAACACCATCAGCGTCTGCGCGCCCGCTTTCGCCTGCGCGATGAGATACGCAGAAACTGATCGCGCCACGACATCGAGCAACCGATGCATCGTCGCGGCATCGTTCCACGCCAGCGCTTTCGCGCGCGCGAAGCTCGACGATCCTTCGCCTTCGATCATGTAGCACGCCAGCGTCCACGGACTTCCGGCAAACCCGATCAGCGGCACACGCTCGTTCAATTCGCGACGGATGAGCCGCACCGCATCCATGACGTAACGCAACGCGGTTTCCGGATCGGGCACGCCGAGCTTGTCGATGTCGGCGCGCGTGCGCACCGGATGCGCGAGTTTCGGTCCTTCGCCTTCATGCACCGAAAGGCCGAGGCCCATCGCATCGGGAATGGTAAGGATGTCGGAAAACAAGATCGCGGCGTCGAGCGGAAAGCGCGCGAGCGGCTGCAACGTGACTTCGCACGCGAGTTCCGGTGTCTTGCACAGATTGACGAAACTCCCGGCGCGCGCGCGCGCCGCGCGATATTCGGGCAGATAGCGACCCGCCTGCCGCATGATCCAGACGGGCGTACAGTCGACGGCTTCGCGCCGGAGCGCGCGGAGAAAACGGTGATCGGTCATCCAGAATTCCTAAGGCGAAACGCGGCGCGCCTCGGCTTGCAGCGGTGCAACGCGGCGCGGCCAGCCGAGTGCCGTCGATGCGCTCATTGTGTTGCGCGCGGATCGGGCCGCTTCGAGCGAGTCGAAGCTGCCCCACAGCAGCAGCCAGGCCTCCGCGCCATTTTGCCGCAAATGGACTTCGTAGAGTTCGCCGCTGGGAACGTGCGTGGCCGATCGTGTCGCGGCGAGTTCGCGCTGATTCGTCGCGTGCGCGACTTCGACGACGAATCGATCGCCCGGCAACGTCATGAATTCGCCGCCGCCCGCCGCCGCTTCAACGACGGGCTTGTGCGTCGCGCGCAGCGCAACCGGTTTGGTTGCCAGACGTGACGGGACTGGCGTCGCCGCGACGGCGGATTTCGTCGCCGGTCGAAGCGGAACGGTTCGCGTCGATGGCATTGGCGTTTCGACTGGCGCGGAAAGCGGTGCCGACGGCGGCGGCACGGGCGGTGGTGCATTCGCGTGCGCGGCAGCAGCCGAAACCGTGCTCGGCGCTTCCTCGATTCGCGCGGGACTGCTCGCGGCGGCGCTGGTCAGATAGCTCGGCAACGTCGAGCGCGACGATTCCGATGACGGCGCAGCGGGTGCCGCTGCTACTTCTTCGGTTTTCGCTGACGCGGCGGGTTGCGGCGTTTCGTTGCCGGTAGGCTTGATCTGAACCGACTTGCCCGATTCGTTGCAATCCCAGCCTTTGTGATCCGGTGTCGGTAAACAAGTATACTTTTTGCCGGGCGCGAATGTGTCGGCGCCGTCGTAATTCTGCGCGAACGCGGGAACGGTGGCGGCGCACGCCGCGCAGAGCAGTGCGATCTCAGCCGGACGCATAACTGGATTCCAGTCCCTGGCTGAACATCACGTGGAAGCCGCGCTTGAGCTGCGCGTCGCGCGCGTGCTCGAAGGCTTGTAGCGCATCGTCGCGTTCGAGGAACACGTCGCGTTTCAGGCTCGCGCGGCCGCCTTGCTGGCCCCATTCGCGCGTGAGCGTCCAGCCGCCGAGCAGGTCCTGCTGCAGCATGATCTGGTAATAACGCGGCGCTTCGGCGGCGGCGGGCTTGGTCTGCATGAAAAGGCGCATGCGGCTAGTTTAGCGCCAGACGCGTCGGCGGTCGTGAACGTCGCACTCAAGCCGCGAGCAAATCGCGAATCGCGCTCTCTTCGATGCCGTCAATGATTTCGGCGCGGCCGATGCCACGCCACAAAATCAGTCGCAGGCGGCCGCTGACGTTTTTCTTGTCCAGCCGCATCGCGGCGAGGACGGCGTCGATGTCCAGTTTCGGTATCGCCGTCGATAAGCCGCAACGTTGCAGTAACGCATCGAGACGTTGCGCATCCACTGCGGGCGCCATGCCGAGCCGTGTCGACAAATCGGCGGCCAGCCGCATGCCGATAGCGATCGCTTCGCCATGCAGGATTTCACCGTAACCCGCGACCGCTTCGAACGCGTGACCGAACGTGTGTCCGAAATTGAGCAGCGCACGTTCGCCTTGCTCGGTTTCATCGCGCGCGACGACGCCCGCTTTTTGTCGGCAACTTACGCCGATCGCGTGCGCGAGCGCAGACGCATCGCGCGCGAGCAGTGCATCCGCGTTCGCTTCGAGCCACGCGAAAAATTCCGCGTTGCCGATCGCGCCGTATTTCACGACTTCGGAAATTCCGGAGCGCAATTCGCGATCGGGTAATGTCGACAACGTCGACGTATCTATCAGCACCGCGCGCGGTTGGTGAAATGCGCCGACGAGGTTCTTGCCTTGCGGCAGGTTCACCGCGGTTTTGCCGCCGACGGACGAATCGACCATCGCGAGCAACGTAGTCGGCATCTGCACGAAGGCGATGCCGCGCATCCAGCACGCGGCGGCGAAGCCGGCCATGTCGCCGATGACGCCGCCGCCGAGCGCGATGATCGTCGCGTCGCGGCTCGCGCCCATCTCGGCGAGCACGTCGAAAATCGCGGAGCAGGTGTCGAGCGATTTGTGTTCCTCGCCCGGCGGAAATGTGAAAAACGAAAGTTTGGCGCTGCCGAGCGCCGGCGAAATCAGCTTGGCGTAGTGCGCGACGTTCTCGTCGCTGATCACGAGAATATGCCGACCGCGAACGGCTTCCGGCCAATACTCGCCACGCTGCAGCAGACCGTCGCCGATCCAGATCGGATACGAACGCGGGCCGAGTTGAACGTCGATCCGTTGCGTCGTCATGCGGCGAAATGCTCGTCGTTCGTCGTGCGCTGCCAGCGTTCGCGCAACGTGTTCGCGAGTCGTTGCGCCGCGTGCGGAACGCTGTTGCCGTGACCGGGCGCGACGGTGAAATCCGCAATCTCGCGATACAGCGGCCCGCGCTGCGCGGCGAGTTGCGTCAGTCGTTCGCGGCGATCCGGCGCGGCCAGCAGCGGTCGTTTGCGATCGCGCGCGAGGCGTTTCATTTGTTCCTCGACCGTGGTTTCGAGATGCACGACGAAGCCGCGCGATTTCAGCACGCGGCGATTCTCGTCGGCCAGCACCGCACCGCCGCCGGTCGCGAGCGCGACGCCGTCGCGCGCGGCGAACTCGGCGAGGATCGTGCTTTCGCGTTTGCGGAATCCACTTTCGCCTTCGAGCTCGAAAATGAGCGGAATGTCGGCGCCGCAAATCTGTTCGATGATGAGATCCAGATCGTAGAACGGCAAGCCGAGCAGCTCCGCGGCGCGACGGCCGATGGTGGTTTTGCCCGCACCCATCGGGCCGACGAAGAACAGGTTCGGTGCCGGATTCATGCATCGATGCTAGCAGACGTCGCGCGCGGAAACGCTACAATGCGGGCCTGTCCGCGTGGTCCGCCTTCGCCGTGTATCGCTTCGTCATCGTTTTCGTCGTCTGCCTCGTCGCGCTGTTCGCGCTCGAGCTGTATGAGCCGGTCAAAGCCGCCGTCATCGATCCGTTTACGGCGGGCGTTGCGCACGTGAGCGCGGCGATCATGCAGGCGTTCGATCACAACGTCGTCGCCAGCGGCAACGACATCCTCGACGGTCGCACCGGCGGCGGTATTGAAATCGTCGCGGGTTGCAACGGTGTGGAGGCGGTGCTGATTCTGGTATCGGCGATCCTCGCGTTTCCAGCGCCGTGGAAACATAAACTGATCGGCATCGGACTCGGCTTTCTCGCCATCCAGATACTCAATCTCGTGCGCATCATCAGCCTGTATTACCTGCAGCGCTGGTCGACGGTGTGGTTCGACTGGTTCCATCTGTATCTGTGGCAGGCGCTGATCATTCTCGATGCGCTCGTGTTCTGGCTCATCTGGCTGCGCTATCTGCCGCGCCGCACACCAGCCGCCGCGGCTTGAGCGAGTACACTCGGCCCGCCACTTAATGGAGGGCAGCATGAACAAGGTCGCCAAGGTCATCGAGATTTCTGCCTCGTCGGACAAGAGCATCGAAGACGCCGTCAAAGGTGGATTGAAGAAAGCGTCGAAGACGCTCAAGAACATGAAAAGCGCGTGGCTCAATGAGATTCGCGCGATCACGGACGACGACGGTTCGATCGTCGAATGGCGCGTAAACATGCGCGTCAACTTCCTTTTGGATTAGTCATGGCACGCATCGCTCCTTCGATGGTGACGACGGCGATGGAATTGCCGGGTCATCGCATCGTGCGCAACGTCGGCGTCGTGCGCGGACTCACGGTGCGTTCGCGCAGCGTGATCGGCAACATCGGCGCGGCGTTGCAGAGTCTCGTCGGCGGCAACATCACGCTGTACGCCGAGTTGTGCGAAAAAGCACGCGACGATGCGTTCACACTGATGCTCGAACACGCGGCCAAAATCGGCGCGAACGCGGTCGTCGCGATGCGTTACGACGCCAACGAAGTGACCGACGGCATCACCGAAGTGCTCGCTTACGGCACAGCGGTCGTCGTCGAATAATCAGCGCACGACGATCCGGTGCACGCCGCGTTTTGTGTCGAGCACGAGACGCAAATCCGCGAGCGCGGGCAGTTTCTTCAACGCCTGACGGCTCAGGCGTTCGTAGTGCTGCAGAAATGTTTTCAACTGCGCCGTCGTCTGCGCGCGCGCGGCGTGACGCGCGCGCAACGCGCGTTCCTGTTCGTCGCGCCATTTCAATACGACGTCGAAACTCGGCGCCTGCAGAATCGCGAGTTCGTCGAAGCGTTTCCATAGCGGAACGTAATTGCGTCTGAGCTGATCGTTCACCCAATGACGCCAGGTTCCATCGGCATCCTGCGTGCGTTCGAGTTCGTTGATTGGACGAATCAATTCGGTGTTCGACTGCGGCGGCACGCCGATGCACCAGCCTTCGAGAATCACGAAACGCGGCGGATGCTTCACGTGCCGCCAGCGTGATGGGGGCAAACGCGTGTCGGTACCTTTGTCGAAATGTGGAATGCGCGCCGGTTTTTTCGGCGACGCGTCGCGCAACGCATCGAGCGTGAAATTCACGAGCGACACGTCGTGCGTACCCGGCACGCCGCGTGTGATCAACAGCGGATGCACGTCGCGCGCGAGCTGTTTGCGCGCCGCGCGACCCAGATAGAAATCGTCGATCGACATCGTCAGCGCAGGCACGCCGCGCGATTGCGCCAGCGCAATGACTTGTTTGGCCAGCGTGCTCTTGCCGCTGCCCTGCAGTCCCGACAGGCCGATCACCGAATAACGTTGGCGCTCGTTACGCAGCGCGAGATCGAGCACGGCTTCGACGACATCGTCTGCATACGCGTGCGTGTTAGCATGATGCGGTTTTCGCGACACGAAAAAAGAATCCGTCATGGACGAAACGCAGCCACTTTATCAGGAAGCGATCACCACCTTCCGCGCCTTGCTCGACGACGCCACGCGCGGCGGCGAACCCGAGCCGACGGCGATGACGCTCGCCACCGCCGACAGAACCGGCCGCGTCTCCGCGCGCATGGTGTTGCTGAAAGCCGTCGACGAGCGCGGCTTCGTTTTCTACACGAATTACGAATCCGACAAAGCCGCGCAACTCGCCGCGCACGCGCAAGTCGCGTTGTGTTTCCTGTGGAAAACGCTGCGCGGCGGCGCAGGCGTGCAAGTTCGCGTGGAAGGCCGCGTGCAGAAAACGAGCGACGCCGAATCCGACGCGTACTTCGCATCCCGCGACCGCGCCAGCCGCATCGGCGCGTGGGCATCGACGCAATCGAAAACGTTGCCGAGTCTGGAGACATTCCACGAACGCATCGCCGCGATTGAAAAGAAATTCGAAGGCGTCGACGTGCCGCGTCCGGCGCACTGGGGTGGTTATCGCGTGGTGCCCGATCTGATCGAACTCTGGTACGGCCAGCGCGCGCGTTTGCACGAGCGCCATCGCTATGAACTTCGCGATGGTTCGTGGAGCAAACGGTTGCTGTATCCGTAACGCGATGGGACCGCGCCGCATCGTTTGTCTGACCGAAGAGCCGACCGAAGTGCTCTATGCGATCGGCGAACAGGATCGCATCGTCGGCATTTCCGGTTTCACCGTGCGGCCGCCGCGTGCGCGCAAGGAAAAGCCGAAAGTCTCCGCGTTCACCAGCGCGAAGATCGACGAAATCCTGAAACTGCAACCGGATTTCGTCATCGGCTTTTCCGATATCCAGGCCGACATCGCGCGCGAGCTGATCAAGTCGGGCGTCGAAGTGTGGATCAGCAATCATCGTTCGGTCGATCAGATCGTGGATTACATTCGCCGGCTCGGCGCGATCGTCGGCGCCGCGGACAAAGCAAACGCGTATGTCGATCGCGCGCAGTGTCATCTCGACGACGTGCGCGAACAATCATCGCGCTTGAAGCGCCGTCCGAAAATCTATTTCGAGGAATGGGACAACCCGCCGATCAGCGGCATCCGCTGGGTCGCCGAATTGATCCGCATCGCCGGCGGCGACGACATTTTTCCCGAACGCGCCGAGAAATCGCTGGCGAAAGATCGCATCCTCGCCGATTCGTCCGAAGTGATCCGACGCGCGCCGGATATCATCATCGGATCGTGGTGCGGCAAAAAATTCCGACCGGACAAAGTCGCTGCGCGTGACGGATGGGCCGCGATTCCCGCCGTTCGCGACGGCGAACTGCACGAAGTGAAATCGCCGATCATCCTGCAGCCCGGCCCGGCGGCGCTGTTCGACGGACTCGATGCGCTGCATGCCATCGTTACCGCGTGGGCGCAAATACACTGATCGATTAAAGAAACCGCGAACTCGGCCGATAGCCGGAGAGCCTACTAATGCTTTTCGGGGGAATCGCATGCGCCTTTTGCTGGTCGACGACGATCATGAACGCCTCGACCGGCTCGAGGCCGGTATCGAGAAACTGCAGCCGTCGTGGCGCGTCATGCTCGCCGACGATGCGCGCGACGCGGCGCATCTCATTTCCGCAACGCCGTGCGATGCGATCGTCGCCGCCGATTCTGAGCGGCCGGATCGCATCGTCGAATTGCTTTCGCAAGCGCGTAAGCATGTGCCGACCGCATTGCGCATCGCGGTCGCCGATAGCGAAATCGCGGTGGCGAATCTCGTCAAAGCTGAAGTCGCGCATCGCGTGCTCGCCGCACCAATCGATACGCAGCCGCTCGTCGAAAGCATCAAAAGCGTTCGTTCGCTCGAAACGATGCTCGGCTCGACGGCATTGCGCGAACGCATCGCGAAAATTCATCGATTGCCGCCGGCGCCGACCGTTGCGCTCGCGTTGATCCGCGAAAACGCGTCGGGAACCGCGAGCATGACGAGCATCGCGCAGCGGGTGCACGCCGACGCGGCGCTCGCGGCGAAAGTCCTCCAACTCAGCAACTCCGCGTTTTATTCGCGCGGAAAACCGATCCTGGAAATCGAGCGCGCACTCACGCTGCTCGGCATGGATGCAGTGGTCAATCTCGTGCTCGCGGTGCAATCGTTCATCAATCCGGTTGTGCAAAGCCGCGCGATCCTCGCGTCGCAAATGGCCGTACAAGTCGTGCGCGACGTCAAGAAAACCGCGCTCGGTCCCGTCGCGGCGACCGCGTCGACGCTCGCCTATATCGGCAAGCTTCTCAATCTGCGCGACGACGAAATCACGCTGTCCGCCGCGCACGATCCCGACGATTGCCTGCCGGATTTGCCGATCGAATCCGTCGCCGGTGCCTATCTGTTGTCGTTGTGGGGCTTGCCGTGGCCGATCATCGAAGCCGTGGCGTATCACGGCAATCCGACGGCCGCGTCCGAACAGAATTTCGGACTGACGACGGCTGTGCATACGGCTTGCGCGTTCGCCGACGGAAAACCGCTCGACGAAGGTTGGCTCGAAGTGCTCAACGCGAGCGATCACGTGCGCGAGTGGGAAGCGCGCGCGATGAGTCTCGGTTGTCCCGTGCGTCCGAACTGATTACTTGGCAGGTGGCAAGCACGCTTTCACGACATCGCGCACGTGTGCCGATTCGCTCGCGTCGAACGCGAACGTGGCGACGAGCGTGCGCTTGGATTTGTCGTAGCTAGATTGCGTCCACACCAGTTTTGCTTCGGAAGCTTCGACGCCGGCGAGCAGCGTCGCGGCTGAACTTGCGCGTCGAGAAATGCCAGCGATCTCGAAGTTGAACGCATCCGGCGGTTCCGGAATGTACCCACCCGCGATGGCGGTCGTGATTTGCGACGTCTTCGCGCCGGCGATCCATTCGATGTGACTCAATTTGCCTGCCGGTGCGTCGGGGCCTTCGAAGTCTTCGTAACCGAAATCTTTTTTCGTGTACGCATCGGGCACGATGATCTCGACGACGAGCGCGCCGCCGTGTGGGTCGGACGAACAGCCGATGTGCACAGTCGATGCGCGTACGTCGCCGCTGTCGATGCGCACGGTTCCGGCTTTCCTGATATCGCCGTCGGCATGCGCCACGGAGGCGGCGATCAGCAAAAGTGCAAACGTATACTTTTTCATAGAGTAATCCTCATCGTGCCTGCTCCGAGCCGAGTTGCGCGATCGTTGCCGCCATCGCGCCGGCCTGCTGCGCGCGTTCGCTCGACGCGTTGCCCTGCAGCGCACGCTTGAGTACGCCCTGCGCGATCGCGGCGAGACGGAAAAACTGGAACGCGAGCAGGAAATTCCAGTGCGGCCGCGGATCGTGCCCGCTGCCGGCCGCGAAGCGATCGACGACCGCGTTTTCGGACGGAATGCCGAGCGCATCGCGATCCAGACCGGCGAGGCCCGGCAGCACGCCGTTGCGCGGCAGGCGCAACGCCATGCACAGGTAAGCGATGTCTGCGAACGGCGATCCGAGCGTCGACAGTTCCCAATCGACGATGGCGGCGACGCGTGCGTCGTCGCGGTGCCATATCAGGTTGTCGATTCGGAAGTCGCCATGCACGAGTGCAGCGCGTGCGTCGTCGCCGGGAAGATGCTGCGGCAACCATGCGATGAGATGTTCCATCGCGTCGATGCGATCGGTTTCGGCGGCGCGGAACTGCTCGGTCCAGCGCGCGACCTGCCGTGCGAAATAGTTGCCGGATTTTCCGAAGTCGCTCAAGCCCGCGGCGCCGACGTTGACTTTCGCCAACGCAATCAACGCATCGACCATTGCGTCGAAATGTGCGGCGCGTCGGTCGGCGATGAATTCGGGCAGCGACGGGTCCCAATGAATCGGACCGTCGACGAATTCCATCACGTAGAACATGCTGCCGATGACGGTTTCGTCCGCACACAGATGCAGCGCACGCGCGACCGGCACTTCGCTGCCGCGCAATGCCGAGATGACGCGAAACTCGCGGTCCACCGCGTGCGCCGACGCGAGCAGCACGCCGGGCGGTTTGCGGCGCAGGACGTAGCGGCCGGATTCCGCATCGAGCCGATAAGTCGGATTCGACTGGCCGCCCTTGAACTTCGTCGATGTCAGCGGACCGCGAAAGCCGTCGACGTGCTGTTCGAGATATTGCGCCAGCGTATCGTCGGGCAGGGCAAGGGCGTTGCTCATTTCAGCATCGACTTCGCCAGCGCGGCGATGTGGACTTCGTCCGGCCCATCGGCGAGACGCAATGCGCGAGCACCCGCGTAGGCGTGCGCGAGAAAATTGTCGCCCGACAATCCGGCGGCGCCGTGGATCTGCATGGCGCGATCGATCACTTCGCACGCCATGCGCGGCGCGACGATCTTGATCATGCCGATCGCATCCTTCGCGCCCTTGATGCCGTCGCGATCCAACGATGCGGCGGCGGCGAGCGTGAGCAGACGCGCCTGTTCGATCTCGCAGCGTGAACGCGCGATCGCATCCTGCACGATGCC
The DNA here is from genome assembly GCA_036271355.1 of Rudaea sp. GTDB lineage: Bacteria > Pseudomonadota > Gammaproteobacteria > Xanthomonadales > Rhodanobacteraceae > Rudaea. The sequence continues at coordinate 13,005 of DATBAU010000105.1, read as the reverse complement.
TTGCGCGGCGAGCGGCTTGCCGAAAGCGACGCGCGTTTTCGCGCGATCGATCATCGTTTCCAGCGCGCGCTGCGCGAGACCGATCAGGCGCATGCAGTGATGGATGCGTCCGGGTCCGAGTCGGCCCTGTGCAATTTCGAAACCGCGGCCTTCGCCAAGAATCAAATTTTCCTTCGGCACGCGCGCGTCGTCGAACACGATCTCGGCATGGCCGTGCGGCGCGTCGTCGAATCCGAACACGGCGAGCGGACGCACAATGCGCACGCCCGGCGTATCGCGCGGGACCAGGATCATTGCGTGACGGCGATGCGGATCGGCGTTCGGATCGGTCACGCCCATCACGATGAAGATCGCGCAGCTCGGATCCATCGCGCCGGTCGTCCACCATTTGTGGCCGGTGACGACATAGTCATCGCCATCGCGCGCGATGCGCGTGGCGATGTTGGTGGCGTCGGAACTGGCGACGTCGGGTTCAGTCATCGCGAACGCCGAACGGATTTCACCGGCGAGCAGCGGCGCGAGCCAGCGCGATTTCTGCGCCTCGGAACCGAAGTGCAGCAGCACTTCCATGTTGCCGGTGTCCGGCGCGTTGCAGTTGTAGACTTCGGGGGCGATCAGCGAACGCCCGGTGATTTCGGCGATCGGCGCGTAGTCGAGATTGCTCAAGCCCGCGCCGAGTTTCGCATCCGGCAGGAACAGATTCCACAATCCGGCGTCGCGCGCTTTTTTCTTCAGCGATTCCATCACCGGCGGAATCGTCCAGCGCTGGCCGTCGCGTGCGACGTGCGCGACGTACTCGGATTCGGCGGGCTCGACGTGTTCGCGCTGGAACGTCGCGAGTCGATCGCGCAGGGCGCGGGCACGGTCGGAATAGGCGAACAGGTCGGTCATCTCAATAATATGTCACGACTTCGTGGTCGCCGGGCGCGGACAGGTGCGGCAGCATGTTCCAGATCTGCATGTCCCAGCCGCCGGCGCGGCTACGGAACTCGCTGATCGCGGTGTTGCGCAAGCCGATGTTGAGTTTGACTGTTTTTTCGTTGCTGCATTCGAGCGCGGCTTGTGCGCAGCGTGCAATCGGTCCGGCGGAGGAAATCGTCAGTACTTTGCCGCGCAGTTTCATCACGCGATCACGCGCACGGGCAACGCGCGCGGTAAAGGCATCCCACGGTTCGGCGAGCGACGCGTCCAGTTCGCGACGCGACCACGCGCCGAGCGACGCCGCGAGCAATGAGTGAACCGCGCGGCGATTGCCCGGATCGGCAACGACGGCTTGCACTAAATCGTCGCTGTGCGTCGTCGCATAGGCACGCACGATGGCGTCGTGATCGAATTCGTTCCAGTCGGCGTCTTCGTGGACCTCCGGCAACGTGCGATTCGCTTTTTGAAACGCGTCGACGATGGCATCGAGTGTTTGGCGATGACGTTGCAGCGATCCGCGACAGACGTGCGCGAATTCGACATCGGATTGCGACACCAGCCACGCCGCGAGCCGCGCGGCCTGTTCGTGCCCGACTTTCGACAACGCATCATAGTTTGCCGCACCGAACGACGCCTGCGCGTGGCGGATCAGCCAGATGCGCGCCGATGTCGGCTCAGTCGACGACAAGGTCTTGCGTGAATCTGGCGGTGAACGGTTGCGACTTGCCCGGAAGCGTCGCGGTGACGGTGAAAACGTACGTGCCCGAACTTTCGATTGGGAATTCGCCGAGGTAATCGACGTCGCCGTTTTCCGCGGTCTCGCGCATCGGCAGTGGATGCGCGTGTCCGGTGAGATCGCCGACTTGCACACTCACGCTCGCGCTGACTGTGTGTCCGGACAGTTCAATCGAGACGTTGAACAAACCGCGTTTCGCATCGCGCGCGATGCCGTACTGCTTCGCCATCGCTGGAAGCAGTTGCATCGTCGAGAGCGCGTTGGCGTGAATCGTCACGTCGCCGAAAACGCGGTCTTCCGCGAATGAAATAACGGAGACGAACGCGAGAAGAAAAACAGGAAATCGTTTCATGGAATGCGAGACGTCAGATCGGTGAGCGGTGCGATGACGAGCATGCGGATCAAGATCAGCACGATCGACGCGACGAAAAACGAGAAATCCGTTCCAGCCATCGGCGGAATCAGGCGGCGAAACGGTCGCACGACCGGTTCGGTGATGCGCAACAGCAGCGCGTAGTTGTTGTCGTGTCGCATCGACGGAATGAAACTCATCACGCACACCGCGAGCATGACGGCGATTTCGATCAGGATCAGCCAGTCGAAGATGTCGACGAGCGCGCGCAGAATCGTTCCGGCCGCGCTGAGATGAAAACCGACGATCGCGAACAGACAGACGAGTTCGAGAATCGCTATTAGCCACGCGATCAACAGCGACGCGAAATCCACGCGGCGCCAACGCGGAACCACGTTGCGCAGCGGCATCACCGCCGGATTGGTGAACTGATAGACGAAGCGGCAGATCGGCTGCGTGAATGGCGCGGAGATCGCGATCAAAATCGCGCGGGCCAGGAACATGACGATGAACAAGCCGAAAATTGTCTGGATCAGAAAGACGCCGGCGTTCTGCAGATAGCTCATGATGCGTCCATCTGCTTCGACAGTTCGCCGCCGCGTTTTTTCGCCGCGGCGACGGCGCGCGCGACGATGTCGGAAAAGTTATCCGCAGCGAAACTTTCCAGCGCGGCCTGCGTGGTGCCGCCCGGCGACGTGACGCGACGGCGCAGTTCGGCGGCGTCGACATTGGATTCGCGCAGCATGCGTCCGGCGCCGAGACAGGTTTGCGCGGCGAGTTCGCGGGCGGCGTCGCGCGGCAAACCTTGCGCGACCGCCGCTTCTTCGAGCGCTTCGACGAGCAGGAAGAAATACGCCGGTCCCGAACCGGACAGCGCGGTCACGGTGTCCATCGCTGATTCGTCGTCGATCCAGCGCGACAGTCCGACCGCGTCCATGATGTTCTGCGCGATGGCGCGTTGTCCTGATGTCACTCGCGCATTCGCACACAGCCCCGTTGCGCCTGCGCCGATTAGCGCTGGCGTGTTCGGCATGCAGCGCACGACGGCGACGTTGCCGCCGAGCCAGTCGTCGAGCTGAGCGATCGTGATGCCCGCCGCGACCGAGACGACCAGTGGATGTGCTGATTGTGTGACTTCGCGCAATCCTGCGCACACGGTTTTCATCATCTGGGGCTTTACCGCGAGAACGACGATGTTCGCGTCACGCGCAGCGTCGGCGTTGGATGCGTGCGCGGCGATGGCGAACTCGCGAGCGAGTGAATCGCGCAATTCCGCATTCGGCTCGGCCGCGGCGATGCGTTGGGCGGACATGCCCGTGCGGATCAGTCCGCCGATCAGGCTGCGCGCCATGGTGCCTCCGCCGATGAACGCGATTCGACCCGAATCCGACGCGGTGGCGCTCATGACTCGAAGAGCCGTCGAGAGAGCAGGGATTGCATATCGCGGCGTCCGTCGGCAATCAAATAAATCACGACTCTGCGTTCAATCACTTTGTAAATGATGCGGTATGGCTTGGAAAAAACCTGACGGTATTCGTTGCTTCCCAACGCGCGTAACTCGGATGGATATGCACCTCGCTCCGGGTGCGTCGCGAGTGCTTCGAGCGTTTTTTGCAATCGGTGGATGAGCTGATCTGCTTTGGCTAACGAGTCCGACTCGGCGACAAATTCATGGATTTCTTCCAGATCGCGCACAGCCGCGCGCAACAGCACCACACCATAGTGCATCAGACGGCCTTGCGCCTGGCTTTGACAGCGGAAATCGCCCTTTCAAGCGGTATCCATTCGCCGCGTTGGAACTCACGATTTCCCAGTGCGAGGATCTTCAGTAGAGCGAGTGTTTGCTGAGTATTTTCGTAAGTAGCGATATCTTGCAAAACAGCTTTCGCCTCACCGTTTTGAGTAATGACCACAGGCTCATGCTCAGAGGCGAGCTGCGCCAGCATGTCGGCAGCGTTCGCTTTCAAGTAACTTATCGGTTTGACGCGCATCGAGATTCGCATAATTAAAAAAAATTTGAGTGGACTAAATTCAGTCTATAAAAAGACCGCTGTTTCGTCCAGCTTCCTTGGCTAGCTTCGACCACCGAACAGCGCCGTTCCAATGCGCACCATCGTCGCGCCTTCGTCGATCGCCAGTTCAAAATCGTCGGACATGCCCATCGATAGCGTGTCGACCGATGGATGAACCACCCTCAGCGCGTCGAATAACGCGCGCATGCGACGGAACGCGCGACGGCGAACATCTTTGTCGTCACTGGGTTGTGGAATCGCCATCAGTCCACGCAGTGCGAGGCGCGGCGCATTCGCGACGGCGTCGGCGAGTTTTGCAACATCGTCCGGCGCACAACCGGATTTGCTCGCTTCGTCGTCGATGTTGACCTGGATCAGGACGTTGAGCGGCTTGCGCGAATTTGGTCGATGGCGATCGAGCGGCGCGACGAGTTTTTCGCGATCGAGCGTCTGCAGCCAGTCGAAATGTTCGGCCACGTCGCGCGCCTTGTTCGATTGCAACGGACCGATCATGTGCCATTCGAGATCCAGATCGGCCAGCGCGCGCTGCTTGGTCAGCGCTTCCTGCACATAGTTTTCACCGAACGCGCGCTGGCCTTGCGCGGCGAGCGCGCGGATTGCCGTCGCGGGTTTGGTTTTCGACACCGCGAGCAGGCGCGCGGGTTGGTTTGCGCGGGTCGTGGCGGCCTCGATGCGGGCTTGGATGTCTAGGTAATCCGTTGTCAAGAAAGTGTCGCCAAGGGGTTGCGCGGGCTTGAAATGTTGGGGTTATACTGCATCGCAGAGCGGCGTGTCCGGCCGCGTCACGCTTGCCAAGGGGATTTCGATGGATATTGCCGAATTACTGGCGTTCTCGGTGAAGAATAAGGCGTCCGACCTGCATTTGTCGGCCGGCCTGCCGCCGATGATCCGAGTCGACGGCGACGTGCGTCGCATCAATATCCCATCGCTGGACCACAAACAGGTGCATTCGCTGGTGTACGACATCATGTCGGACAAACAGCGCCGCGACTACGAAGAATTCCTCGAAGTCGACTTTTCGTTCGAGATTCCCGGCCTCGCGCGTTTCCGCGTGAACGCGTTCAACCAGAATCGCGGCGCGGGCGCGGTGTTCCGCACGATTCCGTCGGAAGTGCTCTCGCTCGAAGACCTCGGCGCGCCGAAAATTTTCAAGGAACTGATCAATCAGCCGCAGGGTTTGATCCTGTGCACGGGCCCGACCGGATCGGGCAAGTCGACGACGCTGGCAGCGATGGTCGATCACATCAACAAGAACGAATACGGGCATATTCTGTCGGTCGAAGATCCGATTGAATTCGTGCACACCGCGCAAAAGTGTTTGATCAACCAGCGCGAAGTGCATCGCGATACGCACGGATTCAACGAGGCGCTGCGCTCGGCGCTGCGCGAAGATCCCGACTACATTCTCGTCGGCGAAATGCGCGACATCGAAACGATTCGTCTGGCGCTCACCGCCGCGGAAACGGGACATCTCGTGTTCGCCACGCTGCACACGAGTTCGGCGTCGAAAACGATCGACCGCATCATCGACGTCTTCCCCGCCGGCGAAAAACCGATGGTGCGTTCGATGTTGTCGGAATCGTTGCGCGCGGTGATTTCTCAGTCGCTGCTCAAGAAAGTCGGCGGCGGACGCATCGCCGCGCATGAAATCATGGTCGGCATTCCGGCTATCCGAAACCTGATTCGCGAAGACAAAGTTGCGCAGATGTATTCGTCGATTCAGACCGGAAACCAGTACGGCATGCAGACGCTCGATCAATGTCTGCAGGATCTGGTGAAACGCGGTCTGGTCACGCGCCAGCAGGCGATCAGTTACGCGAAGAACAAAGAAATCTTCAAGTAATCCGCGCATGGCCGAACGCACAGCGGCACGCGCTCGGCCGGTCGCACACCCATGATGGATACGATTTCCGACGGCACGCGCCGCTGGCGCATCGCTGCGCTCGGCGGATTGATGCTGCTGATGCTGGCGCGTGTGCCGTACTCGGCGTCGCACATGGATCTGTCGCGCGACATGTTCGTCGTGTGGCGTCTGCTGCGCGGCGAGCAGTGGCCGCTGGAAGGTCCGGTGCTCAACGGCATGATCCATCTCGGCCCGGTGTGGTATTACCTGCTGGCGCTGCTGCAACTGATCGGCCGCACGTGGTTCGGTACGATCGTGTTGCTCGGGTTGATCGCTGCGTTGCAGATTCCGGTCGCGTATCTGCTGGGCAAGGAATTGCATTCGCGTCGCGCGGGCATGTTGTTCGCGATCGGACTCGTCGTGCCGTCGTGGACGACCTACGAATGGATGCTTCCGCTGCATCCGATATTGTCGGCGTTGCTGGTCGTCGCCTTTCTGCTGTGCTGCGTGCGTTATTGGCGTAGCGGCAAGCGACGCTATTTCTACGGCATGGCGATCGCGTTCACGCTGGCGATGCATGCGCATCCGTCGAACATCGGCTGCGCGTGGGTCGGATTGTTCGTACTGATCCGCGCGCGGCATGTGAAGGTGCGCTGGTGGGATTTCGTACTGGCGGCGTTCCTCGTCATCGCGCCGCTGTTGCCGTTCGTGTATGCGGATGCACTGCGCGGTTTCCAGGATTTCCACAAATCGACTGCATTCGCGGCCGATCCGAAATCGACCGGCAGTCTCGCGAAAATTCCGGCGCTGTTCGTGGCCGTCGCGTTCGGTGGAACGCGATACCTTTTGGAAATATTTGGTGATCTCGGCGTCCGCGGAGCGATGATCGCGGCTTGCGTTGTGGCGCTCGGTGGCGTTGCCGGTGCGATCGGATTGATCGTTGCGATTCGTGATCGACGCACACGGCCGACCGCATCGTTGGCGATCATCGCGACGTTGGCGATGTTCGCGACGCTCGCCATCCTGCGTGCGCAAACACCGTATTACATGACGACCTCGTCGCGGATTTTCCTCGTCGGCTTGGTGGCGATCGGTCTCGCGTCGCTAGGCGCGCACACGGTCTCGCGTGCTGCGCGTTGGGGAGCGGCGTGCGTCGCGATTCTCGCGGCGCTTGTGACAACGTATGGTCATGCGCGCGATCAGGTCCGTGGTGTGTGGCCGTTTGCGTGGATGCCGATGTTCGATGTCGCCGCGCCGGCCAGCGATGCCGCGCCGTTGCTCTTGTTGCCCACCTACGCGATGGACACGAGCGGCCGATTTTTGTGTTCGGTCGACAAGCCGAGCATCCATGGCACGTACGCCAATCAGCTCACGCAGAATTACGGCGTGGAGATGCGTCTGATGTGCGGCCGCGACGATGTGCACATCGGCGGATCGGAAGAAGGACGCAGCCACTGGCTCGGGCTGTCGCGCGCCATGTTCGCGCGCCTGACGACGAAACCGGTGCATCGCCTCGGTCCGCTCGGCGTGGTGCCGGCGCGTCCGGTATCGGAACAGGCTGCGCGTCTGGAACCCGACGTGCCGCGCTATCCCGCGTACTTGCCGGCGGCGAAGGATGCCAAGCCGATGCATCTGAGCGTCGATATCCACGCAGGTGAATACGTGGCGGTTGCGAACCTCGGATTCGCGTTCAACGTGGATCCGATCGTGCAAGTCAAAGTCGATGGAAACGCCGTTGAGCCGGTCGCTTCCGACCGCGTGTCGGCGGTTTATGCGTGCAATTGTGAAAAAAGTGGTACTGCGAGGTTGGAAATCGACGTCTCCGCCACCGACCTGCCGGACGTCGACGTAACGGTGTTCTAGAACGTTGCGGGCGTTTGATTTCCGCACGCCCCGCAGGTGTAAGATGCCACGAATATCGGGGCCGAGTCCCCTCGATCGAACACGCTGGAGCCAATCATGAGTGCCGTAGATTTCACCTCCTTCCTCAAACTGATGGTGCACAAGAAGGCGTCCGACTTGTTCATCACGGCCGGCGTGCCGCCTTCCATCAAGGTGCATGGGCGCGTGGCACCGATCACGCAGAATCCGCTCACGCCGCAGCAGTCGCGCGACATGGTGCTGAACGTGATGACGCCGTCGCAGCGCGAAGAGTTCGAAAAGACGCACGAATGCCAGTTCGCTATCGGCGTGTCGGGTGTGGGCCGTTTCCGTGTGAGCTGTTTCTATCAGCGCAACAATGTCGGCATGGTTTTGCGTCGTATCGAAACGCGCATTCCAACCGTTGAAGAATTGAACTTGCCGCCGATCATCAAGACGTTGGCGATGACCAAGCGCGGCATCATTCTCTTCGTCGGTGCGACGGGTACTGGTAAGTCGACGTCGCTCGCGTCGATGGTCGGTTATCGCAACCAGAATTCGACCGGTCACATCATCACCATCGAGGATCCGATCGAATACGTGCACAAGCACGAAGGCTGCATCGTCACGCAGCGCGAAGTCGGCATCGATACCGATTCGTGGGAAAACGCACTGAAAAATACGTTGCGTCAGGCGCCCGATGTCATCCTCATCGGCGAAGTCCGTACGCGCGAGACGATGGAACACGCGATCAACTTTTCCGAAACCGGTCACCTGTGTCTTTGCACGCTGCACGCGAACAACGCGAACCAGGCGATGGATCGCATCATTCACTTCTTCGCCGAAGATCGCCGTTCACAGTTGTTCATGGATCTGTCGTTGAATCTCAAAGGTGTGGTTGCGCAGCAGCTCATTCCGACGCCGGACGGGAAGGCACGTCGCGTCGCGGTGGAGGTGATGCTCGGCACGCCATTGGTGCAGGACTACATTCGCAAGGGCGACATTCACAAGCTCAAGGACGTCATGAAGGAATCGACGAACCTCGGCATGAAGACGTTCGATCAAAGCTTGTTTGAGCTGTATCAGGCGGGCGAGATTTCGTACGAGGATGCGCTGCGTCACGCGGACTCGACCAACGAAGTGCGCCTGAAGATCAAGCTCGCGCAAGGCGGCGACGCGCACACCTTGTCGCAAGGCATGGACGGCGTGGAGCTCGTGGAAACCTGATCGGTATGACCGCAACGCAAGCCCGACGCCCGGCCCACGCGCCGGGCGTCGCATTTTCGAATCCAGCGAACGCCGGTCGAGACGCGCACGATGGCGAATGACATCGAACGCCTGCGCGAGACATGGCGCGTGCTCGGCGAAGAAGATCCGCTATGGGCGATCCTGTCGTCGCCGGACAAGCGCGGGGGGCGATGGAACATCGACGACTTTTTCGATTTCGGTGAGCACGAGATCGACGCCGTCGAACGTCAATGCGCCGCGCTGGGACGTCCGGCCGCGCACGCGGTCGCGCTCGATTTCGGTTGTGGTGTCGGACGGCTGTCGCGTGCGCTCTCGAAACGCTATGCCGAGGTGATCGGCGTCGATATCGCGTCGTCGATGATTACGCGCGCACGCGAATTGAACGGCGATCGCACGAATATCCGGTTCGTCGAGAACGGCGCGGCCGATTTGCGTTTCGTCGGTGACGCGAGTGTCGATCTGGTGTATTCCGCGATCACGCTGCACCATATTCCCGCCGACATGCAGCGCGCCTATATCGGCGAATTCATGCGCGTGCTGTCGCCGCAGGGCATCGCCGTGTTTCAGATCGCGAGCGGTTACAGTTCCGATCTTGCCGGCATGGCGTATCGCGTGTTGCCAAATCGTTGGCTCGCGCCGTTACGGCGCAAAGTGCACGCCGTTGATGTCGCGGCGGAGATGCATCCGCTCGACGAGCGCGATGTCATAGCGATCGCTCAGCGCGCGAACCGGCGCGTGCTTCTGGGAATCGATGTGGACGGCGCCGGCCGCGGTTTTCGCGGCCGGCTGTTGTTCGTCGGCTGAACCGGCGCAGCCGATCAGTTCTGTTCGACGACTTCGTGGAACGCGATGCCGGTCGGCGTCGCGATGAAGGTCATGTCGCCTGACTTCAGCCATTGTTCGTACGCGGCGAACATCTGCTTCTGCGAGGCGAACTGCGCTTGCTTATCGGCCGGCATCGCGGCGGCGGCCTTGTCCATCACGTCGGCCATCAATTTGTAGATCTGACCGGAGAAATGGAAGCGCAGGAACACCGGATCCTTCGATGCCGGTTCGGCGAGGAACGCGCCGAGTGTCGCGTCTTCGCCGGTCCCGCTGGACATGCCGAGCGTGTCGTTCGTCATCGCGACGGCGATCGGCTGCGTCGTCATCGGCACGGTGCCGGGCGGAAGCGGAACGGATTTGCCATCAGGCTGAACTTTCAGCGTGGCCAATTGCGGCACCGCCATCTGCGCCATCGCGAGCACGGCGATCGGATTGTTGGTGCGCATCGCGAGCATCGCGTAGACATCCGGAATCGTCGCGCCGGGTTTCATGTCGAGCTTGTCGAGCACGAAGCGCATGCCGGTGAAATCGCTGAACGGCGGCGGCACGGTGATGTCAACTTTCGTCTTCGAGCTGGCAAACGCGGCATTGAGCGACGCGAGCTGCGGACACGTGTACGGCTTGGCCGCCACGGCGTCGGCCTGCTTGATCCAGAAATCCTTGAGCTTCAGCACGGGCAGCGACATCGAGAAATCCATCACGCCGCGTCCGGCCGCGCCGGTGCCGGGGGCGGCATTCAATGCAGCCGCGAGCGGTTGCGCGATCGACGCGTCGATTTCCATCTGCGCGCCGATGCGAACGCGCTGCACGGCGAGTTCTTCGACGCCGCCGACGAAGCGCGGGAACTTGTGCGCGATGTCGAGATAGTCCGCGCGGCACGCGGGATCGGCGCCGGCGAACGGAATTCCGAGCGCCTTCGCGAACTGCGCGTCGGTGCCGGTCGGCGGACTGCTGAGGCGTTCAGTCAGGCGCACGAAGTCGACGAAACCGACGCCGTAGTTCGAATAGTTGTATTGCTTGGCGAGCGCCTGCAACGTGCCGGCGGCGCCGAGATTCTGCGCCGGTTTGGTCAGTCCGAGAATGGTCTGTTTAAGCGTATCGTCGGCCGCGACCGGTAGGATCGACAGCACGAGTTGATTGCCCTCGATCGCGGCAACGGCCATCCCTTGCTGATCGCCGAGGTACCAATATTCCTGATTGCCGACTTTGCCCACCGGCACTTTTTCGCCGACTTTCGTTTCGATCTTCGCGATCTCGGCACGCAGTGCAGCGGGATCGCCGAGTTCGGTGCGGATCACCGGCACCATGCCGATGCCGTAGAACGCGTAACGCGCATCGGGTTTGAAACCGATGGCGCGGATGCGGCCCATGAGGTCGTCGGTGTTGAGTTCGTCGAGCAGCGCCTTGGCGATCTTGATACCGCGCTCCGCGTTCGGATCGGACATCTTCGTGTTGGCGGCCTGGTCGAGCATGCCCTGATACATCTGCATCAGGTTCGGCCAGTACGTTTTCATTCGCTGCGACCACGCATCGTAAACGGCCGCCGGTGCCGGTTCGAGATTGGCCATCGCGTACGGCGTATCGGCCGGGACGAAGGACAACGGGGCGTTGTCGTCGGTAGCGGCGTTTTTGCTGCAGGCGACGACAAGGCTGGCGAGCAGTACGGGCAAGGCGAGGCGGATCAGACGCATGACGGACAATCCCTAGTTGGCTGCGGCGCGGTGTTTCGGCTCGCCGCCATTATGCCCGAGTCGTGCCGTGTTTACGTGTCGCCGAAAAGCTCCAAAAGAGCCGCCATGCGGACAAAAACACCGTTGCCGACCTGTTCGAGCACGAGCGACCGTGGGCCGTCGGCGACTTCGGACTGGATTTCCACGCCGCGATTCATCGGGCCCGGGTGCATGACGAGGCAATCGGGTTTGGCGCGCTTGAGCCGATCGATGGAAAGACCGAAGCGCTCGAAATAGTCCGCTTCCGACGGAATCGATGCGGTCTGCATGCGTTCTTTTTGCAGACGAAGCATGATTGCGACGTCGGCGCCGGCGATGGCTTCGTTGAAATTGTGGAAAATGCGGCAATGTGGAAAATCGGCGGTGTCCGGCGCAAGTTCCGACGGCGAGCAGAGGCGGATTTCCTTCGCGCCGAGTACGCGGAACGCGTGCACATCCGAGCGCGCGACGCGGGAATGTCGGATATCGCCGCAGATCGTGACAGTCAGCGCCGAAAAATCTGGGCGATGCCGGCGCAACGTGAATGCGTCTAGCAGACCTTGTGTCGGATGCGCGTGATTGCCGTCACCGGCGTTCAGAACGCGCGCATCGCTGCGCAGGTTCTTCGCGATGAATTCCGGCGTGCCGGATTCCTTGTGACGTACCACGAAGGCGTCGCAATGCATTGCTTCCAGCGTGTGGATCGTGTCGAGCAGCGTTTCGCCTTTTGTCGTCGATGAACTCGCGATGTCGAAATTGATGACGTTCGCGCCGAGACGTTTCGCGGCGAGATCAAATGACGTGCGCGTACGCGTGGAAGGTTCGAAAAACAGATTGATGACGGTGCGGCCGTGCAGAAGATCGAGCGGCTCCGCGCCGTTGTGCGTGCGCTCACGCAGTGATTCGGCGCGATCGAGCAATTTCGTGATCGTCTGCGCGGGTAAGCCGTCGAGCGTCAGCAGATGGCGCAGTTTTCCGTTCGCATCGATTTGCACGTCACTGCTCATTGGCGCGAGTTCAATGTTTGCGTGAGCCAAGTTTCGACGATCACCTGCGCGGCAATCGCGTCGAGTTCGTTCGCGTTCTTGCGTCGCGCCTGGCCGCGCGCGCGGCGGTCGGCGAAGCGTTGCGATGCTTCGACAGAACTCAATCGCTCGTCGACCATGTGCACCGGCAATTGATAGCGTTCGCTGAGCGCGCTCGCGAACGTGCGCGCGGCTCTGCTGGTCGCTTGTTCGGAACCGTCAAGCATCAGCGGCAGACCGACGAGCAATGCGTTCGGACGCCATTCGCGTACGACCGACGCGACGCGCGTCCAGTCGACGCCGTTGTCGTTATTGCCGACCACGCTCAACGCGCGCGCATCGCCGGTGAACGTGTTGCCGACGGCGACGCCGATGCGGCGTGCGCCGTAGTCGAATCCGAGAACGGTGAGCGTGGGACGAGGTGAGGTGGCGTGCGGCGTCGAAGTCACGTCG